>JBBRDE010000167.1:0-12284 GCA_038204185.1 Cytophagales bacterium
AGGATAATATATTTCATTTCGATAAACCTACTTTAATAAAATACATCTAAACTATTATAAATAAATCATTTAACGCAACAGAGTATTATACGTTTAATATAGGGGTATTTAATTTTAAACCTACCCACTTTGCACCAGCCTGAATCCATCCATTCTATTTATGTCGTCACCCGCACCCGCCGTTCACCAAGGTTTACCGCTTATTCCCGCTAAGGATCTAAAAAAAATCCGTAAAGATCCCGTCAAAACGGCTGAGGCGGTGGGACTACACTATATAGACTGTAAAATCGCCCCAGGCTACACCCGCAAGCGGGCGGGTAAGGGGTTTTATTACCTGGACGACCACGGCACCCGGTGCGGGGATAAAAAGAAAATTGAACGATTCAAGGCGCTTATACTGCCCCCGGCCTGGGAGGATGTCTGGGTCAGTAAAGATCCAAAAGCTCATTTGCAGGCAACGGGCATCGACGAAGCGGGACGCAAACAGTACAGGTACCATGAGCATTGGAATCAGATTCGGAACAGCACCAAATACTTTAAGCTCCTGCGGTTTGTAAATGTACTACCCGAGCTACGAGAGCAGGTGGAACACGACCTGCGCACCCACGGTGACTCATGCGCCAAGGCGACTGCCCTAGCGGTGCGGTTGATGGAAAAAACCTGCATTCGGGTGGGAAACCTGCGGTACCGGGTCAAAAATGGTACCTCGGGGCTCACTACCCTCGATGCCCGGCACGTGCAGGTGAAGGGCAGTACCATTCAGCTTAAATTTACGGGTAAGAAAAGCATCAAACACAACATTAATGTACGCGATCGTTCACTAGCCCGATTGATCAAGCATTATAAGGAAATGCCGGGAAAACGTTTGTTTCAGTACTTTAATGAAGAAGGCAAGCGAAAGCCGTTGCAAGCAAAACACGTCAATGACTATATCCGCGAACATACCTGTGGTAGCTTTACAGCCAAAGACTTCCGTACCTGGATGGGTACTATCACGGCATTCGAGTACTTGCGTCAGCAGGCACCCCCTACCAGTGAAGCTGGGCTGAAACGCACCCTGAATGCCTGTTACGATGAGGTAGCCGAACATCTGGGCAATACCCGAGCCGTATGTAAAAAGTACTACGTCCACCCGTCGGTAACAAATGCCTACGCGGACAACCGAATACAGAAATACGCAAAAACAGCCACGGCCGAAGAATCGTGGCTAAGTGAGTCGGAACAGCGAGTGGCCAAATTACTGGCCTCCTACGATTGATTGTTTCTTTTATTCACGAATGAGGAGAAGAAAGCGGAATACCTTTAAAATGGTGGGTATTTTCCCGCCCCAGCTCACTACACAGGTGTGTGATCCGGTCGAGGTGTTCGCGCAGAATGTTATGCACCTCCCCTTCCCGATCCACAAACCGGATGACCGACTGGTACCCCCGAATGGTGGTCAGTTCGGCTTCTTTGATCAACCGCACGACCATACGGGTATCGCGGAGGGTGTCGAGGGTAGTTACCTGCGCATGATCTACCGGAGCGGCTTCAAACTCCTCCCTTAGATCACAATCGTTGAGATTACACTTAAAATAATCGTAAATCCACTGAATTTCCTTCTGAAACAGCAAGGCGCTGATATGGCCTTGATTACACAAGCGGCGCATTTTACCCAAATGGTCCCGCTTCATCACATGAATATACAACAACTCCCTCCGTTTGTTTGCTTTCCATAGTAATGCAATACCCTCCACAAACTCTTTCATATTGGTCGTATCCATAGCCAGTCTGTTTAGGGGTGAAGTGTTGAGTATAACAGTTTCATCTATTGACAAAATAACTATGCCATATAAAGGAAGGCCTTGGCATGCGATTTCGACCTAATCTAACAGTGTTCAGTTATCTACCGGAAGTAAATAATTTCGCACAACTTTCTAATATTCAGTAATTTGACCTTAAAGTTGGTATTTATTCCCCTTCCAGAATAGGAACGCAACTTTACAGAATTCGGGAATATGCATCCGCATTAATCCTGTATTGGAGAACCGTAAATTGCAGAGTAAAATGGCTAATATAGAGCGGGAATCATTGCGACAATGTGAGGGCAGTCAACACATCCGAAAACAAGCGGTGGCTAAGGCTACCATTCGTCAGCATCCTTGTTACAATGAACCTATTTTGTTGGTAGTAGCGCAAGTAGGTGCAAAAAACAGGATACTCGCCGTACCCCCACGGGGTCTGACTATTTATTACCTTTTGTTTGCAAGAACACGTGGACACCACGCTTGTTGCCAGTCACGATATCGAGTAGGCCATCCTTGTTCATGTCCTCCACTGTTACGTGCAAACCCGAACCAGAATCGTTGTCGATTTCGTGGGGAATCCAGGTAGGGTTCTTACCCTCTAGCCTGTAATCAAACCAGTACATCAGTGGTGGATCGAGGCCACCGGGATCTTTTCCCTGGTGGGCCAGATGTCGTTTGCCGGTCACGAGGTCGAGGTCGCCATCGCCGTCAAGATCAGCCAGGGCTAGGCTGTGGGTTTGCGAAAAATTCTTATAGATCTCGTGTTCGACCCAGGTTTCGCTTCCATCGGCACCTCGGCCCTGTTCGTGCCACCAGATACCGTAGTTATGAGCCGACGAGCTCACGATGTCGTTGAGGCCATCGCCGTTCAGATCCAGTACGTACATCTGGGCGCAGTCTTGGCCCAGGTTGGCCGGATGAAATTTCCAGTTTTCCTTTGTAGGATCGCCAGAGCCTTCCCACCAGCCGCTTTTAATGACGATGTCCTTCTTCCCATCGCCATTGATATCGCCGTAGCCAATCCCGTGGGTGTACTGATGGGTGGCGAGATCTTTATCGCTGCTGATCACGTATTTCGTCCAGGCAATATCCCCCTTTTTAACGGGAGCCCTAAGCCAGATAACCTCCTTCGCGGTGGGGTCATTCCCCAGAATATCCATGCGACCGTCGCCGTCGATGTCTACCAGCATGGGCGATTCGTTGCCCAGGTGCTCGTAAATTGGATGCATGACCCAATGCCCCGGTTTGTTCTTAGGGTTTTCGTGCCAAGTGGCGGCTTTGCCCGGCCAGTCGATCCGGATCATATCTACCCAGCCGTCCTGATTAACATCCATCGCAAATTCGAGGAATGCATCACTATACCCCTCCATTTTCTTGAATTCTTTTGGTTCGGCCAGTTCGTGCGGGGTCCAGTCGGGTGCTTCGAACCAATAAGCTCCGGATATGACATCCTTCTTTCCATCTTTGTTTACATCACCCACCGTGGCCCCTTCGCCAATAAAATCACGGGTAAGGCTTTGTTTATTAAATACCACCTCGTGGGCTTTTTTGCCTTTAGTCTGGGCATAGCCCGGCGCAAGTCCTCCTCCCCAACAGAGGAAAAGAGCACCTATGAGCCATCGTTGAACGAGCTTTTTCATCATCGTGCTTTAGGTTGTCTTGTAACAAAGTAATAAAGCACGAAGTAGACTCACTATACCCCTGATTGATACAAATCTAGCTTAAAGCAATTTTAATTTCCTGAAGCATTACCCTCATTGGGCCAATCGCCAGACCCCTAGCTCCTGGCAGGGGTCAACTGATAGTCGGTCAATAGCCAGGTCAAAAATACGGCACCGGCGAAACCCATATAAAAGTTACGGGCCAGATCGCCTTCCAGACCACCCAGATAGAAAGCCACCCCAACCAGCGCAATGGCTACGATCAGCTCGATCCAGCCGTGAATCGGGAAAGGAATCGTTTTGATAAGGCCCATTTCAAATTTTGTAAGGATAGTCAGGGCCAGGTGAATGCCCCCCAATACGTAGGTAAATAAGGCAGTAGTTTCGGGCAGACCAAACAGGCTGGGCGCCGCCAAAAGAAAAACGACAACCAGGTAGTCGATGACGCCATGAACGCGGGAGTTTATAACTTTCAAGTCAGTCAGGTTTAGGTTAAAAAGTACGTTTGATTTTATCGCACAGCTATATACGTAGAAATGAGCTCCGTTGGACCGTATTTTCCACATATAATTTCAGGGAGCTTAGTCACTCAGTGGATGCGCCTGAATTTTCTGCTTCACATCGAGCAGCAGCCGACCTACTCTGGGATGCAGAGGAGAAATCCGGACTAGCTGCATGAGCAGATGCAGCAGTTCGCGCTGCACCAGCCGATCGTCCTTCCCATAATCCCAAACAGGTAGCACAGTCTGGGCAAATATAGTGTCGAAGGTCAGCTCCTCAATAAGAATTCGAACCTGTTGTTCGCCGTTTCTGACCACATTATCAGGAAAATGGTTGATCCGATAGGCGAGCAACTGGAATAGTGCCCGCGTGGCGATGATGGCCGTGCCCGGATCATTGATACCCGGACTTAGGGCCTTCATCCCGATTTCGGATAATTGCCGCATACCGTAGAAAAAATTTTCTTCCACGGATTCGCTGGTATTGACCCGCACGGCCCTCGCTGCAGCCTCCTGGGCTTTGGAGTCGATCGGCTTGCTGACCTGCAAGAGGGGCAAGCCCTGCAACACGAAGGTACCTGGCGTATGCATCGTAAAGAATAGGCAATCGCTGTCATCAGCCAGCCGTATGATCGATTCCCGGTCGAAGCCTTCATAAATCCCCGACGA
Source organism: Cytophagales bacterium (assembly GCA_038204185.1). Classification (GTDB taxonomy): domain Bacteria; phylum Bacteroidota; class Bacteroidia; order Cytophagales; family Spirosomataceae; genus Salmonirosea. The sequence goes on from JBBRDE010000167.1 coordinate 4,618, forward strand.
ATTAGCCAGTACATAGTGGTCCCCATTCAAAACAATTGGTTGGACCGGTTGCCGATGTAAGTGGCAGGCGCGCTCCAGCACCGTGCTCGTATCCTTATAAATACGATTGATGATTACTTCGTATTTGACGGATTGGGTGATGTAGTGCAAAAAATAGATGAAGATAAAGATGTCAATAATCGTCAGCAGGATCAACAGGTAGGTACTTAACGCAGGGATATAGATGCCCGAATCGATGTCGCGGATGGAGGTAAGCAAAAAAAGCGCAAAGACGATGGTGCCGATATAAATCCCCAATACCACCTGCTGAAACCGATTGCCGATGAGCCGGTTGAGTACCCGGTTGCTAAGCTGCGAAGCCGCCTGGTTCAGCACGATCATAACCATCGAGAAACTGAAAACGGTAAGCGAAATCACCCCCGACACAATGGCGGAAATGATGGTGCGGGCCGTAGAGGCATCTTTGAGCGAGGTGTAGGGTGGTAGCTGGGACTTAATGCTCTTCCCCGCCTCCGAGAAATCGAAAAGAATGGCTACGTAGGAAAGTACCAGGAACATGAGGCCGATAAAGGCCGGATAAAAGGCGATGCTGTTCAGGATTTTGTAGTATCGGCCCTGCAACCAGACGCGGGTATTATCGAGCATAGGTAGTTAATAAGGGATAAGTGTACTGTAAGGCATTCGGCGGGTCAATAGCGGCCCTTTTCGGCTCACTCCTATTTGAAGAGGGCAAAATAGATAAAACCATTCACTAAGTGTTGAAAAACAAGGGTTTAAATTTTGAAAATAGCTGTACATTTCTTTTATTCGTAAAATCCTAAACTTCTTACTCTCATGAAAAAAGCTGTAAAAATCATCGGTATCCTGGTCGGTGTGCTCATTATTGCCGTAGGCGGTGTCTTGGCATATGTTTCTCTGGCCTTACCCAATGTAGGTGAAGCGCCGGAAATGGTTATCGAACCCACCCCTGTCCGCGTGGCGCGCGGCGAGTACATCGCCAACCACGTGGCAGTTTGCATGGATTGCCACAGCACCCGCGATTATTCCTTGTTTACTGCTCCCTTGGCACCAGGTACCCTGGGTAAAGGGGGTGAATTATTCAATCAGCAGATGGGTTTCCCCGGCTCCTTTACCTCTAAAAATATCACGCCCTATGGGATTGGGAAATGGACTGATGGGGAAATCTATCGCGCCATCACCACGGGCGTCAGCCGCGACGGCCACGCCTTTTTTCCGGTTATGCCCTATCCCTACTACCGAAACATGAACGAAGAGGACGTTAAGAGTGTCGTGGCCTATCTGCGCACCCTCACCCCAATCGAGAGTAAGCCGGCCGCTTCCCAGCCCGACTTCCCATTTAACTTTATCCTCAATACAATTCCTCAGAAGGCAGAACCCTTTCCCCTACCTAACCCTAACGACGAGTTGGCTGTGGGCAAATACGTGATTACAATGGCCGGCTGTGTGGAATGCCACACCCCTGTCGAGCGGGGCCAGATCATCGCTGATAAAAAGTTTTCAGGCGGACGGGAATTTGCCATGCCGTCGGGTACCCTCCGCACTGCCAACATCACGCCCGACAAGGAAACTGGGATCGGCAACTGGTCGAAGGAGGCTTTCGTGGCGCGTTTCAAAGTATATGCTGACAGCAGCTACGTACCCCAAAAAGTTGCCCCCAGCGAAATGCAGACCATCATGCCATGGACGATGTATGCAGGTATGACCGAAAAACACCTGGGTGCCATCTATACCTACCTGATGAGCATTGAGCCGATCAAAAATTCCATTCCTGAGAAATTCGCACCAGCTAATAAAACTACGGCGACACGCTAGGGAAGGCTTGAGTTTAACATACCCTTGCTCACTCTGCCCGCATTGGTAGGATTTCAACTGTAAAGTCGTTTCCTTCCCACCGATCAGACTCTTGCCAGAGGAAAGTGAAATCCACCTTTCCGGATTTCACTTTCTGAACCGGCAAATCGGCAAAGTGTATCCCCAACCCGGAATCACGGGTACTGATGGTTTTAGTGGTTTTCCAATTGTCTGTCGTCCAGTGAATCTGAGCGGAGGCCCGGGTTTCTAACCGCAATCCTTTACCAGGCGTCATATTCTTGATCGGCTGGGTAAAAGTCCATTCCACCAGAGTAGATTTTTGCTGATTCTCGACATAACGGCTGTACACCGGGCGGGGCAGATCGAAAACCTTTTTGTCTTTGATAGAGCAGCAAAGTTTGATGTACTCGGAATGCGCCCACACCAGCGGCATGGCCGAGCCCGTGAATTTCACAAAGAATAGCTCCCGCTCGGGCAGGTCGTCGGTATCCCATACCTGTTCGGGAAAAAGACCCTGGTTGGCAAACGATTCCATGGTTTGGAGCAAAGCTTTGGCTCCTTCCAGGTTACCGGCGGCCATTTCGTAATGCGCCCGCTCGCCCGTCAGCAGGGGCCAGGGACGCCCTACCCCAGTGCCATCGTAGGGGCTTCCGTCCTCGTGTTCGCCGTAGCCGTCGTGGTTGTAGCGGTGCCAGCAAGGTCCCGTTGGCGTCTCGACTTTTAGCACAGCGTCAATAACTTTGATAGTGTTCAAAATGCGCGGATCATCGGCGGCCCGCAGGCCAAAGCGCACCAGAGCCAGCGCATCCACGGACACCAGCTCGGTAGCTAGTATTTCGGCCTGCTCGTCGGGCTGATTTTTGAGTTTCAGATACACGCCGGCCAATTCACGCGCAGGTACCCCGCTTGGATTGATGCGGATGTAATATCCGTCAACGCCCACCTTTTTGGCCAGAGAGGTACCCGTCACGTACGTCCAGTCCTCGATACGATCGTTCCAGTGATCAGCGGTCTGTCGGCAATATTCAGCCATCGCTTTCTCCCCGTTTTCCTCCGAGAAATCAGCCGCAGCCACCAAGGCCGCTATTTCAGTTGCCAGGGTGAAGGGAGTCCAACCCGCTTCCTCCTCCCAGCGGTCCTGCTTGGTACCGGGCCCATTTTGCACCAGAAAGGCTACCGCTTTCCGCACCATTTTCCAGTAATGCCTGGCTACCTGTGCCGGGAGAGCCGAGCCTTGTGGCAACGACACAGTTCGATGAGTAAAATAGGCAACGCCACCTGATCCAACTGGATCCCCTCCCAGTAGGGAATGCCTTCCAGCCACATATTCTGCGACCAGTGGCCATCGTACTCCTGCGTAACCAATAAATATTTCAGTACACGGGAAGCCATGGCCTCGGCTCCCAGGGCGATCAGCCCTCCCGACGATTCCACCAGGTCGCGCGGCCAAACCAGGTGATAGCCACCGATATCATCGTCGCCTTTGGAATACCCCCAGGGGATGGACAGACTCGCAATCATGGCAACGGGAAAACGCTTGGATTCGTGCATCCGCAACACGGCTGCACGAATGCGATACAACTCCCCTACCCGATCTTCGGGAGAATCCAGGGAAATCAGCGACTCCTGCCAGTCGTGCCATTCCTTTGCATATAGATTCTTAACCTCCTCAAACCCATCGGTAATACTGGCCAAGGCCCGATGCCCCGCTTCGGTATCGTTACGGCCAAAACCCAAAGCCAACACAACGTCCTGCCCTACCTGCGTCAAGTCTATTTCGGCCGTCAGTGCCACGTTTCCGTTTTCGGCTCGTTCGTACTCCCAGGTCATCTTTTTATGGCGATTCAAATCCCGCCAACCGTCCGACTTTCCTACATAACCTACCGAGCGTTTTTTCCAGGGTACTGAGCAGGCCAGCGCAATACAAAGGCCGTCGCGCCGGGCATACAGCATCGGGATTCCCTTGTAGTCACCCAGCCAGGCCGTGTTCTCGCCTCCCCGGTTGCCCAAGTGCGGAGCCAAAAGCACATACAGATGGTAATCTTCCTTTTTCCCCTTCAGAGCTTCAAAGGTAATTCGCTGTAATAGGGTGTCACGCAGGGTTCAACTACGATATCCTTCACAATACGGTAGCTCTCGTCGGTACAAGTATTGGTCAGCTTATAAGCCGGGACACCAGCTTCCACGGTTTCTACCCCGTGTGTCGCATCCCGTTTTTCTTCGGAAAAAAATTCTTTTCCATCCGTTACTATAAGTCCCATATCACGCAGGCAGGCAGAGTCCTCGCGGGGAAAATAGACTTCGTTGACAATCCCGTGGCTCAGGGTAAAACTCACCTCGGAGGCAGCATTAATTGAGGTTCCGACGCCCGACTTGGCGCTGGATGTCCATCGGGCCGGAATTCCCGGCGCACCGGGAGCAATCTTGGGATTTGGCATAAAAAAGGCAGGTTTTGAAAAAATAATCAATCCAGTTTGGTCTAAACTGGATTGAAAACCGTTTTGATTCTTTTTTCCAAAATCAATCAGCATTATCCCGATAGAATCGTCCATTGTGTAGCGGATTCGAACAAGATGAATTTCAGCGAAGGGCCGGCCACTCTTTGATCCGATGTAAAATGACTTACCTGTCGGTCGTGATAAATCCTCTTTACTCCGCCACCCGCCTCACTTCGTTCACGGTTGTTCCAGCCACATCATAGTGCGTGAAAACAACAGTAGGGGTATTATCTTCCCGCAAAATCTTAATCCCCAGAAATCCACCTTTTACGCGCAGAAAACGGTGTTCGGGCCGCTTATCGTCTTCTGGCCAGCCCTGGGCGTGGAAATCGCTGACCGGACCGGAACCGAATTCCATCAGGCCGGTTTCTGCATCCACCGACACGTACTGCCAATGGCGGTCGCCGTTGACGACGTACATATTCTTTTGCTGCGCGAGGTATCTGCGCAGCCAATCTCCTTCCGTTTGAAAAGCGGTATTGGCGTGATTATCGGTTTTCTTTTCCCGGTCGGGTCCGACGATGGGGGTAGGTGAAAACAGGATTTTGAACGTCGCATCCGATGCTTCCACCGTTTGCTGAAACCACTTTTTCTGCTCTTCGCCCCAAATCGTTTTGCCGGGATTATCCGCTGTTTTGTTTGGTGAGCGGAACTCCCGGCCCTCGGCCAGCCAGATTTGCAAGTCCTTTCCCCAGCGGAAGGTACGGTAGGGCTTATCAGCGAGCGGCACATTTTCGCGCCATACGTTCAGGCCTGCTTCAAAGGTAAGTTCACCGTAGGCCGGGGAAGCGGGGTCGGCGTCATCGTCCAAAAGATCGTGGTCATCTTTCAGCATATAGACGGGTACCTTTTTATAAAAATCCTTCAAGGCAGGCCAGGCATCCATCGCATGCCATTTGTGGCGAGCCTTCTCGAGGGTTTTGGCCAGCGGGCCGGGCTTGTCGTAATACACATAGTCGCCAGTCTGAACGAAAAAATCCGGCTTCAGTCGGGCCATGCTGTCGTAGGTACGGAATCCCCTTTGCTCCTCATCGAAACTCCAAAAGTACTGGCAGGTGGAGGTAACGAGTTGGATGGATTCGTTAGATTTTTCGGCGGGAGCCGATGTGAAGTGGGTGGTAGTTTTGGCAATTGCTCCTTTTTCGTCTGGCCTAGCTTCCCATAGTACCTGGTATTCTGTGCCTGGCTTGAGCCCGTCGAATGGTATTCTGACGGTAAAATCCCGGTTTCCTTCCGCCGTATGCCAGTCGGACCGGAGGCGCTTCGATCCACTGGTCAAAGTTGCCCGTGCCTGGCCCCCGATACCCTGCACGGCCCCGTCCATTTGGGCTACGGGCGCTTTCTCATCAAAATTAATAGGTTGACGAAAAACTTCTTTCTGGCGCTCATGGGTGACCGGATTAGGTTTTTCCTGCGCGCAGAGCCGGGTCCATAGAATGGCTGATTGTGCCTTGACCTCTGTCATTTTGCAGCCCGTAGTAAAATACACACCGTTCGGAACCGAATAGGGGTACGGACGCTTTCGAATAAATAAGGAACTTCGAAAGGATAATGCCGCTACGCCTACCCCTGCCTTTTTCAGGAAAATACGACGACTGTTTAATTTCATAGAAATACTGTATTCAGGTACTGCGAATTAAAGAAGCTGTTCATACCTTTCGGCCACTAAGCTGAGATAGACTCATAGCCGAATTATCTTTGGTGTTCACCCGAACAAAGTGGTGGGGATGGAATCAAAACAGGAAGCTGTTAGGTGCCTGACACCGCATTTAATGTGTGTTCCCATCCCCCGCTTTGACCGCACGGGCCTTTAGGTTTGTATGGTAAGAATATTCCAAGAATAGATTATCTTACAGGTAGGCAAAACGGACCAGCACATCCTATCGCTCGGCAGGGCTGAAGACCCATGGGCCGATTCAGAGGCTGGTCCGTGCGCTTGCCAGGGCTCGGATAGAAATGCGGGCATTAAGGCCCATTAGAAAGGTATCGAGTGAAAGGCAAGCTTTTCTTTTCCAAACTAAATTTAGCAGTAATCATGGAAATTCGCTATTTCATTGGAATCGACGTTTCAAAATCTACTTTGGACTGGGCTGTCTTCGACGGCAAAACCATCGCCTTTGAGTCCCACTCCACCAATACCGAAAAGGGGATCAATCAGGCGCTGAGGACAATCAGTAATCTAGAAGGCTTCACTGTGCCAACTTGCGTCGTTTGTCTTGAACACACCGGTATCTACAACGCCCTCTTGTTGGCAGAGTTGGCCAAGTCAGTTTATCCGACCTGGCTGGAAAGCAGCCTTCAGATCAAGCAAGCAGGCGGTCTTCAGCGTGGCAAATCTGACCGTATCGACTCGCAACGCATGGCCGAGTATGCCTTCCGCTTCCGAGATCGGATGAGGCTCTGGGAACCGCCACGCCAGCTTTTGCAAGAGCTGGACTGCCTCGATGCGCTCCGCCAACGGCTCCTTTTGGTGCGTTCTCAGTTAGCGCAACCCATCAATGAGCAGGCTGGCTTTGTTGATCCCAAGCGGCAAAAGCAGCTGGTCAAGAATTGCCAGGCTTCGCTGGAGGCAATCAACGCCGACCTCAAGAATGTTAATCTGCAGATTGAGCAGCTAATTCAAAATGACGAGCAACTCAGGGAGCTCTTTTCTCTGGTCACCTCCATAACTGGCGTAGGCATAGCAACGGCGACGGAGGTAATCCTGGCTACCAATGAGTTCAAAGCCATCTGTGATCCCAAGAAGTTAGCCTGCCATGCGGGAGTGGCCCCTTTCGAACACCGCTCGGGAACAAGCGTCCGAGGAAGAACCAGAGTGAGCCGGCACGCCCGAAAGCGCCTAAAATCTCTACTGCACATGGCTGCCATGTCGGCAATCCGAGCCGAGGGTGATCTACGTACCTACTACCTTCGTAAAGTCGAGGAAGGTAAGAACAGAATGCTTATTCTCAACGCTGTTCGCAACAAACTGGTCCACCGAATATGTGCTGTCGTGCGCAGACGTGAAAAATATGAAAAAAATTATACGCCATCACTTGTTTAAACCATAGAAATCGGCCCTGTGGAAACATAGCACCGGCCGCCCGGTTATAGCCCGAATAGTGATAGAAGACCGTCAGGGTCATCATTTCACTGTCACTCAAATCACCCTTCCGCGTGGTGGGCAGGCAGCCCTGCTGGGTTTGCCATTGTGTGAGAATATGTTTTGGATTGTATAAAACTAATAAAAGGAGTCAGTCGTTAGCTTGTTGAATCTCACCTCAAACAAGCTAATGCAAGAGAATTTCTCCGAAATGACTGACTCCTGTTGGCAATTTGTCGAAAAAATAATTGATA
>JBBRDE010000168.1:0-12283 GCA_038204185.1 Cytophagales bacterium
GTACTGGGGCGAGCGTTTCTGTTCGTCGGTCAGGTCATTGTAGAGCGTGTCGAGGCTACTGCCCGTTATCCGGCTGGGGTTGGAATTCTGGTAAGAAGCGACCAGTGATCCCAAGGCTACCACGCTGCCCACCAGGAAGTACATGGGTTTAAAAGATTTCATCATATAGATGCAGATTAAGGAATGTTGAGGAAAAATACCAGCTCACTTTCAGGGCTGTATACTTTATAAAGGAAAAAGTAGAAGATTCTTTCTCTTTTAACCGAAATTAATTTTAGGTTTAGGGCATAGGTTTTGAAATCTTGACGCCTTAAGCTCGATGCTCGATGCTGTAAGTATCTGATTACAAGCTATATTTATACTATTTTCTACGATGAGTGTCTTTGTGATTTTATGAAAAAATGGAATTTAAAAGGAAAAAAAGTTTTAATTACCGGAGGCACCAAAGGTATAGGTGAAGCCTCCGCCTTGCTGATGGCCGAGGCTGGAGCAGAAGTGATGGTACTGGCCCGGCACGAAGAGGCTATCGCACAGCTCTCAACAGAGTCCCAAAAAGCAGGACTTTCAATCATAGGGAAGGCCTTTGATATGGCCGAGCCGGGGGTAGCATCCCGTATCATAGCTCACGTCCAGGATACCTGGGGTACCCTGGATGTTCTGGTGAATAATGCCGGCATGAATATCCGCAAACCTAGTGTGGACTATACCCCTGACGAATACGACCGCATCATGCAGGTGAACCTGCGCTCAGTGTTTGAGCTGTCACAGGCGGCCTACCCTTTGCTGAAAGACAGCCAGGGTTGCATTGTCAACATGAGTTCGGTATCGGCGCTGACGCACATCAGCAGTGGCTCCATCTACGGCATGAGCAAAGCTGCCATGACCCAGCTGACCCGTAATCTGGCCGTGGAGTGGGCCAAGGATGGCATTCGCGTCAACGCCATTGCGCCCTGGTACATCAGCACGCCACTTGCGGCACCGGTGCTGGACGATCCCGAAAAACTGAAAAATATTCTGGCCCGCACCCCCATGCAGCGCGTGGGTACCCCCGAGGAAGTGGCGGCAGCCGCGTTGTTTCTGAGTCTGCCCGCTGCTAGCTACATTACGGGGCAATGTATTGCGGTGGATGGCGGGTTTGTAGTGAATGGCTATTAGTGAGTGATGAGTGATGAGTGATGAGTGATGAGTGATGAGTGATGAGTGAATTTCGTTTATCCACAGGTATAAAGCTCTATTTTCATACCTTTATAAAATTACTCCCAACGAAATTTTTGCGCGTATTCACTCTGGTCTTTTATAGACCTGATAACCTGATTTTTATTATTCACATTCCTAACAACCTACTTCCTGATTTTATGAAAAAACTATTGATTGCTTCCCTTACGGCTTGTCTGGCAATTCCTGCTGCTCAGGCCCAGACTGCACCCGTACCCACTTCGGATATGCAAATCAAAACGGCTCTGTTGGCTGCCCCCAGCGACAAAAAAGAGGGTGCCAAAGTTTATGGCTTTTCGGCCAATGGCCAGTTTAAGGTACTGCGTGAAGGTACCAACGATCTGATTTGTTTAGCCGATGATCCCAGCGTTAAGGGTATCAACGTATCATGCTACCATACCAAACTTGAACCCTTTATGGCGCGGGGTCGGGAATTGAAGACGGAAAAGAAATCATCAAAGGAGATGTTCGATATTCGTGAAGAGGAGGCAAAATCCGGCAAACTAAAAATGCCCGATGCGCCTTCCACCCTTTTTGTTCTCTCGGGCAATGACGAAAATTACGACCCGGCTACGGGAGAAATCAAGGATAGCTACCTGCGTTATGTGGTGTACATTCCTTTCGCCACTGCCGAGAGTACGGGACTCCCCCTCAAACCCGAAGGCCCGGCTATGCCGTGGATTATGGACCCTGGGACCCACCGGGCGCACATCATGATCAACCCGCCGAAACAGTGAGGCTTCTTTTTAAACCTGATTTGTCACCGAAAACGCCAAAGCCTTGTCCACGAACAGGGCTTTGGTTTTTTGCCAGGTAGTCCGAAAAAGTTCTGATGCCCGATACGCATTCAAATCCTCCTCCGATTCCCAATGACTGTGGGTGACAAATACATTAGTCTGATGCAAATCACGCCAGAGTTCAAGGTGTAGGCAACCCTCCCGCGCACGGATTTGGGCTTTCGATTCCTCAAAAATGTTTTTGAACTCTTCGACCCTCTCGGGCTGAAAGGTCATACGGACGATTCGGATCAGCATAGAATGGGGGCATCATGTGGAGGCAAAGCTACCCTATTCCCCCTCATTTTTGTCGCGTTTGTCTTCACTTTTCTTCCGCTCATCCAGCTTTGCCCGCCAGCGGGGCTGGGTGGGTTTGCCATCGCGCGCGGGCCAGCCTTCGCGTTGCTCGGTGCGGTTGCCTTCGGTGGATTCGGTCTGGTCGTGAAAGAGATGTACCTCCGTGTTGTAGGGCATGTCAATATGGGCCTGATCAAGGGCATTTTTGACCGCCTGAATGACGCGGGAATGTACTTTCACCACATCGGCCCGGCGGCTGTGGGTCCACCAGCGAATGCGGATCGTGACCCAACTCGCGGCCAGATCCCAGGGTAGGGCTTCTACGCCCGGCTCTTTCTCTACCTCTGCGACTTCCGCCACGGCCTTTCTGATTACCTCACAGGCCTCCTCGATCCCGTCACCGTAGCCAATGCCCACATCGTACTGGCTGCGGCGCTTTTCGTGGGCCGTTTTCACCAGCACCGAATTGGTGTAAATGTCGCTATTGGGAATAACGACCCGCTGACCGTCGTAGGTGCGGATAATGGTGGCGCGGGTCTCGATGCGCTCCACGGTGCCTTCGTAGCCATTGACCTCGATTTGATCATTGGTATCGAAAGGCTGCCGTAGCAAAATGAGCAGTCCCGCTAGCCAGTTTTGCAAAATATCCTTGAAGGCAAAACCAATGGCTACCGAACTCACGCCCAGGCCCGCAATCAGGTCACCCGGATTCAACGAGGGAATGACGATGGTAGCCCCCAGCAGGAATCCCAGAACAATGATAATCCAGCGCACAAATCCCCCCAGTACATCGCCCAGGTTGTCCCGCTGGTTACGAGTCGTTCGGCGCAGCACTAGTTTCCGGGCGAGGTACCCCAGGCCGTAGAAAATGGTAATTACGACTAAGGCAACAATAATGTTGGGCAACAGCCGGATTAACCCATTGATCCAGTTTTGTACGCGCTCTACTGCGCCACTAAAATTGAAATTCATGGATTCCAGGGCAATTTGGGTAGAGTCGGCTTGAAGGAGCATAGGGTTTGAAGGAGGGATAAAAAAAAGAAATCACGCTAATTTACTAAAAAATCATGCCCTGTCGATCCGAGTGAATCAGTGCCATCCGGGACTTTAATACTTGTTACCGTTCATTTTTGGGCACAGGAGCAAGTGATTGATTCATTTTTACGTTTAGCTTTACACACTTTTTCACCTTCCACTTTTCACACAGAAAAGTGGGTACCTTCGTTTGAAACCCGAATGACTCCACGATGATTACCACTGCTCCACTCACGCTGGACGATGAATTCGAAAAAATCATCGACGGTATCCTGACCCAGGGCTTTGGGTATTCGGACGCTATTTTAGATTCAGAGGAAATCACTGGGCTTTTAGAAACCTTCGGAAACCGTCAAAAAGCCGGCGAATTTTGTCCGGCGGCGGTAGGGAATCAGGCGGAAAAACAAATTTTGACCCAAATTAGGGGCGACCAGATTTGCTGGCTGGCGGAAGAAACGCTACGAACCGCCGAAGCGGCTTTTTTTGCCAAAATAAAATTGCTCATTGAGTATTTCAATCGTACCTGTTACCTGGGTTTGCTGGATGCGGAATTTCACTACGCCGAGTACCCCGTCGGTACTTTTTACAAGCGCCATCTCGATCGCTTCAAGTCGGATTCACGGCGTAAACTTTCGGTGATTTGCTACCTGAATCAGGATTGGCAATCCAATGAAGGTGGACAGTTGGTTCTCTACCCCGCCGAAAATCAAATCGAAAGCATTCTACCCATCGCCGGGCGGCTGGTATGTTTCGAAAGCGATAAACTCGAACACGAGGTGCTGTCGGCAGTTCGGTCCAGGCGAAGCATCACTGGGTGGCTAAGGACCCGTTGAGGCTCAGCGGGTAATTTCTGAATTAACGCGTCTTTTGCTATAAAACCTCGAAAAAGCCGATCAGGCATATCCTGTCAGCCTCTTTACTTTATGAAAAAAATCCTGCATACCGTGTCGCTTATTGCTTTATCGCTGTCGGCTATGGCCCAAAATGAAACCATCATGCTGTGGCCCGCCGGAAAAATACCCAGCTCCATACCAAATACGCTGGAAGAGAAGTCCGTCACTACCGGAGGTATCACGCGCCTCAGCGATGTGACGGCACCCAACATGGTGGCTTTCATTCCAGCCAAGGACAAGGCCACGGGCGCAGCAGTACTGATTTGCCCCGGAGGTGGGTATGGAATCTTAGCCTATGACCACGAAGGTACCGACCTTGGGATGTGGTTCAAGGAGCGGGGCATAGCGGCCTTTGTGTTAAAGTATCGACTGCCCAACGAAAAATCCATGACCCACCAGCATGAGGTACCCCTCATGGATGCCATGCAGGGCATGAAACTGATTCGGCAGAATGCTAAAAAATACAATGTGAATACCGATCAGATCGGCATTATGGGCTTTTCAGCGGGAGGACACCTCGCCGCTACTCTTTCTACCCATTTCGATCGGGGGGCGAATGCCAACCCGGAAGCCAAGCCAAATTTCGCACTTTTGCTTTATCCAGTTATTACCTTTCTCCCCGAATTCGCCCACGGCGGATCACGCAAAAATTTGCTGGGTTCTGACGAGTCGGAGGAGTTGGTGAAGTACTATTCGAACGAGCTGATGGTTTCTGCTACTACGCCACCAACCTTTCTGGTACACGCCGAAGACGATCCCGGTGTTCCGGTCGAGAATAGCATTAATTATTTCCTGGCTTTGAAGCAGCACAAAATTCCCGCTGAGCTCCACATTTACCCCACGGGCGGACATGGCTTTGCGCTGAAAACGGCGGGTAAAGGCTCGGTTGATACCTGGACAACCACCATGGAAAATTTCCTGAAAAGTAGGGGATTGATGAAATGATTTTTGGGATATTGGATGCTGGATACCAGACTCTGGATCAAATAGTTTTTAAAAGTCCAGAATCCAATATCCAGTATCTACTATCCACTCTTCTTAATTTACCGCCACCAGGGTACGGGCGGGGGTTTCTACAATGTCCATGGTCGACAACTTGATGTCTTTCCGTACCATTTCTTCTCCGTTGCTTATTTCGAGGGTGTAGCGCCCATCCTGGCTATCCGAGAAGTTGAACGGGCGGGCGTACTTCCGGGTTTTCTTACCCAACACCTCCTCGTGCAGTACTTCACCTTTCTGATTTCTCAGGCGCACTGTCACTACCTCCCCAGCCTCTTTATACAACAGAAGTTTCATGTTGAGGGTATTCTGAATTCGATACATCCCCACCTGGAAGGTACCACAATCGTTGTCCTTGCATTCCCGCATTTCTTTCTGCGCCGTTCCGGCCTCCACTGAGGCACTCATCATCATTCCACACAGGGCAACTACCAGCATTTGTTTTACGTTTTTCATGGCTTTTGAAGTTTTGGCTAAATAGATTATTTGACCCAAAGACTCCTCGTGCCAAGCCGACGTTGCAGGTTGTTGCGCGAGCGGCAGAAAAAAAGGATGAATGGTAACAACGCTGACAGCCAATTCCATTGTGGCTTTCAAAAGGCTGCCAGCGCTGACCGGAAACTACTGCGACCATTCCGTAGGCGTACGGTCCCAACGGTGATTATTTAGTTTTTCCAATAGTGAATCCTCAAGTGCTTTCCCGTCACTCGTCGCAATGTTGGCCCGGACGTGGGGTAGCTTGCGCATTCCAGGAATAGTGGTAGCCACGTCGTCGTTGGCCAGGATAAAACGAAGCGCCATTTCGGGCATCGTCATCCCGTCAGGAATAAGCGTCTTCAACGCGTCGGCATGGTCTACGCTGCTGTTAAGATTTTCGGGCACGAAGTAGGTAGAGCGCCAGTCATTGGCGGGGAAGGTGGTTTCTTTAGTGAATGTTCCCGTGAGGGTACCTTCATCAAATGGTACGCGAGCAATAATACCCACGTCGTGCTTGCGACAAAGCGGAAACAGGTTATCTTCGGGATTTTGGTCGAAAATATTGTAGATCACCTGCACGGCGTCGATGAGTCCGGTTTTGATCGTTTCCAGCGAATTGTCCGGCTCCCAGCGATTAACACTGATGCCCCAGGCCTGTACCTTGCCTTGCTGCGTCAATTTCTGGATGGCTTCTTTCCATTCGTCGCGGTTGGCCCAGTGATCTTCCCAGACATGGAATTGCATGAGGTCGATGCACTCGACTCCCAGATTTTTCAAGCTTTTTTCGGTGTATTCGACGATATAGTCGGCAGGAAACACTTCGTCCAGCGAAAATTCAGGGCGCGAAGGCCAATTCCGATTCTTGGGCGGGATTTTTGTAGCTGCATAGAGTTTCTTATCAGGATTTCGTTTCATTAACTCCCCCAGAATCTGTTCACTTTTTCCTTCGGCGTAGCCCCAGGCAGTGTCGAAAAAATTGCAGCCCAGTTCCACAGCCAGATCGAGCGAAGCGTTCACTTCCTCGATGTCGGAGCCGGTCCAACCCGCCAGGCCCCACATGCCGTAACCTATCTCACTGACCTGCCAGTCGGTACGTCCAAATCGTCGGTAATTCATAATTAAATAAAGGTTTCAGGTGATTGTTGTTTTATGCAAATACTGCAAAAATTCTTATTTTTGGTAAAAACGCTTAAAGTATGGCTACCACCACCGTATTTTCCAGGGACGAATATTTCGATATCCTCGACAAATCCGAGATTAAGCTCGAATACCGCGCCGGCGAAATCTATACGATGTGGGGAGAGCCCCTCGAGTACCGCGACGGCGAGTTGGTAACGGTAGAGACGGGTCTACCGCTCTTCCCCCCCAATAATGATATTTTGGCGATGTCAGGCGCCAAGCCTGCTCACAATATCATAGCGGCAAACTTACTAGGCGAGTTTTTCGACTGCCTGAAAAGTCAAGGTTGCTCCGTATACAGCAGCGACCAGTTGGTTCACATCGAAGCGTGCGATCGAAATACTTTTCCTGATCTTACTATTCTGTGCGGAGAGCCTGACTATGTAAAAACAAAGCAGGGCCTGGACGCTTTAACCAATCCAACCATCGTTATCGAAATTCTTTCCAAGACCACCGAATCCTACGACCGGGGCGAAAAATTTGAATGCTACCAGAATCTGGAAAGCTTACAGGAATATGTGTTGGTTGCGACAAAAAAAAGAAAAATTGAGGTATTTGCCCGGAATAATCCCTACGAATGGACGCAACGCATTTATAATGATGAGAACCCTCGCGTCAAAATTGGGGCCTGTGAAATTGAATTGGAGGAACTATACCGCAACGTGAAACTTGAAACAATTACCTGAACAAGCTAAAACAATACGAGGAAGAATGATTTGGAAGAATTTATTGCATAGCCTGATCGCTCTCATGGTAATCATGAGTTTGATGGGATGGAGTCGGGTGGAAACACCCTCGGAACAAATGCTGAATTATGTGCAGCAGTTTCAGCAAATCCAAATTGACATTCGGGAGTGCAATGTAAGCCCCGATTCGGCAGCACGGGCTTTCCAGGCAACGATGCGCAATCTTCAAAGCGTACTGCCACTCATCGACTCCTGCCTCGACGACTCCACCAATCGATTCGTGTACCCACTCCGGGGCTATCAGCAACGGTATTCTATCGGGGGCAACGGGCGTGGCTTTCGCGCTAAAGGATTCAACCTGTTCGATGCCGATGCGCGGGGTAGCCATCCGGCGCACGATCTGTTCATTCGGGACGGCAATCAGGACAACCTTGATGATTACAAGTCCCTACCCGTGGACCTACTTTCGTTCAGTCAGGGCATTGTTGTGGCTACCGACACCACATGGCAGCCCGAAAGTCAGTTGCGGGGGGGGAATTTTATCTGGGTCTATGATCCGTGACTGAACGGTCTTTTCTACTATGCCCACAACAATCGTGTAATCGTGCAGCCCGGTCAATGGGTGCAGCCGGGCCAGAAAATCGGCGAGGTGGGGCGCACGGGTCTCAACGCCTACAAAGAGCGCTCCCCTACCCACGTGCACATGATGTTCCTACGGCTTGACAGCACCTACCTACCTCAACCGGAAAATCCCCTGGCCTGGCTTCGGGGGGCGAAAGTTGTTCAGTGGACAGTGGAAAATTGAAAGTTGAAAGTTTCTCCCTGGTATGCAGAAAAGCCGTGCCACGCCTATTATCTGATGAAAACAGGCGTGGCACGGCTAACACTAAAAAATCACTGTCGACTGTCCACTAAGAAACTACTGACACCCGTACTCTCAACAAAAACTCATCCATCTCGATCTCCGTGGCGGTACCGTTCAGGTCGGCGACGAGGTCAAGGCCGACGGCCTGAACTTCCTGGCAGATATAGTCGCGCTGCGACGAAACGGCCTCGGTGAGCGTGGCATTGTCATTTTGCAGACTGATCTGAATCTTGTCTGTCACGTCGAAGCCGCTATCCTTCCGCAGATTCTGAATGCGGTTCACGAAATCGCGGGCGATGCCCTCTTTGCGGAGTTCGTCGGTGATCGTCACGTCCAGCGCGACCGTCAGGCCGTCCTCACTGGCAACGAGCCAGCCGGGTACGTCCTCGGCGATGATTTCTACCTCATGCAAGGTGATGAATACCTGAGGCTCTTGAATGGCCAACGGAAATTCGTTGTCGCGTTCTAGTACCTTGATGTCGTCCTCACTCATCTGCGATATAGCCGCCGCCACTTCCTTCATACGCGGACCGAATTTGGGTCCTAACGCTTTGAAGTTGGGTTTGATCTTTTTCTTCAAAATCCCGCTGTCGTCGTGCACAAACTCGACGGTTTTGATATTGACCTCTGAGAGAATAATCGGCACGACGCGCTCGATCTGATGACGGGTTTTACCATCTAATACCGGAATCAGGATTTTGGATAAAGGTTGCCGTACCTTGATTTTGTGGCCTTTGCGCAACGAATGCACCAGCGAACTGATGTCCTGCGCCAGCTGCATAGATTCTTCCAGATCCAAGTCGATCCAATCATACTCCACGGGATGCCAATCGGTCAGGTGAACGGACTGATGTTGGAAAGGCGTGTTACGGGATTTCGAATCGGCTCGCACGTGTTCGGTAAGCTGGCGATAGAGCCAATCTCCGTAAAACGGTGCGATGGGCGACATCAATTGTGCCACCGCCGTCAGGCAGTGTTGCAGGGTTTCGTAGGCCGATTTTTTGTCCAGAGTCAGCTCGCCGGTACCCGTACTACCGGTCCAGAAGCGCCGCCGCGACAGCCGCACGTACCAGTTGGAAAGTTGATCGGTCACGAAATCCTGCACCAGTCGCCCGGCTTTGGTGGGGTTATAATTCTCGAATTGTTCCCCTACCTCTTTGATCAGCGTATTCAATTTGGATAAAATCCAGCGATCCAGTTCGGGAAGTTGGTCGTGGGGTACCCGATTGAACTGGTCGATCGTGTAGCCGTCCAGATTCGCGTAAAGCGCGAAGAAATTATAAGTATTAGACAGCGTTCCAAAAAACTTCCGCTGCACTTCGCCGATTCCGTCGCTATTGAATTTGAGATTGTCCCAGGGCTCGGCGTTGGTGATCAGGTACCAGCGCGTCGCATCGGGCCCGAAGGTACCCAGCGTCTCGAATGGATTCACGCCGTTGCCCAATCGTTTGGACATTTTGTTGCCGTTTTTATCCAACACCAAACCCGTCGAAACAACATTCTTGAACGCTACCGAATCAAACAGCATCCCGGCGATGGCGTGGAGCGTAAAGAACCAGCCGCGCGTTTGATCCACGCCTTCGCTGATAAAGTCGGCCGGGAAGCTTTCATTGAAAATCTCGTGGTTCTCGAACGGATAGTGCCACTGCGCGTAGGGCATCGCGCCCGAGTCGAACCAGACGTCGATGAGGTCGGTTTCGCGCTGCATGATATTCCCTGCTTCCGACACCAGAAAAATCTCGTCCACAAATGGGCGGTGTAAATCCAGTTTCGATTCCAGATTAGCTTGCAGGAAAGCGTCGTTTTTTTGCAGGTACCCTTTGTAGCCCGACTTTCCAGCCAAAGTCCATTCCCGCATTTTCGCGTTGGCCGCTTCGCAATGTTGCACCAATTCTTCGATGGAGCCGATGCACACTTCCTCGCCCGTATCGTTGCGCCAGATCGGCAGGGGGGTACCCCAGTACCTTGAACGCGACAGATTCCAGTCCACCAGATTTTCGAGCCAGTTGCCGAATCGTCCCGTACCCGTACTTTCGGGCTGCCAGTTGATGGTTTTGTTCAGGGCCACCAGCTTTTCCTTTACGGCCGTGGTGCGGATGAACCAGCTATCGAGCGGGTAATAGAGCACGGGCTTGTCGGTGCGCCAGCAGTGCGGGTAGGGGTGTTCGTATTTTTCTACTTTAAACGCCTTGCCTTCTTCTTTCAGTTTGATGGCGATCAATACGTCCGTGGGCTTGAAATCGGGATCGGCCTGTTCGGCGTCGGAATAGTATTCCGGCTTCACGTACCTACCGCCATACTCACCGATCTCCTGCACAAAACGGCCCTGACGATCCACGATGGGTACCTCTTTGCCGTTTTCATCCTGCACCATAATGGACGGAATACCGTTGGCTTGCGCCACCCGGAAGTCGTCGGCTCCGAAGGTAGGTGAGGTATGTACCACACCCGTACCGTCTTCGGTCGTCACAAAATCACCCAGAATCACGCGGAAAGCGGGCGTCTTCGGCTGGACGTAAGGCATCAATTGTTCGTATTCGATACCTTCCAGGTCTTTACCTTTAAATTCGGCGAGTATCTGCCACGGGAGTACCTTTTTATCACTTGCAGGGTACCCCTCAAAATCGCCATCCTTTCCTTTTTCGGAAAAGAAATTTTTGATCAAATCCTTCGCCAACACCACACTCACGGGGGCATAGGTGTAGGGGTTAAATGTTTTTACCAGTACATAGGTAATGTTCGCCCCGACGGTCAGGGCCGAGTTGGCGGGTAGCGTCCAGGGGGTAGTCGTCCAGGCCAGGATGCGGATGTCTTCGGCGCTATATTCCTTAAAAACCGAATGCGTATCGGCCGCTTTGACCTTAAACATCGCCACGATGGTCGTGTCTTTCAGTTCCTTGTAGGTACCCGGCATGTTGAGCTCGTGCGACGAAAGGCCCGTACCTGCCGCCGGAGAGTATGGCTGAATGGTGTAGCCTTTGTACAATAATCCCTTGTCGTAGAGTTTTTTGAGCAAATGCCACAGACTCTCGATGTAGTTGTTTTCGTAGGTTACGTAGGGATCTTCGAGGTCGACCCAGTAGCCCATTTTCTCGGTCAGGTCGTTCCACTGGCTAGTGAAGCGCATGACCGTTTCGCGGCATTTGGCGTTGTATTCTTCGATACTGATTTTGGTACCGATGTCTTCCTTCGTGATACCCAGCTCTTTCTCCACCTGCAACTCGATGGGCAGGCCGTGCGTGTCCCAGCCCCCCTTGCGCTTCACCTGAAAGCCACGCAGGGTTTTGTACCGGCAGAAAATATCCTTAATCGTTCGGGCCATCACGTGGTGGATACCGGGCGCGCCATTGGCCGAGGGTGGGCCTTCGTAGAACGTGAAGGAAGGATTTCCTTCGCGCAGTTCGACGGATTCCTCGAAGATCTTGTTCTCTTTCCAGAAGTTCAGAACTTCGTCGGCGAGTTGGGGGTAGCTGAGATTTTTGTATTCCTGGTAGTTCACAAAACTAGACGTTAGATGCTGGATTTTAGAATTTGGAAACTCGCCATCCGATGCGAGCGATTCCAAAAAGGGCTTTATTTTAAAAGAGGGCAAATTTAGTGATTTTTAGGGCGGACAGGAAATTGCACTTCCAATTTGAAAATAATTTCAATTAGCCGGACGAAATCCGTTGCTTTGTCCAGGAACATCAACAAACTCTGAATTGGAAAAATCGCGGAGATCACTTTGGGAAACCGTCCAGCGGGCCGGGTTCGACGGCTTTATTCTGGCCTTGATGGCGGCCGTGCTGCTGGCGTGGCTTTGGCCCTATCCCGGTACCTCGGATGCTCCGGTACCCCTGGGCAAAATCGCGGGGTACGGGG
>JBBRDE010000169.1:0-12187 GCA_038204185.1 Cytophagales bacterium
ACGGTATATGGTGAGCTGCAACAAAAAATCTGGAAAAAATACGACGTTGACACTTTACTTTACCGAAAAAGCTATACTTTTTATACGTCACATCCGGCTTTTCTGGTTGAGATTTATGACAAAGTAGAAAAAAATCTTGAAAGCCGCGAGAAGCGAAAGCAAATCAAGCTGTAATTTCTTTTGAAGTAAGGAGGTTGGGGATGGTTTTGATTGGCTGCGGCAAGAGCAGCATTCACCTCGATTCTGACCAATTTTAGCAGGACTGGCCTTTTTTTCTAATCTATACAAGCATTCTTTGCACCGTGACTGATTCCGTTGTTATCATTCCTACCTACAATGAAATAGAAAATGTGGAGGCGATCATCCGTAAGGTGTTCAGCCTGCCCAAAGAATTCCATCTGCTCATTGTGGACGATGGCTCTCCGGACGGAACAGCTCTCAAAGTGAAGGAATTGCAGGCCGAATTTCCGCAGCTGCTCCATTTGCACGAACGAAGAGGGAAGCTGGGGCTGGGGACCGCTTACATTTATGGCTTTCAGTGGGCTTTGCAGCGGGGGTACACGTATGTTTTCGAAATGGACGCCGACTTTTCCCACAATCCCGAAGATCTGGTGCGCCTGCACCAGGCCTGCGCTGGGGAAGGCTATGACATCGCGATCGGGTCGAGGTACATCCGGGGTGTCAATGTAGTCAACTGGCCCATGAAGCGGGTTTTGATGTCTTATTTTGCGGGCCATTATGTGCGTTTTATCACCGGCATGTCCATCATGGATCCTACGGCTGGTTTCATTTGCTACCATCGTTCAGTACTCGCAACCCTACCGCTGGAAAATATCAAGTTTGTGGGGTATGCCTTCCAGATAGAAATGAAATTCGACGCCTGGAAATACGGTTTTAAAATAACGGAAGTCCCTATCATTTTTACGGATCGTACCTTGGGCGAGTCAAAAATGTCGGCCGGGATTTTCAAGGAAGCTATTTTTGGGGTGATCAGTCTCAAGGTAAGTAGTCTATTCAAGCGCTATATTCGTACGGTACCTTCGGTTGCTTCATCGACCGTGCCAAACTCTTCCGTTTCAGATTCTTTTTGAAGGCCAACTATGAAATCGGTACCGGCGGGAATCTGCCTGATTAAAATTACGGTAGGCGGACGAAGCATTACAGAGCATTTTGTGAAGCACTGAGGTATCTACCGGTACAGCAACCACTCCACCTGAATCATGGGGTTAAAAGTCTTTTTAACTGACTTTACATCACAGTTCATCTGAAACCACGCCCCGCCGTTTACGCGACTCCACCAGCGGCAGTTCTTGAACTCGTCGGTCAGACCAAGAACTTGTCCGTTACATGCGCTGGTGCGGAGGGTGCCGTCCTTCGTCTTTATGCTTTCCGTATAGTGACTTTCAGGCAAGTTCAACCATTCCATCGCTACGAAAAGCCCTTCGCGGGGAACTACGATGTTGTACTGACCTATCTTGAATTCCTTCCATCGTTTCCACCACTTCGGGTGCACGATCACGCTTTCATCGAGCAGATCACCACCGGGTTTTCCGTTTTGATTTTGGTAGATACGAATCCGGAACGAAGCGCGTTGCTTTCCTTCCCTTAGTACATAGAAGAATACTTTATTCAGGATGGCCCGTTGTTTATCATCATTCGGTATAAACAGTGCGAACTCACTCTGCGACGTCGAGTCACAAGCGGAAGTCCGACCCTTGGAATGCTTCCGCAGTGCTCCCGCCCGCACCATTATGGGCGGCCGGTTCATTGGAAAGGGGATGGGTTGCATCAGCAGTAAATTTTCCTCCAACCTGATTTCCAGCGAATCTACGACCGATGTACCAACCCGCGTAGACTGGTAGCCCGGCGCGGAGAACAGCAAGGTGTCTGCCAAAACTGGAAAGCGGAAAATACCGCTGGTGTCGGTACGGATTCCTAGTTTGCGGCTGACGTCCGTGACGATTACATACGGGACGGGTTCCTCCGTCAGCGCGTTGACGACTTTACCCGTAATCGGAGTCTGTGACCACGCGGGGAGTGCTGCAATTAACCAGTAAAGACTTATCCAAAAACCTCTCACCCTAGCGCTGATTTATTTCCTGGATCGCCAGCCAACTCATCAGCCCCGGCCCGATTTCCAGCGCCCTTTCGTCGATGTCGAAGGTTGGGGTGTGTACTCCCGACACGATGCCCCGCGCTTCGTTACGGGTACCCAGCCGATAGAAGCATGAATCGACTACCTGGGAGTAAAACGCGAAATCTTCCCCCGCCATCCATAGATCCAGATCCACTACATTTTCAGCACCCATATATTCGATGGCAGCAGCTTTGGTGCGGCGGGTGAGTTCGGGATGATTTTTCAGGAAAGGGTACCCCTTCACAACCTCGAATTCGCAGCTTCCGCCCATGGCTTCCGCGATACCTTCGGCCATTTTTATCATACGGCCCAATCCGTCGGCCCGCCATTCTTCGTCCATACAGCGCCAGGTACCCTGGATTTTTACTTCATTGGGAATCACATTGGTCACACCATCGGCAATAAACCGTCCGAACGATAATACCGAGGGATTGGCGGGTTGGCGATTACGACTGATGATTTGCTGCAGGGCTACCACGATATGCGAGGCGATCAGCACGGGATCAATCAATTGATCAGGCATGGCCCCATGACCCCCTTTGCCTCTCACAGTGAGGAAGAGTTCATCGGTACTGGCCATGTACATGCCTTCCCGGAAACCGATTTTTCCCACGGGTACATTAGTCGCCACGTGCTGTCCGAACATACCGGCGGGACGGGGGTTTTCAAGGACGCCTTCTTTTATCATCAATGAAGCGCCCCCCGGTGCTTTCTCCTCAGCGGGTTGAAACACGAGCTTCACGGTACCCTCAAACTCATCACGTAACTGCATCAGAATCCGGGCCGTACCCAGTAGCGACGAGGTATGCACATCGTGCCCGCAAGCGTGCATCACCCCCGGATTCTGCGATTTGTAAGGTACGTCATTGGCTTCATGAATAGGCAGCGCATCCATGTCGGCCCGCAGGCCCACCACGCGGCTATCGGGATTACGGCCCTGAATCAATGCCACCACACCCGTATCGGCTACGCCTTCCTGCGGTTCCAGGCCCAGGGCTTTGAGTTGGTCGGCCACAAAGCGAGCTGTCTTGTGTTCGTTGAACGACAACTCCGGGTGCATATGCAGGTGACGGCGGGTAGCCACCGCGTCGGCGGCGTGTTCTTTGCTGAGGGCTTTTATTTTATTGAGCATGAGCTTGGGGGGTAACATAGGTTGTAAAGGTGCAAAGTACAAAAGTTAATAAGTACAGGAGTACAAAGTGCCCTGAATTGGTTGACTTTTGTGCTCCTGTACTTCGTGCTTTTAAACTCACAATAACCTATTCTATAATCTGCAAAACTACCTTTCCTGCGCTGAGGTTGGCTTCCATGTATCGGTGGGCTTTGGCGACATCGTGCCACGAAAACACTTCATCCACGATGGGACGAATGGTTTTCTTGATCAGAGATTCGTAGGCGAAATCCATAAAATCTTTCGTGAGTTTGATCTGGTACTCGCGGCTGCGGGAGCGTAGCGTGGTACCCATTACCTGTAATCGTTTGAAAACAATGGGGCCAATGTTGGCTGTCGCTTCTCCACCTGCCATAACGGCCAACATTACTAACCTGCCATCCCGTTGCAAAGCCTGTATGTTCTGGTCGAAATAGTCGCCGCCTACGGGATCTATAATGAGACTGACACCTTTGCCGTGGGTCAATTCCTTCAATTCTTCCAGGAAGGGCCCTTTTCGGTAATCAATAGCGTGTTTCGCGCCTAGTTTCAGGCATAGCTCATGCTTGCCCGATGAGGCCGTGACGATTACTTCCGCCCCCATGAGTTGGGCGAGTTGGAGGGCGGCGGTACCTACCCCGCTGGCTCCGGCGTGGAGCAGCACCGTTTCGCCCGCTTTAAGGCCACCCACCCAATTCAGCGCCTGAAAGGCCGTCAGGAATACCTCGGGTACGGCGGCGGCCTCTGTGAATTCCCATTCATCCGGTATGGGCATGGCCATGTCCTCGTGCATGACGGCGAATTCGGCGTAACCGCCACCCGGCAGCAGTCCGAACACTTTATCGCCGATTTCCCATCGCGTTACTTCGCTACCGACAGAATCCACCTCGCCCGCTATTTCCAGACCCATGATGAGGCTGGCCCCTTCGGGCGGCGGATACTTTCCCTCACGCTGCATGATGTCGGCGCGATTGAGAGCCGTGGCATGTACCCGCACGCGAATTTCGTTTGCCTCTGGTCGGGGTGTGGGAAAAGGAGCGAGGAACAGTTCATCGGCGGAGCCGGGTTGTTTTATTTGGATGGCTAGCATATTTTCGTTCTAGTTGAGAGTTCAGGGCGCCCCGTGGCGATAGGTGAGAAGTGATAGTGACTTTTGATTGGGGTACTCGCTGAGTACTCCCTCAAAAATCATTCCTTTGGTCGCCTCATTAACGTGGGGAGGTGAAGCCAGGTCATAAAGTAGGACGAGCGGGTAGGGGTTGAGAGAAAAACGAGGAAATCCCTGGCGGAAGATCAACCCGATCTCAGATTGGGATTAGCGAGGGTGGAACCGAATTCTGTATTGCTAAGAAAAAAAATACAATTACATTAGCTTGGAAGTTTGAATTGGGATAGCCCGATCTTCGGGCCGTTAAAAACGGCTGCCTATTTTTGGTACGCGGTCATCCTTCGGAAGACCACGCACAACTTGACTCGGAAGACCACGATGAACAAGGAGTGGCTGAGAAATTTGAGTTTAAAGCTTAAAAACAAGCCTTTTTGTCTACAAAACAGTCATTTTATGGCTAATAAGGAGCTGAAAAAATTCACCATAGACTGTATGCCCGGAAACTATATTCACGGATCAGAGAAAAAGGGTCGCAGGTAGTAGCATAGAGCCTAAAAAAATAGGCATGGAGGTACCAGTGTACCTCCATGCCTATTTTTAATTCAATGACCTGATCTTACTGGGCTGTTTTATACTGAAGGTCGGTCAGTGCAATGGTATATTCTTTGGGAGTAGCACTATACGAGAACGAATAGTTTTGTGGATAGTAGCCCGATTTCTGGTAGGCCAAAGCCTGCGGAATGGGGATGGTTTGGTCAGGCATACCCGGCAAACCCATCAGGTACGCCACCGTGAACATAGGCTCGTGGAAGATAAACTCCCCACCCAGAGACCCTAAGATAAACGTTCTTGAAAAGGAACTGCCCGTATATTCCGGTGAATTACGATCCGCCCAGTGTACGCCCATCATGGGTACTATACCCGGATCCTGCATGTAGTTAAAGGGAACGTACTGAGGAGGCACCGGGGTGTCAAACTGAATGCCACCAGGTCCAAAAGGGGCCATTCCGGGAATTGCCCTTGTAGCTTCCTCCGAAATCATGTAGAAGTGCAGGTCAAAGTGAGGGACCGTATAGGTACCCACAGGTGGGTGCCCCTGCGGGTTCCAGTCCATCATGATGTAATTGTAGAGGGTCAGGTCTCCCTGCTTGGGTAGCCGCAGTATAAATACCTTAGGCTCATCGCCCAGGTTTTCGACGGCCTTAACCGACATGTTAACACCCACAGAAGTAGGTTCCCCTTCGCTGTTGACCATTACCCAGGCCCGGGCCACGCCCTTACCCAAAGGGGTAGCTGGTCCATAAAACGTTTTTTCGCTACTTTTTTTAGCCTGACTGTCGGAAACAGAACGCTGCGCAGGGTCCAGGATCTCTTGCTGGCTACAACCAGCCACGAACAGGAACAGGGTACCAACCAGCAGTTGGAATGCCCAAGTGAGGTGATGCTTTCTCATAATGTAAAGGGGTTTAGTGAAAAATAAAGTATTGATTACGAAGAGATTAAAAGTACTTAATGTCTGAGGCTATTGCTACTAATCAGCTGAAAAGTACTATCAATTTTTATTAACCGGTATTTTTCTTGGATGGCAGAGGTACCCATTCATATAAGTACCCAGCCGTATCCGCTCCTGTTCACACCCGGCGTTTTGGTTGTTACCCTGCCCGCATACTATTTCCCTAGTTCGTCGTGGCGCGAGACGCTCGAAAAGCAGAAGGCATTGCAGTTGAACCTGATGGGTAAGTTGCTGCAACTGCTCAACGTCAAGCTGCACTACATGGCTTCAAACCTAAAGATCCAGGCAAGCTTGGTTTTTTATGTGGCCTTGACTTTTTGGAATGAACTGAATTCTGTATTGATAGGAAAGCCAATACAATTACGTTGGCTTGAAAGTTTGAATTGAAATCGCTTGAACTTCGAGCCGTTAAAAACGGCTGCCCATTTTTGGTACGCAGTCTCCCTTGGGAAGGCCACGCACAGCTTAACGTGGAAGATTACGGAAAACTAGGGATCAGGGTTAGCGGAAATGTAGTTTAGTAAATTTGGTCGGTTTTATTTTATACAGTTACGACGATACAAAGGAGTCAAATACAATAAAAGCCCGATTCTTTAAGAACCGGGCCTTCACTATCTGACTGAGAAAATTCTCAACTCTCCACCTTCGCCTTTCCTTCCCAAACCTCATTAAACGGCTGCTTGTATAACCGCTTGCCGGTAGCTTTGAAGAAAGCGTTAGCGACCGCGCCACCCGTGGGGGGTAGGGCGGGTTCGCCGAGGCCAGTGGGGTCGATACCGTTGTCTACGAAATGTACCTCCACTTCGGGAATCTCCTGCATACGGATGATGCGATAGTTATTAAAGTTGCTTTGGTCGGGTACCCCGTCCTTGAAGGTCAGGCTGCCGTACATGGCGTGGCCGATGCCATCTACCACGCCACCCATCACCTGCTGTCGGGCACCGCTTTGGTTGATCACCACGCCGCAGTCTACGGCGGCAATGATTTTAGTCAACTCCGGCTTTCCTTTGACCATTTCCACTTCCCCTACCTGCGCCACGTACGACAAGTGCGAGTAGTAAAGGCTGAAACCCAGGTTTTTGGATTTGTCCTTACCCCAGTCTGATTTCTCGGCGGCCAGTTTGGTCACGGCGATCATGCGGTCCACGTCGTACTTTACGTCACCGGCGGGTTTGGTTTTGGCTTTTTCCAACAATTCCAACCGGAACTGAATGGGATCTTTCCCGGCGGCCTGCGCCACCTCGTCCAGAAACGACTGCTCGGCGTAGGCCAGGAAGTTGGTGATCGGCGCGCGCCACGGACCCGTGGTAATGGGCGACTTGTGTTCGGCGGAATCGATCAGCAGATTGTCTACTGCTCCGGCCGGGAAGTTCGTCTCCCGCGTCGGGTTGCCCGCGTTGATACCCGCACCGCGCAGTTTGTAGCCGATCATGTTTCCCTTGGCGTCAAGCGCCGCCTCGAAGCGGTACTTCACGGCCGGACGATAATCGCCACCCGTCATATCGTCTTCACGCGTCCAGATCAATTTTACGGGCGCTTTTACCAAAGCCGACACCTTCACGGCTTCCATCACAAAGTCGGCGGCCAAACGGCGGCCAAAGCCGCCACCCATGCGGGTCATGTCCACGGTCACTTTCTCGGGAGCAAGATTCAGGAACTTAGCCGCTTCGCCGCGCGCCCGCTCAGGCGTTTGGGTAGGGCCGATGAGTTCGGCCCCATCCGGGCGGACGTGGGCGAAGAAATTCATCGGTTCCATCGGATTGTGCGGCAGGAACGGACACTGGTACTCGCTTTTGACTACCTTGGCGGCGTTCTTAAAAGCGGTTTCCACATCGCCATCTTTCCGACGAACCGTATTTTTATCCGAATTGAGCAACTCGTCAAAAATGCGGTCGTGGTCAGAGGTACTTTCGAGGGTACCCTCTTTCTCATAATTAATTTTCAGAGCCTTGCGGGCTTTCAGTACCTGCCAGGTAGACTTACCAACCACGGCTACGCTGTTGTCGAACGTCACCACGTCCACAATGCCGGGCATGGCTTTCGCTGCCGCCGAATCCACTGATTTTAGCTTCATGCCAAAAGCAGCGGGGCGCGTGACGACCGCAGTCAACATACCCTCACGGTAAAAATCAAGTCCAAAAAGTGGCTTACCCGTAATGATATCCTGATTGTCCACATTGCGAATGGAAGTGCCAATCAGTTTGAAATCCTTCGGATCCTTTAAGGGTACATCGGCGGGGGCAGTCAGCTTGGAGGCTTCCACCGCCAACTCGCCGTAGGTCAGTTTCTTTTTAGAATTTTTGTGCAGCACCGTACCGTTTTCAGTGGTACATTCCTCGGGCGATACACCCCAGCGCTGTGCGGCGGCGTTGATGAACAGTTGTCGCGCCGTGGCTCCCGCCTGCCGCAGTCGCTTCCACGAGTGTGGAATGGAGCCGCTACCTCCCGCAACCTGCCGTTGGAATTTGACAGTGTCCAGCGGAGCCTGCGCTACGTGTACCTGCTTCCAGTCCACGTCCAATTCCTCGGCCACCACAATTGGGAAGGCTGTTTTAATGCCTTGCCCCACTTCGGGGTTGGGCGAGAAAATGGTGATTTTCCCATCGGGTGCGATGGACAGGTAGCTATTGAATTCGATGGTGGGAGCCGCTGCTTCGGCTGCCGCATTCAATACGGTTGGTTTGGCCTGCGCATTGATCCAGCTGAAGCCCAGTAACACGCCGCCACCTGTGGCTGCCGCCACTTTCATGAAATCGCGTCTGTTCGTATTCGTTGAAATCGACATAGCTTAGTTGGTTTTGGTGGAGGCTACTTTCACGGCTTCGCGGATGCGATGGTAGGTACCACAGCGGCAAATGTTGCCGTTCATTGCGGTTTCTATTTCCTGATCGCTGGGCTTCGCATTTTTCTTCAGGAGCGCCGAGGCGGTCATGATTTGCCCGGCCTGGCAGTAGCCGCACTGCGGCACGTCCACCTCGTTCCAGGCCAGTTGTACGGGATGGTCGCCTTTTTCGGAAAGGCCTTCGATGGTCGTCACCTTGGAGGTGCCCACTGCCGATACGGGCAGTACGCACGAGCGGGTAGCGGTGTCGTTCAGGTGGACGGTGCAGGCACCACATTGGGCGATACCGCATCCGTATTTGGTACCGACTAGTCCAAGACTATCGCGCAAAACCCACAGCAGCGGCGTATCAGGCTCCACATCCGCTTTATAGGTTTGGCCGTTGATCTTTAAGTTGTATTGGGCCATGTTGATTTATTTGGTTAATTTTTGGGCTAAATTAAGGAATTTTTTGTTGGTTATCAAGACATTGGGAGGCAAGAATTCATTGAACTGATCTGTGGATAAATATTCGCTATCGTTTATAAGGCTACCTTGGGTACATTTTTGCGATGCTGAACCCAGACCATTGTGTTCTTCGGGTGTGCCTTGTAAAAATACAGAAAGCAACGGTCATAATAAGGGGAAGAAATTCTCATGCCGCTTGATTTTCCACGATCTAATCTCAGTTATTCCGCCTCCGCTCCTGTCGCCGTTCTTTGCGCTCTTTCTTCTTCTCCTTCCTTTCTGCCTTAGAAGGGATATTAAATGGTAACGCGTCCACGATTTTCTCAAAGAATGTAGAGGTGGGCTCGTCTACCAGGTAGGGTACGCAGTCCAGCCGGCTTTGCAAGCTTTCTGAAAGCAGCGCGAAGGGCAATTTCCTGGCATAGTACCCCGACCGCACAAGTCGGGACGTGAACTCGCCCCAGATGGGTAGCGCCGTGCGCGAGCCCTGTCCTAGATTCAATGAGCGGAAGCGCACCAGAGGACTTTCGCCGCCCACCCACACGCCCGTCACCAGGCCCGGCGTGATGCCGATAAACCAACCGTCGGTTTGATTCTGAGTGGTACCCGTTTTGCCCGCAATATCCAGTGAGAGGCCGAAGGTAGAGCGCAGTCGTGCTGCACTACCCTCGTTCACTACGGCCTGCATCATGTGCAGCATGGTGGCGGCATTGTCGGCAGAAAGTGCTTTTTTATGAGTTTCCGAAGCATTTTTGCGCAGGACTTTTCCGCTACGGTCAGTAATTTTGGTCACGTAGATGGGTTGGCTGATGCGACCCTGATTGGCGAAGGCGGTGTAGGCTCCCACCATTTCCAGCAACGACAGGTCGGCCGTGCCCAGCGCCAGAGAGGGGACGGGCGGCAGATCACTTTCAATGCCCAGCGCGCGGGCCAGGCGTATGGTGTTGGGTACCCCTACCTTCATAATCAGCTGCGCCGAAACGGTATTGACCGAATTGGACAAGGCGCCTTCCAGCGAGTAGCGTCCGCCATACTGGTTGTCGGCGTTCTGCGGCGACCAACCCTCATACTGGTCGTAGGTGGTTAGTTTGTTTTCAATGTAATCACAGGGACGGATTCCCTTTTCCAGGGCGGCCGCGTATACAATCGGTTTAAAGGTAGAACCCACCTGGCGCTTGGACGTTACGTGGTCGTACTTGAACAGACTGTGGTTGATGCCACCTACCCACGCCCGCACGAAGCCCGTCTCGGGTTCCATGGATACGAGGCCCGTATTCAGGAATTTCATGTAGTAGGCCAGCGAATCCATTGGACTCATGGTGCGGCGAACGGGCCCGTTCCACCCGTACACGGTCATGGGTATTTTCTTTTGGAACGCCTCCCGGATAGTGGCATCCGAAGCACCCGCGGCCTTCATGCGCCGGTAGCGAAGCGACTGCCGCATGGCATTGTCCAGAACTGAATTATCCTTACCCCAGGGCTGCCGTCCCTGCCAGTGCGCGTCGAACTGGTGTTGCAGCGCTTTCATGCGGGTAGTTACGGCCCGCTCGGCTTCGCGCTGCATTTTGGAATCCAGAGTCGTGTAGATTTTCAGACCATCGGTGTAGAGGTTGTACGGATCGCCGTTGGACTTGGTCTGATGGGTACTCCACTCGGCCAGTTCCACACGGAGCTGCTCGCGGAAATAGGGAGCCAGGTTCTCTTCTTTCTCTTTGTCGGTAACTTTTTCCTCCTTCAGGCCCAATTCCAACTCTTGCAGCGAGGTAGACTTTTCGGGCGTGAGGTACCCATACTTCGCCATTTGGGCGAGCACCACGTTGCGTCGCTTTTTAGAGCGCTCGGGATGGTTGCGGGGGTTATACGAAGTGGTGGCTTTCAACATGCCCACCAGTACGGCGGCCTGCTCCTGCCTGAGTTTTTTGGCCGGAGTGTCAAAAAAGTATCGCGAAGCCCGCTCTATCCCGAAAATAGTACCTCCGAAGGATACCGTATTGAGGTACAGTTCCAGAATCTCCGGCTTGGTGTACACCGATTCAAGCCGCCGCGCAACCACCATTTCCCGGACTTTGTTGATGGGCATTTCCAGAAACCCATAGTCGCGTCGGGGGTAGAGATTTTTGGCGAGTTGCTGCGTGAGGGTACTTCCGCCGCCCGAACTTTCCTTTTGCAACAAAATGCTTTTGACAAAAACCCGCGCCAAACTGCGGACATCGACACCACTGTGTTTATAGAAGCGCGCGTCCTCGGTCGCTACGAGTGCCTTGATCACCGTCGTGTCGATATCCTTATAGGTGATATTGGTGCGATCGTAGAGAAAGTACCTGCCCAGCAGCACACCATCGGAGGAATAGACTTCGGAGGCGGTGTCGTTACGCTTGTCTTTTAATTCCTTGCGGGACGGCATGTCGCCGAAAAACCCCATAATTACGAACAGATAGAAAGTAATCCCCAACAGCGTGATGAAGGCAGTGAAGCTACCCGCAAAGAGAAGAAGTAATCGAATAATACGCCCGCGCCCGGGCTGATTGGCCTTTTGCCAGAGTCTTTTTATAAAATTTCTCAAAAAATCGGAGTAAAGTGAAATTTGTATTTCTTAAAAAACGCGTGCCGGGCGGTTTTCTTGCGGAATGAAAAAAAGCATTTCAAAAGATAGCCCGGCAGTCCCCGGTGCAAATGTAACACGCACTATCAACTTTGCACCCAAGGAGTCATACCCGTCAGATCCACGGGTTGAGGTTTGGAGCAATTGATTTTGCTGGCTGGCTGGTAACCCTACCCGTCCCTGCTCCATTCCTGTCTTTGCCCTATTCCAGCCAATTCATTTTTTCCCTCGGCACATCCTGCTCGAGGGCCGTCGTCACCCGCGCCACCATGCTCTCGACCGACTCGTCGGGCAAAAAATGCATAGGCGGTTTGAATTGCACGGTGATGGTGGTATTCCGCTTTTTGAACCGTAGCCCTTTCTTGTCGAACGCCCGCCGGAAACCATT
>JBBRDE010000170.1:0-12018 GCA_038204185.1 Cytophagales bacterium
AACACCGATTTGAACGTATCGTCGGCCGTAGAGCTTTTCCCTCAGATTAATTATTTACGTCGCACCCAACCCGCTGCCACTGATGCCTACCTATCCCCTATTATTGATTCTTATTTGAATAAAATCCGAAACAGCCTGAAGGGAGTTTCCATCCAGGTTGCCACAAGCGCCGGAGGAATGGTCAACAGTACCCGCTACCATGCCAAGGATAGTCTACTTAGTGGTCCGGCCGGTGGAATGATCGCGGCTACCCGGTTGGCTGAGCGCTTAGGATTGAGCAAAATAATCACCTTCGACATGGGAGGCACCAGCACCGACACGGCTCGTATCGATGGTCGGCCGCAGCTTACTTACGTTACTAAAATCAACAATTATGAACTCCTCAACCCAGCCTTTGCCATTGAAACCGTGGCTGCCGGGGGGGGGTCGGTATGCTGGTACGATGGCTACACCCTGCGCGTCGGTCCCCATAGCGCGGGTGCTAATCCAGGTCCCGCCTGCTACGGTGCCGGAGGGCCCCTCACGCTTACCGATGTCAATCTCTTATTGGGCAAACTGGAAACGAGTCAATTTGAAATTCCTATCAGCCCCGGCGATGCGATGGACGCCCTGCACAAACTTATCGCTGAGATTGCCCACAAAACTGACAATACCCTGGGGGGAAGGGAAGTTTTGATTGGTTTGGAACGGATAGCCAATGAGAAAATGGCCGAAGCCATCCGCAAAATTTCCGTGAGCCAGGGAGTTAATCCCAGCGAGTACGCACTTCTGACCTTCGGGGGAGCCGGGGGCCAGCACGGATGCCAATTGGCACAGCTGCTCGGAATTGACCGGGTAATCATTCCCCTGGAAGCCGGACTATTCAGCGCGGTGGGGATTGGCCAGGCTCAATTGAGCCGGATCGCTACGCGGCAAGTACTTAACCGTTGGACTGAGTGCGAGATGGAAATCCCCACCTGGATTCAGGAAATGAAAGACCAGTTGACTAAGGAACTTCAAATAGAAGGCTCTACCGATACTGAATTAGGATTTTGTTCACTCTTTCTGCGATTCAATGGCCAGGAAACCACCCTGGAAATCCCGTTCAGCCCATACGATTCGATTGAGCGCTTCCAGGAATCCTATCATAAACTCTATGGCTATCTTCCCCAAAATAAATCCATCGAGTTGGAAAGCATTCGCCTGATGATGCAGGAGACTAAGGATTTCCCTGCCGTTGATGCCCTTAATCCTATACCGACTCCTGCACCATTGGTTCGCAAAGCCTCTGCCCCTTTTTCTGGGGGTACCTCCTGGCCTATTTACAGCCGATCCACCTTCCTACCCGGCCATTTTGCCTCTGGTCCCTGCGTGATCTCCGAAAGCAATTCCACGACCTACGTGCCACCGGGCTGGCAGTTTTCGGTAAAGTCTAGGGGGGATTTGTTCATAACCCATACCGATACCGCGGCCTCTTCCGATTTGGAACAGCAACCGCAAGAAGTCGACCTGGAACTCTTCACCAACCGATTTTACGCGATTGCCGAAGAGATGGGCGTACAACTACAACGAACTGCATTTTCAGTCAATGTAAAAGAACGACTGGATTTTTCGTGCGCCCTACTCGACGCAGACGCGGAGCTGCTCGTCAACGCGCCACACATACCCGTACACCTGGGTAGCCTGGGCCTATGCGCCCGGCTCGTTAGGGACAAAATCTCCATTGGCCCCGGCGACGTCGTCATTACGAATCATCCAAAATACGGTGGCTCGCACTTGCCGGATGTTACCCTGTTGGCCGGGGTTTACACCCCTGATGGCCAGTTGATCGGCTATGTAATCAACCGGGCCCACCATGCCGAAATCGGAGGAAGCCGCCCGGGCTCGATGCCACCGGATGCCAGTTCACTGGCCGAAGAGGGAGTTGTGATTTTGCCCCAATACCTGGTCAGGCATGGTGAGCCCCAGTGGGAGGTCATGCATACTCTATTCACAACGGGCCCTTACCCCACCCGTATGTGGGCCGAAAATGAAGCCGACATGATTTCCGCGCTCTCCAGCCTAAGGAAGGGACAGGCCGATTTACTAAACCTGGCGGCACGGTTTGGACTCGATTCGGTAAAATACTATATGGGGAAATTGAAGAGCAATGCGCAGGAACAACTACGGCTAGCGCTAATCCCTTACGAAAACAAAAAATTGTGTGCTTCGGAATTTTTGGATGACGGTCACCGCATTGCCGTCCAGATCGAGGTACTTTCCGGCCGCATCCGCTTCGACTTTAAAAATACCTCCCAGGTACATCCCCATAATCTGAATGCCAATCTTTCGATTATCCACAGTGCTATCCTGTATGTTCTACGGATTCTGGTGGATAAAGAAATCCCGTTGAATGACGGGCTGATGAAAGATGTGCAGATTATACTACCCGAAAACACGCTGCTTAACCCGAATTTTGAGGATGATCCTGCGCTTTGTCCGGCGGTCGTGGGTGGCAACACCGAAATCAGTCAGCGGTTGGTTGATACGCTACTCAAGGCATTTGAGTTAGCAGCCTGTAGTCAGGGCACCATGAACAATTTCCTGTTTGGCAATGACCGACTGGGTTACTATGAAACGATTGGAGGAGGCGCGGGAGCTGGCCCAGGTTTCCATGGTCGTTCTGGCGTTCATCAGCACATGACTAATACCCGCATTACCGACACCGAAGAATTGGAAAGGCGTTACCCCGTCCGAATCATTCAATTTGGACTAAGGAGCGACTCGGGTGGAAAGGGAAAGTGGCATGGCGGCGAAGGGATTATCCGAGAAATTGAGTTCCTGGAAGATCTCGACCTTACGCTGCTGACTCAGCACCGCTATTTTGCTCCCTACGGATTAGCGGGGGGTGAAAATGGCAAGTCTGCCGATCATACGCTGATCCGCGCTAGCGGCAAAGTCGAAAAATGTCCTGGTGTTTGCAGCGCCCACGTACAAAAGGGCGATCGGCTGGTGATTGAGACGCCCGGTGGGGGCGGCTATGGGGATTATCACTGACCTTCCACAAACATGAAATCACTTTCCCTACGGAATGGTCTTTCGAGGATGCTGTTCTGGTCGGTCATCTCGGCAGCCTTCATTGGTCCCGGCACTGTTACAACTTGCTCGCTGGCCGGGGCCTCTTATGGTAGCTCCCTTTTGTGGGCGCTCACCTTTTCTACCATCGCTACCCTGGTTTTGCAAGAAGCAGCCGCCCGCATCACCCTGGCATCTTCGCTCAGTCTGGGCGAAATTCTTGTTCAACGACATGGCCATCGCGGACGCTGGCTGAACCGTACGATGGCTGGCGCGGTAATCCTGGGATGTGCTGCCTACGAGGCCGGAAATTTGCTGGGGGCCGTGGCCGGGATGAAGTTAATTCTGGATTTTCCGGTTTGGATTATCAGTATTGGGTTGGGCATCCTGGCTTTTTTTTTATTGAAGATTCGTCAGCTTTCCATATTGACCCGGCTATTGGGATTACTGGTATTCCTATTGGGTTTCGCCTTTATTGTAGTCAGTTTTGGCGCTTTGAATCAACCATTAGAAGTCCTTACCAACAGTTTGTTACCGCAAATTCCAGCGGGTTCGGCATTATTAATTACGGGGCTGGTAGGCACCACGATTGTCCCGTACAACCTATTTTTAGGTTCAGGAATCGGCCAGGGACAGACGGTTTCGGAGATGCGCAAGGGCTTGATCCCGGCCATCCTGATTGGCGGCTTGATTTCGATGGCAATCGTAGTAGCCGGGACGTTAATTGTCGGAGAATTCAGTTTCCAGAACGCTGCCCAGGTACTTGGCCAGCGGCTGGGCAAATGGGGCGAATTTCTGTATGCACTGGGGCTGTTTGGCGCAGGATTCACTTCTCTCGTTACGGCTCCCCTCGCGGCATCTCTGACGGCTAAAACGCTCCTTTCTACCACTGATAGACAAACTACCTACGTGTGGCAGGGGGTACTTTTTATTGGTATCGCTTTCGGTATCGCACAATTCAAACCTATCCCCGTCATTTTGGCCGCCCAGGTAGCCAACGGATTACTGCTACCATTCATTACCTGGCAATTGTTCCGTTGTCTGAACGACCGGAAACTTATGCCGAAGGCCTATGTCAATAACAGATTGCAGAATTTTCTTTTTATGCTGATCTTTTTGGTGACGCTCTTTTTGAGTGGAAATAGCTTATATGCGGCTTTGCATTAATGTTTCTTTTTCAAAAAAATCCATTTATTTTAAGACGGGCGGGACGCCCGTACCACAGTTTACCAGCGCCAACCGGCTTTTATTCCGGCCCACTGGTTGTGTTTGGGTGCGCTATTGTAGTACCGGTTTCCGAAGGCGTTAAGATCGTACCCAAGGCTATAAATTTCAGCCGATACCCAATCGCTTGACGCCGAAAGTTCGGAATAAAAATGGGTACCCCAATTTTTCTTCCAGGTAAGGCGCAGCGAAAATTGACTGAAGGAAGGAGCTTCAACCGTGTTGGCATCGTTCAGGTACACTTTATCGCCGAACTGGTAGGTAGCAAACAAGGAAATGCCCTTTTTCAGAATCACATCCAACCCAGTATTTTGGGTAAATCCGGGAATTCCGGGCAGACGATTTCCTCCCAAATCCGTTTCCCCCTGTTGGTACGAACGGAAACGGTAATTGGTCAAGGTACCCGCATCCCATATTCTAAGCATTTCTAGAAAACCCAGATTCTGAAGTACCGTGTAGTCGACTCGCCATTCCAGGCCTTTTTGATTGGTTTTCCCGGCATTGATAAAAAACTCGGCACCTTGAGCATCGGATCGCCGGACGATCGTTTGACTAAGCGAGAACTGGTAGGCATTCACTTCAAACTGGAATCGATTGCCGGCCCGGCGTACCGATATCTCTTTATTGATTCCCATTTCGGGTTTCAGGTCGGCCCGGAAGCCACCGGCCGATGGCCGAATTTCCTGCAAGGTAGGGGGCGAGTATCCCGAACTGAGCGAAGCCGTTACAGACCAGTTTTGTAGGAAAGTTTTGTTGAGAGCCAACCGGGGGCTAACTACCTGATCGAATTTCAGCTTCTGCTGTTCATTGGGTAAGGGAAAAAAACGCTCGTAGTTATATCGGTAGGTATTAAGGCTGACACCTGCATTAACGGTAAGTGATTGCAAAAGTTGAACCTCCGCCTGGGTAAATGCAGATAGGTTGGCGCTGCGGATATCCTCCGAATTTAAAAAATTTGTTGGGGTACCCTTATCATTTCTATAATTACGCTGGGCCGATTTTCCGTACTGCCACTCAAAACCGCTGGTCCATTGCAAGTCGGTCTTACCTAAGTCCCGGGAATACGTCCAGACATTTCGGCCACCAATGCCCTGTTCGTCCCGTTTTTCGAAGTTAGAGATAAAGGGGTTGGCAAAATCATTTGAGCTCACATAAAGTGATAACGACTGATCCCAGTGGGTAGCCAGCGCATACCGATGCTGGACTCCCAGAAGGGTATATCGGGTATAAATGCCCGCATTCTGGATTACGCTTCCCGGCAGAGTCGGGGTGGGTTGGCGAGCCAGCGTAGGATCTTTTTGGTACTGGGCCAAGTTGATGCCACCGGGGGTTTGGTAGTGTAAGTCCGAGTATAAGCCCAGTAGCGACAGGGTACTCCTTTCGCTTACCTTGGAGGTGGAATTGAACTGAAAGACGTCCCTGACCATGCTACTTTGCTGACGGTAGCCCTCTTGTTGCTGATGGCCATAACGAACCGACACATCGCCTATGCTTACCTCCGTGTTGCGACTCTTGTAGCCGTACTTACCAAAACCTACCCCTTGTTCCACTTTATTGGTTTCGGGTTTATTGACGGTAGAAAGTAAAACCACGCCCCCTGTTCCTGCCCCGTAGATACTACTGCCGGGTCCTTTGATAATTTCCATACGGCCTACCGAGCCAAAGTCAAGGGAATTCAGCGGCGTATTTCCATTGGCATCCGTAAATGGTATTCCATTCCAGTAAAACTTTACATTCCGCACACCAAAGGGCGAACGCAGTAAGCTCCCCCGCACCGAAAAACGGTAGCTGCCCGGCGAACGCTCCTCCATCCGTACTCCCGGAATTGTATTGACTGCGTTGGTGAATGTGTTGGTAGCGAAGCGCTCTAATGTGCGGGGAGTGATGATTCCCACGGAGGCGGTCGTTTCCAAAATGGTACGCTTCGATTCAAAAGCGTTAACAGTTACTTCCTCCAACTGGTTGACTCTCAGTGTATCGTTTTGGGCGATTACAAGAGAAGAAGAAAGGAGAGAAATTATAAAGGAGAATAGGAATAAAGAATTTTTCATAGATAGCTAAAATTGCTCTTGTGCTTCAGGATTAAAGCGTCAAAGGTCGTACCAGATGTTCAAAAAAAAGACCCCAATTGAAATTAATCGGGGTCTTTTTTTTAATAGTATTGCTGGGACACCTTAGGCACCAACTGAGCGACGAATGATATTCAGGGCAGAACCTGCCTTGAACCACTCAATTTGCTGGGCATTGTAGGTATGATTCACCACAATATCCTC
Source organism: Cytophagales bacterium (assembly GCA_038204185.1). Taxonomy (GTDB): domain Bacteria; phylum Bacteroidota; class Bacteroidia; order Cytophagales; family Spirosomataceae; genus Salmonirosea. The sequence continues at coordinate 6,531 of JBBRDE010000170.1, forward strand.
TTTCGTGCCATCGGCGTGATGAAGCACTACCGTCAGAGGACTACCTGGAGCGAAAGAAGTCAGTCCTTTGATGTCGATCGTATCGTTTTCCAGTACTTTATCGTAATCAGAAGGGTTGGCAAACGTAAGCGCCAGCATCCCCTGCTTTTTAAGGTTGGTTTCGTGTATACGGGCAAAAGATTTGACCAGGATTGCCCGCACGCCCAGGTGCCGGGGCTCCATGGCAGCGTGCTCCCGTGAAGAACCTTCCCCGTAGTTCTCATCACCTACGACGATTGTACCGATACCTTCGGCTTTGTAGATACGCTGTGTAGCGGGTACCTCGCCGTACTCACCCGAGAGCTGGTTCTTCACCGAATTGGATTTGTCGTTAGCGAAGTTGATCGCACCGATGAGCATATTGTTGGATATATTATCCAGGTGCCCACGATATTTCAGCCATGGTCCGGCCATCGAAATGTGGTCAGTAGTACATTTCCCTTTAGCTTTGATCAACAGCTTCAAGCCCAGGAGATCGGTACCTTCCCACGCCTTAAAGGGATCAAGCAGCTGTAGGCGATCAGAATCGGGATCTACAGCAATCTGAACCTGACTGCCGTCTTCGGCGGGTGACTGGTAGCCTGCGTCTTCCACCTCGAAACCCTGGATGGGTAACTCAATGCCCTTCGGCTCGTCGAGCATTACGCTTTCGCCATCTTCGTTTTTCAAGGAATCCCTCATGGGATTGAAGGTCAAATCGCCCGCAATAGCAAAGGCCGTCACGATTTCGGGAGAAGCTACGAAGGCGTGGGTACTGATGTTGCCGTCATTTCGCTTTGCAAAATTCCGGTTGAAGGAAGTAATGATGGAGTTTTTGCGGGTAGGATCATCCATGTGGCGTGCCCACTGCCCTATGCAGGGCCCGCAAGCGTTCGCCAGCACTACACCACCAATTTTCTCAAAAGTATCTAATATGCCGTCGCGCTCGGCGGTAAAACGAACCATTTCGGAACCAGGTGTAATCGTAAATTCAGCTTTGGCCTTAATATTCTTTTTAGATGCCTGACCAGCTACCGAAGCGGCCCGGGTCATGTCCTCGTAAGATGAGTTGGTACATGATCCAATCAATCCAACCTCCAATCGCTCGGGCCAGTTGTTTTCCCTCACAGCCTGGGCGAACTTGGAAAGTGGCCATGCCAGATCGGGCGTGAACGGCCCGTTGATGTGGGGTTCCAGGGTAGACAGATCAAGGTGAATCACTTGGTCATAGTATTCTTCCGGATTTTCGTAAACCTCTTCATCAGCCCGCAAATGAGCCCGCACCCCGTCGGCTGCTTCAGCAATATCGGCCCGCTCGGTAGAGCGCAGGTAATCGGCCATTTTATCATCATAGGTAAATAGCGACGTGGTAGCGCCAATCTCAGCCCCCATATTGCAGATGGTGCCTTTTCCGGTGCAGGATAAACTTTCCGCACCATCGCCAAAGTACTCCACAACATAGCCCGTCCCACCTTTTACGGTCAGTTGGCCCGCTACCCACAGAATAACGTCCTTAGCAGATGTCCAGCCGGATAGTTTCCCCGTTAGTTTTATCCCAATCAGGCGTGGCATTTTTAATTCCCAGGCCAGCCCTGACATCACGTCACTAGCGTCGGCCCCTCCTACCCCAATTGCAATCATGCCTAATCCGCCCGCGTTGGGCGTGTGCGAATCGGTGCCGATCATCATTCCGCCCGGAAAGGCGTAGTTTTCCAATACAACCTGATGGATAATTCCCGCACCCGGTTTCCAGAAACCGATGCCATATTTATTGGATACGGAAGCCAGGAAATCATAAACTTCCTTATTCCTGCTCTTAGCTATTTCTAAATCTTTTTCTGCTCCAACCTCCGCCTGAATCAGGTGATCGCAGTGTACCGTGGAAGGTACTGCTACCTGTGGGCGGCCCGCCTGCATGAATTGCAACAGGGCCATTTGGGCGGTTGCATCCTGCATGGCTACGCGGTCGGGGGCAAAATCTACATAAGCCTTGCCGCGTTCGTAGGGTGCATTAGCTACACCTTCCCAGAGATGGGAATATAATATTTTTTCTGCCTGAGTGAGGGGACGTCCTACTACCTCGCGGGCAGCGCTGATGCGTTCTTCCATGCGGGCATATACGCCCTTGATCATGTCTAAGTCAAATGCCATAAGATCGGGTTGCTTCTATTTGATGTTAGGTTTTCAAAACGCTTAAAAGTACAAAATTTAAGCGATTTTCAGCTTCTTGATTTTTTGGGACTTTGGTTTTTATAATTCTTTTTTATTAAAAAAATTAAATTAATTATATCACTGTGTTAACTAAACTAAATACAATAAAAGAATAGTACAATTTATTTTGAATTTTATGAAGCTGGCAAAAAAGTACCTTGCAACAATCCATTTATTCGCTCTGTTTAACTTTGGCCGGATTCTATTCTATCTTTGAACCCGGCAAAGCACCATTTTCCATACTTACAAACCCTCCTACTATGTCTAAAAATCTGGTGATCGTAGAATCACCGGCTAAGGCCAAAACCATAGAAAAATACCTGGGGACCGATTTTAAAGTGATGTCAAGCTACGGTCACGTACGGGACCTACCTGAGCACGACATGGGCGTGGATACCGAAAACCGTTATGAACCCTTTTACGAAGTTTCTGCTGATAAAGTAAAGGTAATCAACGAATTAAAAAAACTTGCTAAAACCGCGGAAGTTTGGTTAGCGACGGATGATGACCGCGAAGGGGAAGCTATTTCGTGGCATTTGAAAGAGGCTTTGGGGCTACCCGACGCCACCAAGCGAATCGTTTTCCGCGAAATCACTAAGACGGCTTTGCAGAACGCAATCAGCAAGCCCCGTACCATCGACATCGACCTCGTGAACGCCCAGCAGGCCCGTCGGATTCTCGACCGGCTGGTGGGTTACGAGCTTTCGCCGGTTTTATGGAAAAAAATCAGGATCGGCAAATCTTCCCTTTCCGCCGGGCGGGTACAATCGGTCGCCGTGCGCGTGGTAGTGGACCGGGAACGGGAAATCGATGCTTTCAATAGTAAGAGTAGCTACAAGATTACGGCGCTGTTTGATTTGGGTAATGGCAAGATATTGAATGCTGAGCTACCCAAAAATTTTGAAACTCAGGAGAAGGCTGAGGAATTTGTCAATAAATGCGTTGGCGCGATCTTTCGGATCCAGAACCTGGAAACCAAACCAGCTAAAAAATCTCCCGCCCCGCCTTTCACAACCTCTACCCTACAGCAGGAGGCTTCCCGAAAACTCAGTTTTTCGGTTTCCCAGACCATGACCGTAGCGCAGAAACTTTACGAAGCAGGTAAAATCTCGTATATGCGGACCGACTCGACGAATCTTTCCGAGGAAGCGATGGGCAAAGCCAAAGATCAGATCAGCCAGGAATACGGCACGGAGTATCACTTCCGCCGGGTATTCAAGACGAAGTCAGAATCGGCTCAGGAAGCGCACGAAGCCATTCGTCCCACCGATTTCTCTACCTTGATAGGAAGCAAAGATCGTAACGAACAACGCTTATACGAGTTGATCTGGAAACGGGCCATTGCTTCGCAAATGGCTGATGCCCAACTGGAACGCACCACGGCTACCATTGGAATTTCGACAACCGCCGAACAACTCGTCGCCCAGGGCGAAGTGATTAAATTTGAAGGCTTTTTGAAGGTGTACCTTGAATCGAGCGATGATGAGGACGAGGAACAGAAAGGCATGTTACCTCCCTTAAATATTGATCAGATCCTGAACCTGGATCATTTGAAGGCCACCGAGCGGTTCAGCCGTAACCCGCCCCGCTACACTGAGGCGAGTCTCGTAAAAAAATTGGAAGAAATGGGCATTGGACGCCCATCTACCTACGCCCCTACCATTTCGACTATCATTCGCCGGGAATACGTAGTAAAAGAAGATCGCGCCGGACAGGAAAGGGAGTTCAGCGAGATCACCCTCAAGAACGACCAGGTTAAAAAGAAGGTAAATACAGAAACCTTTGGTACGGAGAAAGCCAAGCTTTTCCCGACCAGCGCGGGGATGATCGTGAATGATTTCCTGGTCACTCACTTTGAGGATATCGTCGATTTTTCTTTTACGGCCAATGTCGAGAAAGACTTCGACAACATCGCCGAAGGAAAAGTACAGTGGCAGGATATGATCGATCGTTTTTACAAAAACTTCCACCAGAAAGTATCGGATGCCGAAGGTGAAAAGATCGATAAGAGCCTGACCACCCGACCACTTGGAGAGGACCCTAATTCCGGGAAACCGATCAGTGCCCGTATAGGACGGTATGGTCCCTACGTACAGATTGGCGACGCGGAGGACGAAGAAAAACCCAAATTCGCCAGCCTTCTGAAAGGCCAGCTGATGGAAACCATCACCCTGGAAGAAGCCCTCGAATTGTTCAAACTACCCCGGGAGGTAGGCTTATACGAAGATCAGGCCCTAATGGTGAACATCGGAAAGTACGGCCCTTACGTGAAGCATGATGGTAAATTCTACTCCCTTACCCCGACTGACGACCCTATGGCTGTCACGACCGAGCGTTTGGTGGAAATTATTGTGGAAAAGCGAAAACTGGACAGTACCAAGGTTATTCGGGAGTATGTTGAAAACCCTAACGCTAAGGTATTGAATGGCAAATACGGCCCCTACATTTCGTTTGGTAAGCGGAATGTCAAAATACCCAAAGGCACCGAACCCGCCGACCTCACGTATGAAGACGTGCTGAAACTGGCCGAGGGTACCGAAGAAAAACCAGCGGCCAAAGCAACGAAGCCTAAGAAAAAGGCCGCTCCCAAAAAAGCAAAGAAGGTTTAGAAGCTGTTATAGTAGCGATCTACCCTAACATATTGGTCAAAAAAAGCTATTGGCTGTCAGTTAGAAAAGATGAGAAAGTTAGTTGTACTATCTGGGGCGGGCATCAGCGCCGAGAGCGGAATTAAAACTTTCCGCGATAGCGATGGACTGTGGGAAAACCACCGGGTGGAGGACGTGGCTACACCGGAGGCATGGCGTCGCAACCAGAAGTTGGTGCTGGACTTTTACAATGATCGCCGCAAGCAGGCTCTTTCCGTTGAGCCCAACGCAGCTCACACACTTCTTAAAGATTTGGAACGGTATTTCGACGTCACGATTATCACCCAAAACGTAGATCATTTGCACGAACGGGCTGGATCTAGCCAGGTGGTTCATTTGCACGGGGAGCTTTTCAAATCGCGAAGTACCGGCAACCCCAATCTTGTGTATGAAATGGAAGGCTGGGAATTGAAAACGGGTGATTTTTGTGCAGAAGGTTGTCAGTTACGTCCGCACATCGTGTGGTTTGGCGAAGAGGTACCCATGATGTCCGAGGCAATGAACTTAACTGAACAAGCCGACATTTTTGTGGTAATAGGTACCTCTCTCGCAGTCTATCCCGCAGCGGGATTGGTATATCATGTGTCGCAGGGTACCCCGATCTACCTTAT
>JBBRDE010000171.1:0-12010 GCA_038204185.1 Cytophagales bacterium
TTCGGATGGCTAAATTTTAGACGGCGGCTAGCCAAAGAATACGAGAAAACAGTAGAATCTTCGGAGGCTATGCTGCAAATCGCGTACACTACCATATTTCTCAACAGAATGACCAAATCAGCTTCCAAAACATAATCTTATAGAGGCTGCAGAAACCGGAAAAATTGCCGCGTATATTTCTGCCGGATCAGTTTACACCATAGCTTACGTACTGGAAAAAACAGGAAAGAAGGGGGACAAGCTACGAAGTACCCTGCAAGAAACATTGACGATTCTGAAAGTCAAGCCCGCCGATAACACGCCTTATCTGAACGCCTGCCAGCGAAACATGGGGAACCTGGAAGATGCCTTTCAGTACGAAGTAGCCCTATACGGTACCGGGCTGGATTATTTCGTAACGGGAAATTTAAGAGATTTTGCTACGCAGGATACAGATGCACTCCCTGTGATCACTCCCGCTCAGATGGTTGAGATACTTTTAAAGGAGAGAAAAGCATAACTGCTTCTTTCTACAGAGTCCTGGCTTTAAAACCGAGAATCACAACCCTGCTACCAGAGCGGGAGGAAGGAATTGAATGCAAAAACCCATCATGAAACTGAATTTCGCCCACCTTTCGATCTTCACCTTACTACTAGTCAGCGCACTGGGCCTCAACATCCATCTGCCTGCCGATACCGAACTCCCCATGCCCACCGAAACCCAGCTTACCCACGATGCCAAAGGCCATACCCTGAATAATACGCAAGTTTTCTCCCCCGACGACCAGTGGGTCGTGTACGATACCCGTAACCACGACACCGAACTGGCGAAATCCTGTTGCATTAGAATGCTCAACATTCATTCGGGAGAAGACCGCCTGCTGTATCAGACCGACAACCAGACCGAACACGGCCCCGGCGTGGGTGCGGCAACGTTCTCTCCCGTCCGTCCGCAGGTGCTTTTCCTGCACGGACTGCGCAATGCCACGGCCCGACTCACCTACGCCATGACCCGCCGAACCGGTGTCCTTATCGACGTCAATCAGCCCCAAGAACCCCATTTTCTGGATGGGCGGAATGTATCCCCACCCTTTATAGCGGGGACATTACGGGGCGGAACCCACGCGCACCAATGGAGCGGCGACGGCGAACGGATCAGCTTTACGTACAATGATGCCGTCATGGAACGGCTGGCGAGCATGGATTCAACGGTGGTGGATTTACGCACAGTGGGCGTAATGAATCCCACAAGCCCCGTGAAGGTACCCCATGGCAACGAGCTGGATGAATTCAGCGGAGAGGGATTCGCTGTCGTCGTAACGCGCGTAACCCCGGTACCCCGGCCCGGTAGCGACGAGATCGACCGGGCTTTCGATGAAACCTGGATTGGTCGGGAGGGGTACCTCAAGCCGGACGGCACCCGGCAGCAACGGGCCCTGGCTTTTCAGGGAAATGTCCGCAACGTTGCCCATCGAACGGTGACGGAGGTATTCGTCGTGGATATTCCAGACGACCTCACCGAAGCCCTTCCCGGCCAGCCTTTGGCGGGCAGTACCATCACCCGGCCCAATCCCCCGGCTGGCGTGTCGCAGCGCCGGATCACTTTTTCGGAACGGGGCATCGAGGGGCCCCGGCACTGGCTGCGAAGCACCCCCGATGGTACCCTAATCGGTTTTCTGGCCCGTGATTCGGCGGGACTGATCCAGCTGTTTGGTGTGTCGCCCAACGGCGGGGCTACCCGGCCATTGACGCAGCAGCCCTTCTCCATCCAAACCCCGTTCAATTTCAGCCCGGACGGCAACTTCGTAGCCTATGCCGCCGACAACTCCGTTTTCATAACGGATCTGCGCAACGGCCAGCCGCGCCGCCTGACCCCGCGCTCAGCGGACGACGACCGCCCCATCAACGGCATCCTCTGGTCCCATTCCGGCGACCGCCTAGTCTATAACCGCTATGTCAGTACGCCCGAGGGTAGGTACATCCAGATTTTTCAGGTAGGGATGGAGTGAGGCTTTCTCCAATCATTCGATTCCTGACTTAGGCAGCTGGGAGGCTTGGTGAACCTGAAATCTGAGCGGCTTTTGTGGGGCGAGGTTTGTATCTTTACAACTGGTGATGAAGACAGAGAAGTATGGGTCTACAAAAAACAGAACTACGAATGAGCGAGCAGGATATTCGGTGGGAACAGCGATTTGATAATTATAAGAAAGCATTTACCAAACTTGCTGAAACGGTAAACTTTGTAAAAGACAGGTACTTCGTCGAGGGAGAATTCGATGAATCAACCCTCAACGACACGGATGACATTGTTATCGAGGGCCTTATCCAAAGGTTTGAATACACGCATGAACTGGCGTGGATGGTCATGAAAGATTTCATTATGGACCAGGGTAACGTCAAAATTTACGGTTCAAAAGATGCCACGCGAGAAGCTTTTCAACTTGACTTAATTCAGGAGGGTGACGTTTGGATGGGAATGATTGAGAGTCGTAACAAGACTTCCCATACCTACAACGAAGAAGTGGCCATGGAAATCTTTTTAGCCATTCTCGAACAGTATTACCCGGCTTTTAAGCTATTTGAGAAAACAATGCGGAAAATCCAGAACGACAGAACAGTCAGTTAATCTTACTCCAAAATGTACGGATTGAAAGAAAAGGATATCCAGAAAATCAATGGGGTTTTTATGAAGTATCCCCACATCGAAAAAGCCATTTTATACGGTTCGCGGGCCAAGGGTAGTTTCCGAAACGGTTCCGACATCGACCTCACGCTATTGGGCGAGGGGTTGACACTCTCCGTGCTGTTTGCCATCGAAAACGACCTGGATGATCTGCTGCTGCCCTACAAAATCGACCTCTCCATTTTACAGAAAATCGGAAACCCCGATCTGGTCGCCCACATCGAGCGGGTCGGGCTAGAATTCTACCAAAAAGCGGCGGAGGTACCCCATGACCGTTGAAGAAGCCCAAACTTTGCTCGGAGCTGCCGACTTCGCCGCTTCCGGTCCCCAAACCTGGGCCGACCTGGGCTGCGGCAGCGGCCTGTTCAGTCGGGCGCTGGCGCATGGGCTTCCGGATGGTAGCCACATTCTGTGCCTCGACAAGATCCGACAAGTCTGGAAAGAACCAACGAACACTCAGCGGGTACGCCTCGACTTCCGGCAACTCGATTTTGTGCAAGACAGCATTCCCGGCACCAACCTCGACGGGATACTGATGGCCAACTCGCTGCATTATGTCTCGGATAAAGGGGCGCTGATTCAAAAGCTGCGCGGGTATCTTAGCGCGCGGGGCCGTTTCCTGATCGTGGAGTACGACACCGAACGCCGAAATCCCTGGGTACCTTACCCCATCCCGTTTCGGACGTTGGAAGTACTTTTCACTTCCCTGGGTTTTACCCACATCCGCAAAATCGGGGAGCGGAAATCCATTTATGGGCCGGATGGGATGTATGCTGCGGAGGTTTGGGGGTAAGGTTGGAATAAAAAAAGGAGGGGCGCATCCAATCCAAGCGGCCGAACCTAACTCGGACCAACCTGATAAAAAGAAGCCTCAGTAACCCAGAAGACTTCTCCGATTAGAAGAAAACATAGTAACTTACCGCAATTTGAAATTGACCATCTCTCCATGTCCCTCATAATCCCTTTTATAGAGCAGGAAATCCTCGATCAGTACCTCATTGACGACAATAATCGTCCGTGGGTTATCGGGTTTAGCGGCGGGAAAGATTCCACCTTACTCTTGCAATTGGTGTGGAACGCCCTGAAAAAACTACCCGAAGGCACTCGATACCTACGTGATATTTATATTGTGTGTAACGACACACTGGTTGAAAATCCTCGAATCGTCCAGTTCGTGGAGCGTAACTAACACCGGATTGAGGAGGCCGCCGTTGTTCAGGATATACCCTTTAAAGTACAACGGACGACACCCGTACTGGAAGATACCTTCTGGGTGAAACTGCTGGGACTGGGGTACCCTGCCCCCAACAATACCTTTCGGTGGTGTACCGAGCGCCTTAAAATTGACCCGACTACCCGCTTCATCCAAAGCCAGATCAGTCAGAAAGGGGAAGTTATTATCTTGCTGGGTACGCGTTCGGCCGAAAGTTCTAACCGGGCCCGAAGTATCAAAAAATACGAGGTAAAGGGACAACGCCTTCGCAAGCACATTCTGCAAAATGCGTTTGTGTATGCGCCTATCAAGGATATTGAAACCAACGAAGTGTGGCAGTACCTCATGCAGGTACCCCCACCCTGGGGCGGTACGCACAAGGAACTCGTGACGCTCTACCGCAATGCCAACAGTGGTGACTGCCCGCTGGTAATTGACGACACCACGCCCTCCTGTGGCAATAGCCGGTTTGGGTGCTGGGTGTGCACGGTGGTGAGTCGGGATAAATCCATGGAAGGACTCATTGAAAACGGCGAGGAGTGGATGTGGCCACTCATGGAACTTCGGGACGAGCTGGTGCTCAACCGAAATAATCGGGAGATGCGGGAAGTATTTCGTCGGCAGGATCGCCTTAAAATACGGGAAGCGGATGAGGAGGAAGGATGGGGCCCGTATACGGCCGAGTATCGGGCCAAAATACTGGATATGGTGCTGAAGGCCCAGCGCGAAATCCAACAATCGCAGGGCGAGACTACCCAACTCATTTCCCATCAGGAGCTTGTGGCGATCCAGGTGTTGTGGTACCGCGACGGGATTTTTAATCAGAAAGTATCCGACATCTATAACCGCATATACGAGACACCGATTGACATGAGTAAGCATGAAGACAAGTTTCGAGAAGAGGAAGAACTCCTCCACGAAGTATTTGAGCCCGACCACGTGGATTTGATCCAGAAATCCCTCAAAATTATGAAGACCAAGTCCCTGATGGTCAGGAAACGAGGCCTGCAAAATGATATTGAAAATTTGTTGGAGGAATTTTTGGTGAAGAAAAAAGTAATCCATGCCTGAAACCCTTCCAGTCCTTGACTATTTTTCAAACGCTTTCGCCAATCTCCACCGAGACAAAAAGAATGGCGGTGCTCCACATAAACCAATTCTACTCTTAGCTATTCTTCATGAGTATGAACTAGGGCGAATCAGGGACAATAAAATATTCATCACCCCTGAATTAACTCACTCATTTTCAATTTTCTGGAATAAATTAGTTACTTCTAATCACGATCAAAAATTTGCCTTACCTTTCTTCCATCTGACCGGTGAAAAAGGTAGCTGGTGGAAATTAATTCCAAATCCAGGCTGTGAACTGTGGATTGAGAATGCAGGTTCCATGCGTAGCTTTGGGAATTTGAGCGTAGCTGTTTGCTACGCTCAAATTGATAACAGTTTAGCTTCATTATTGCTAAACAAGGAAAAGCGGAAATTTCTCAAACAGGTACTTTTAAAAACATATTTTCCAAATAATAACTTGGGAAATTTTAGTAGCTTATTTGATACCTATATTGATGATATAAAAAATGAAATGAAAGAAATGCCGGGAAGCTACAAAGCGAAGTTGCTGAATCTGAAAGCACGGCTAAACCCGGAGACATATCAGGTTGAAGTTTACAATAGAGGTACTATTTTCAGGAGAGAAATAGTTAAAATTTATAATGAAACTTGTTGTATATCAGGTCTTAGAGTGTCGGCTCCTTTTACTATTACAATTGTAGACGCCTGTCATATTGTACCTTTCGCTAATAGTTTTGATAATAGCCTGAACAATGGTATTGCTCTTTGCCCTAATCTTCACAGAGCTTTTGATAGAGGACTAATTTCAGTGGATGATAACTATGAAGTTATTCTTTCGGGAAGCTTCAAAGAGAATCTGGTAAGTGAATATAGCTTTTCAAAAATAGAAGGTAGAACTATTTCACTACCTTTTGATAAGGATTTTGTCCCATCGATTGAGGGGTTTGCTTGGCATCGACAAAATATTTTCAAGAAATAAGTTCTGCGTCAACCCTAGAGCCGCCATTTGAGAAAAACTGGTATTTGAGTTTGTAAAATTACCCCACCATCGCCCGCAAACTCTCCACTACCCCCTCCACCGCCTCTGCTGTCAGGGGCAGTTCCTCAGCCGTGTTAAACCGCCCCAAACTAAACCGCAAACATGAAAACGCCTCCGTTTCGGTAAGTCCTTGGGCCAGCAACACATGGGAGGGTTCGATGGAAGCCGCCGTACAGGCTGGTCCATTGGACACGGCGATATTTTCCAACCCCATAATCAGCGCATCGGAGTCGCAACCTTGTAATAGAATGTTGGTCACGTTATAAAGCCGCTGTTCGCGGTTTCCGTTTACGAGGGTACTTTCAATTTTGAGCAGTTCGCTTTCCAGCGTATCCCGGAGCTGGCCAATGCGTTCGGCGTCGGAATGAAGCTGGTCTTTTGCAATTTCTGCCGCAGCGCCCATTCCTACAATACCCGGCACATTGAGCGTTCCCGAGCGTTTGCCGCTTTCGTGTCCGCCTCCGTGCAGCAGGGCTTCCATTTTTACTTACCGCTGCCGCACGTACAATGCACCTACCCCCTTAGGCCCATAAAACTTATGGGCGGACATCGTCAGCAAGTCAATGCCCAACCCCGCCACATCGAAGGGCAGTTTGCCGACGGCTTGCGTTGCGTCGGTCATGAACAAGGCTCCCGCCGCATGGGTCAAATCGGCAATAGCCTTAATGGGCTGAATAACGCCCGTTTCGTTATTGACCAGCATCACCGAAACCAGTATAGTATCAGGCCGAAGGGCAGCTTTCAGCGTATCCAAATCCAGCAGTCCGTCGGGTAGCACAGGCAGGTACGTTACCTCAAACCCTTTGGTTTCAAGGTACCTGCATACATCCAGCACAGCGGAATGTTCCGTTTGTACCGTAATGATATGCCGCCCTTTGTGGGCATAGCTTTCGGCCACGCCTTTGATGGCTGTGTTGATGGCCTCCGTAGCGCCGGAGGTAAATACGATTTCATTGCTTTTGGCACCAATCAAATCGGCCACCTGTTGCCGGGCCTTTTTTACAGCCTCACTGGCACCTTGCCCAAACGGGTGCGTTGAGGCGGCGTTGGCGAAGTTATCCGTCAGGTAGGGCATCATGGCATCCAGTACGCGCGGGTCGATGCGGGTGGTGGCGTTGTTGTCGAGATATATCATTTTGACTATTCAGTTCAGTATTCCTGCACTAATAATGCTTCATCCCCATCTGATCCATTCTGAACTTGATGGCCTCCACCGGATCGGGCAGTCCAATTGGGAAATGCTCATTTTCATATTTGTCAATCAGAATGGAGAGAATTTCCAGTTGATCGCCTTCCGGCGTTCCCTTTTTTGCGTCGAAGACGATTTCCAGCTTATCCAGGGCTACCTGATAGTCTTCTTCGTTTCGTATGGGGGTAGGTTCCATGTTAAATTTTGTTTGCGTCAATCGTATCGTGTTCGGCGTGGGTACCTGTGAACCTGATGCAGTAAATTATTTTGGGGAGTAGGTTTGAGCAAATATAGCAGTTTTGTTACCGACAGAGGGATGATTAATACATTATGATGCCCTCGGTATATAGGAATTGGTGAACTTGCTGAAAACTGCTTCTAGCGTGTTTTTTTATGCTCAAATTCCTAGACGATAGGCCCATGATTTGTAGTTTTAAAGTAAGGTGGACGAACTATCAAGAACCGGAATTACAAATGAAGAGTTGCTAACACCCGAACAGAACGCATCCAGCGAAGCAGCCTTCCCGAAAGTGTCCACCACCTACCGGCTAGCCCGCCCCTACCAAAAAATCATAGCAAAAAGGCATATCCCAGGTAGATGTAGCGTACCTGGCTACCTGATTTCGAATTGGCACAAAAAACAATAAAAGGATGCGGTGGTTTACCTACTTCGGTATCTGTGACCGATGAATGGAATGAAGGCAAACCTACCTACACGTCGACCGAAATGACTCTAAATCCCTCGATTCCGGAGGATGATGAGCGCCTTAATGCGCTCAGAAACTACAATATCCTGGATTCCCTGCCCGAATCGGACTATGAGGCTATCACCGAACTGGCGGCCCAAATTTGTCAGACTCCCATTGCGCTCATCAGTTTTGTGGATGCAGACCGCCAATGGTTTAAATCCAATCGTGGCCTTGCAGCGCGGGAAACCCCACGTGACGTTGCTTTTTGTGCCCATAATATTATCGATCCATTGGTTCCATTGATCGTGGAGGATGCCCGGCTGGATGAGCGCTTTGTTGAGAATCCTCTGGTTACGGGCGATCCGAACATTGTGTTTTATGCGGGGATGCCGCTGGTTGACGCGGAGGGGTTTGCGCTGGGTTCTTTGTGCGTGATCGATGATCGGGTCAGGCAACTGGATGCCGCTCAACTATCGGCCCTGAAAGCCTTGGCCCATCAGGTGGTCAACCTGTTGGCTCTACGAAAAGTCAATCGGATGTTGCTGGAGAATCAAGTGCAACTCAAGGCCGAAGCCAGGAAACAAGGTGAAATCCAGAGAGCGCTGACCAGCAGCGAGGCCCGTTTCAAAAGTTTAATCGAAGAAGCACCCGTAGCGACCTGCCTGTATGTGGGGCGGGATATGATCATCGAGGTAGCCAATCAACCTATGCTGGACGTGTGGGGGAAATGCCCCTCTGTGCTGGGTATGCCTTTGGCCGAGGCCTTACCCGAGCTGAAAGGCCAGCCTTTTCTGGACATTCTGGACGATGTGTTTACTATGGGTGTACCCTACGAAGCAAAGGCTACACCCTGTGATTTAGTGGTTGGAGGTATATTAGGTACCTATTACTTCGATTTTACCTATAAGCCCCTGCGCAACAACGCAGGTGAGGTATATGCCATTATGGATATGGCTGTCGATGTTACACAGCAGGTTGTTAGCCGTAAAAAAGTGGAAGAAAGTGAAGCCCGCTACCGTAAGCTATCCGAAGAACTGGAAACCAGGGTACAGGCACGAACGCTGGAGTTGTCAACTGCGAACCAGGACCTGCAGCGGTCGAATGCCAACCTGCAGCAGTTTGCCTACATTGCTTCTCATGATTTGCAGGAACCTTTGCGCAAGATTCAATCCTTCAGCTCGCTCTTGCGCAGTAAGTTTGGGCAGGCGGTCGGCGAAGAAGGCCAGGGGTACCTCAACCGCATGAGTGTTGCCGGTGAGCGGATGTCGGCTTTAATTGAGGATTTGCTGGCATATTCCCAGATCTCCACCCGACAGCAGGTATTCGGCCCTACCTCGCTGAACGCGATTGTAGCCGAGGTCCTGCACACGTTGGAGTGGCAGGTCAAAAACCGACAGGCCCGCATCCAGATAGCCGACCTCCCCGTAATCAATGGAGACAAGTCCCAATTGGAGCAACTCTTCCAGAACTTGCTTTCCAATGCCCTGAAATTTACCCCCGCCGAAACGATCCCTCACATCGAACTGACCTGTGACTGCCGGGATCGCTCCGAATTACCATCGGACGTACGACCCAATGGGAACGCCGACCGCTTTTGCCAGATCAATGTCAGCGACCAGGGGGTAGGGTTCGACATCAAGTACCTGGACCGTATCTTTCAGGTGTTTCAACGACTGCACGGCAAAGACCAGTTTTCGGGAACGGGCGTGGGGCTGGCCATTTGTCAGCAAGTGGTCGAGAATCACGGCGGGGCGATCACGGCGACCAGTACCCCCGGCCAGGGTTCGACGTTCAGCGTCTACCTACCCGTTTGAGTTACTGGATTCTCTTTTCTTCCGCGTTAGGCTTTTCGGTTCCGCTTCCCTATTTTCGCCTTAACCTAAACTACGTCACTTCATGCGATTATTTCTACTGACCCTGCTGGGAGCTGGCATCGGTCTGTCTTCTGGCTTTGCCCAGAAACTCGATCCCAACGATTTTAAACAACTCAGCTACCGCTTCATCGGTCCCGATGGCAACCGGACCATCGCCATTGCGGGCGAGCCGGGCAACAACGCCGTGGTGTACATTGGGGCTGCCTCGGGTGGGATTTTCAAAACCGAAGATCAGGGCGTGACCTGGAAGCCGATTTTCGACAGTCAGGACGTATCGTCCATCGGGGCATTTGCCCTGGCTCCCGGCTACCCGCAGCAAGTATGGGCCGGAACGGGCGAGACTTTTGTAATCCGTCCGGCGCATTCGCTGGGTAACGGGATTTATAAGTCTTCGGATGCGGGCAAAACGTGGAAGAACACGGGTTTGGAAAAATCGGGTCGCATCGGGAGGGTGATAGTCAGCCCCAAAGATACCAACACGGTGTTTGCCTGCGCGCTGGGCCATACCTATGGCCCGCAGCAGGACCGGGGCGTGTACCGTACCCGAGACGGCGGAAAATCCTGGAAGCAGGTACTTTTTGTCAATGAAAGCACGGGGGCTAACGACCTGGCGATCAATCCTGAAAACCCGGATATCCTATTTGCCGGGATGTGGAATATAAACATCAACACCTGGGGCCTGCATAGCGGCGGACCGGGCGGTGGCGTGTACCGCTCCAAAGATGGCGGTGAAAGTTGGGAACCCCTGCATACCAAAGGTCTACCGGGCGGACCAGATGCCCCCGTGGGCAAAGTAGCCGTGGCGGTAGCACCGGGTCAACCCAATGTGGTGTATGCTTTGTTTGAAATGGATAGTCCGGCGCTGTATCGCTCAGAGGACGGTGGCGAAAGCTGGAAACTGATGTCGCGCGACCATAGCATGATGGAGCGCGCGCCCTACTACGGCCGCATCACCGTGGCACCCGACGATGCCAACGAAATTCACACCATCAGCGTGAAGCACGGCGTATCCAAAGACGGCGGCAAAACGTTCGACTTTGGCTACAAGGGTGGCGGCGACAACCACGACTACTGGATCGACCCGCAGAACGGCAACCGGCAGATGATGGCCCACGACGGCGGCGCCAGCATTACGCTCAACCGCATGAAATCGTATCAGAGCATTTCGTTGCCTATCGCGCAGATGTACCACGTGTCGCTGGACAATCGGGTACCGTACTATGTTTATGGCAACCGGCAGGATGGCTATTCCTACCGGGGGCCCAGCAATCCCCTGGGGCGCGGGATTCCGCTCAGCAGCTGGACCGCCGTGGGCGGCTGTGAGAGTGGTTTTGCCAAGGTTGACCCCTTCGACAACAACATCGTGTGGTCGGGTTGCTACGATGGCGGACTGGACGTGTACGACCTACGCACCAACCAGGCCCGCGACGTGCGCGTGTGGCCCGAAGCGGGCTACGGCTGGACGCCCGCCGATATGAAGTACCGCTGGCACTGGAATTTTCCGTTGAGTTTCTCGCCCCACACGCCACACCGGGTGTACGTGGGTAGCCAATACATTCATAAATCGGACGACTTCGGTCAAAGCTGGCAGATCATCAGCCCCGACCTGACGACCAACGACAAAACCCACCAGCAAAATTCGGGTGGTATCGCGACGGACAACCTGATGACTTTCGACGGCAATCTGCTCTTCTCCATCGAAGAATCACCCATTCAGAAAGACCTCATCTGGGCCGGAACCAACGACGGACAGGTGCAGCTCACCCGCGACGGCGGCCAGAACTGGGAGAACCTCACCCAAAACCTCAACGTTCCGAAATGGGGTACCATCGCTAACATCGAGCCGTCGCGCTATGCAGCGGGTACGGCTTATGTCAGCGTGGATTTACACCAGATGGGCGACTTCGACCCGTACATTTTGAAAACGGCTGATTTTGGAAAAACCTGGACTAAAATCAGCAACGGCATTCCCAAATCCATCCTGAGTTTCGTGCATGTCGTGAAAGAAGATCCCGCCGTGCGCGGGCTGCTTTACGCCGGGACCGACAACAGCGTGTACGTTTCGCCCGACGACGGGGGTACCTGGTCGTCCTTACGGCTGGAAATGCCGCCCGCGCCGGTTTATTGGTTGGAAGTACAGCCGGAATTTGGCGATTTGGTGGTGGCCACCTACGGGCGCGGATTCTATATTCTGGACGATCTGACTCCCATTCGCGCCATGGCGAAAGCCCGCCCGGCCGCTAACGCGCTGTTACCCGTTCGGAACGGCTACC
>JBBRDE010000172.1:0-12000 GCA_038204185.1 Cytophagales bacterium
TAAGAATCGTGAACAGCAGGAATGCCATTACCAAGAAACCATCATTGCCAAAACTTCGCTCGGCGGTGAAAGGGTTTCTGAAAAATAAAGCCCTTGCCAATCAGGGATTACTTCAGTCATTATCCAGACTGGGAAACGCAAGCAGAGTTCTCTTACCAGCTAATCGGGATAACGCACACGCCGCCCAACAGCAGGTCGTCGAGCGCACAACGCTTCCACAAGCCAGGGCCGAGGAAATGCCCCATTTGCCTTTGCAACGCTTTTCGGTTGTTTATAAAGTCGCGGAGCAACCCAGACATCGAACCTACCCCACCCGTGAACAGGCGCTGGCGGCTCAGGCAGCTCTGCTTGCGGATCAGGAGGTTAAGATTATGGGCATCTATGATGATAAGACGGAGCTTTTTACCTGGGAACTGGCGCTGCGCGGCGAGTATGACAAGGCCAGTATCAAGGAACAGGGACTGCAGGGTGAAACGGCGATCCGGCTTGCCAAAGCCCTGCGCCGGGGCGATACCGGCGGACATTCCGACGAGTCGAGACGTCCCAGCCTGTTTATGTGAGGGTAGGCTTGTAGGCTCTGGAGTACTGGTGTTGCTTTTAAAAAGATACCGGATGAGCACCCCACTCACGGGCCGCTCATCCGGCGCACGGCTGGCTGTCCAGCGTGTAAATTAATCCAGTCCGCCGCGCCGGGTGGCATCCCGTTGGGCGGGCCAGGCCGTAGGTTCCCCGTTTTGGCCCACCGGAATCCGGATTTCGCGTGAAGTCATCTTATCATCCTCACTAGCTTTATAAGCCAGAATGGCGGCCAGAATCACGTTGTTGCGCACATCGTCGAAGACAATCTTATCATAGGTATCCAGGTTGGTATGCCAGGTGTAGTTGCCATACGACCAGCTCAGCGAACTCAGCGAAAAGGCAGGTACCTTCGCCGCCAGAAACGACGCGTAGTCCGAGCCACCGCCACCGGGATTACCGGGGAAGGTATAGCTGATGTGGCGGGTAATCGAATCGGGTACCGGACGAATCCAGCGGCCCAGGTAGTCGTAAGCCTGCACAAAACCCTGTCCCGCGATATTCGTCACGCGGCCCGTGCCATTGTCCTGGTTAAACACCGCCTGTACTTTGGGCATCATATCAGCATGATCTTTCACAAAAGCCCGAGAACCATTCAACCCCTGTTCTTCGCTACCCCAGTGCCCCACCAGAATCGTCCGCTTCGGATTGGGATAAGCGGCTTTTAATACCCGCATAGCCTCCATCATCGTGATGGTACCCGTACCGTTGTCGGTAGCACCCGTACCCCCGTCCCACGAATCGAAGTGGGCGGAAAGAATCACGTACTCATCAGGCTTCTCGGTACCCTTTATTTCAGCAATGGTGTTGAAAGTAGGTACCACGCCCGTTTCTTTCGACTCTGCCATCAGGTTCAATATGGGTTTGCTTCCGCCCTGGGCCAGCCGGTATACCAGGCCGTAGTCTTCCAGGCTGAGGTCGATGGTAGGCACCTTCTTGGTGGAGGCACTAAAAATCTTATTGGCCCCAAAACCCTGCGACCAGTAGGACGTAATAATTCCCACGGCGCCCGCTCTTTCAAGCGCCAGGGGCAGGTCTCGCCGCCCTTTGCCTGTCTTTTGCAGTCGCTGATCCCATGCATTAGTCATGGATGCGCGCTCCTTTTTGAGTCGGTCAAACGAATCATCGGTCGCGAACTCCTTCCAGTTATAGTCGGGCCGCCCGGTGGGCTGCAGCATCGAAATCATGACCAGTTTGCCTTTGACACCCGGCAACCATTTCTGAAACGCCAGCGAATCGGCAAACTCAGGCAGGATGATCACTTCTGCTTTAACACCACCTTTGGGCGTAGCCGGACTCCACGCCAGCTGCGTCCCTGACAGCGTCCTTACCCACGGGCTCACCAGGTCAATATGCGTGATACCCCGCTCCCAGCCACGCCATTCGCCCCATTTTTCGTTGCGGGCCGAAATGCCCCAACCCTTATATTTTTCCACCGCCCAATTGTGGGCCTGCTGCATCTGGGGGCTTCCCACCAATCTTGGACCGATCTCGTCCATCAGTTCGTGGGCAATTTTTGTAAGTTGAGAATTGTCGGTGGACTCCTTAACTATTTTGTCAATAACGGCATTCTGGGCATTGATCGAAGAGGCTAACCCCAAAATAAAGAACAACCCGAGCACATAGTGTTTTTTCATGAAATTGGAGATTTGGTTTGTATAAATATAGGCACTGGCTAACTCGAAAAGGCATAAATAGAGAATTTTAATCGAACAGAAGGAAGGGACCAAATCTTACCGCCACTTCTGGCTATGTTCCGACATTAACCAACACCCTTAGACCCTCTATACAACGCACTACCTCATCCTGTGTATTGTAGTGCGACAGGCTGATCCGCAGCACCCCATCATTCAGGTCTTTCACGCCCATGGCTTCCAAAAGTCGGTAGGCGTAAAAATGACCGTTTTTGGCGGCTATGTCGAAGTCAGCCAGTCCGTCGGCTAGGGCTTTCGATGAGATTATAGGGGTTGTAAGTGCAATATTCGCTTCGCGTTGTGCGGTTGAAGTACGACCCAGGATTCGTACAGGCAAATCAGTCAGGTTTTCCAGCAGATACGAGCATAGTTTGGTTTCGTGTTGATTCATGAGATCAGCCATCGCTCTGGCCTTCGTATGCAGGGGTACCTTAGCTTCATCAAAATGATGCTCGTAGAGGTGGCTGAAATAATCGCCGATTCCAGCCAGCGCGGCGATAGAAGCATGGTCGGGCCCGGCGGTGTCAAGACGTTTGTTGGGATAGGGTACGTTGAAAAAATGGCATTGGGGAGCCAGCTCATCCAGAAAATCCTCCCGCACCACCATTACGCCCTGGTGTGTACCATAAGTCTTGTAGGTACTGAATACGTAAGCATCCACATCCAATTCATTCAGATTGGGCCAGCAGTGCGGCGCGTACGATACCCCATCTACCACGAGCCTTGCTTTGACTTGCTTTACCCGCTGCGCTATTTCGTTGAGGGGGTTAAGAGTTCCAATGATGTTGGAACTGTGGGTGACGGCCACCAGAACCGTTTTGGATTTAAGGAGATTTTCCAGATCAGCAAGGTTCAACTCTCCGCTTTCGGAATCGACTTTCCAAAGTTTCAGCGTGGCCCCCTGTTGCTGGCAGAGGCGTTCCCAGCCACCAATGTTAGATTCATGGTCCTGTTCCGAGACGATTATTTCGCTGCCTTTTTGGACGAGCGGTGTACAGGCCTGCGCCAACGTGTTGAAGCATTGGGTCGAGGAAGCACCCAGTGTCACCCGGTTGGAGGGCACATTCAGCAGATCGGCTATCGTTTGCCGACCCAGATCCATCGCCTCCCCGGCCCGGTTGGAAATCGGATTGGCTCCATAGGGTTGAACCTTATACTGCGTATAGAATTCGGTGAGTCGGTCAATGACCGCTCCGGCCACGTAACTCCCTCCGGCATTATCGAGGAAGCCGATTTTTTGGCCCAGATCGGTATTGAATACAGGAAATTGCTTACGGACGAAATCAAGATCGAGTTGAGGCATGGTTGGCTTTTTTGTGGGGTAGTTGTAAAACAAAAGGCCAAAATAGCGCATTCCTGACTTCGTGTAACAAAGTCAACCTGGTTCTTTTTGATTTGGATAAGCAGACGGACGATTATCCCGGTAGCCTGGCAATCAGCAAAGAAACAAAAACCCGATCCATGCTAATGCCCAAACCAACGGGCCGATAGACTGAGCCCGAACGCCCAGCATTCGCGTCGAGGAGAATTCGACCAGAAAGGAGATGGAGTACTTACCAGAAAAGTAAAGCCAGACAAATTTGGAAGCCAGCATCAACAGCACAAACAACTCTTTGGAATCCAATAGATCACGCATACAACGGAAAGGTCTTATTCTTACGGTTTTAAGGGTGCAAAAATAACCCTGACTTCCCAAATATCAAAGAATCTTTTGCCGTAAATCTGGTCGAGTTTATGTTTTGGGCAGGTCTCATACCTGGTATATGATTGGATCATGCCAGATTCGGGAACAGTTATTTAACCTCGATTAGGTAACGCATCGACCATAGTGTACCCCATGAAGCCGGATTTCGAGTTAGAAAAAGTACTTCATCTCATCGAGGAAGCCATCCGGCCCTACCCCAAAGCGGCCATGTTTGAGCTGGCCGAGCGGGGGTACATCACACTTTTTGAACAGTTGATTTCCTGCCTAATCTCTATTCGCACGCTCGACGAAACTACCATCCCCGTTTCGCTTCGTCTGTTTGGGGTAGCCCGCACCCCTGAGGCTATTTTGAAACTCAGCCCCGTCGAACTGACCGAATTGCTCGATGGCAGTACCTACCCCGAACAGAAAACTTACACGATTATGGGCATTGCCAAAGCCGCCGTCGAGCAGTATCGGGGTCAGCTACCCGCCGATTTTGCTCGGTTGACTGCGCTGAAAGGGGTTGGACCCAAATGTGCCAATCTGGCGTTGGGGGTAGCGGCTGGACAGGCGGCTATTAGTGTGGATATTCATGTACACCGGGTAGTGAACCGCTGGGGCTATATACACGAAAAAACGCCCGAGAAAACGTTGAAAGTCCTGGAACAACAGGTACCTCGTTCACTATGGACAGAGATCAATCGATTGCTCATGCCTTTTGGTAAGCACATCTGCACGGGTACCCTGCCCAAGTGCTCTACGTGTCCCGTACTGGTATGGTGCGAACAAGTGGGCGTGACCCGCCATCGATAAAAATTAAAAATTTTCTAAATATGGCTTCCTACCTCCCATTGCATTCCTGGACGGTTACCCCCGCCGAAGCTATGGCCTTGCAACAGCAGCTTCGCGAGCGGGTACAAATCGAGCCCTTGACCGCCGAGCCCCTTACGATAGCAGGCTGTGATATTTCGTTCAATAAATACGAGGAGACGGTCTACGCGGGAATCGTCGTCCTGCGGCTCGACACGCTGGAAGTAGTGGAGGAGGTAGGCGTGGTGAGTACCGCACCTTTTCCGTATGTACCCGGCTTGCTTACATTCCGCGAAGGTCCCGCTCTCCTTGAAGCCTGGCAGAAATTAACTCTGGAACCCGATGTGGTCATGTTCGACGGCCACGGAATGGCGCATCCGCGCCGCATGGGGATCGCTACCCACATGGGACTATGGATCAATCGCCCCAGTTTCGGTTGTGGCAAATCGGTGCTTGCCGGGAAGTTCGACGATCCGGAGCCCGAGCGGGGCAATTGGACGCCAATGGTACACCGCGGCGAAACCGTGGGAGCAGCCGTGCGAACCAAAAACAAGGTCAACCCCGTTTTTATTTCGCCCGGCCACCTCATCGACCTACCTACCGCTATTGACCTTACCCTATCCTGCGACGGAGGCTACCGCCTGCCCGAACCCACCCGGCGCGCGCATTTATTCGTCAATGCCCTGCGGCGGGAGCATCTGTCTCCCACTTCCTGAGTTTCCGGGGGGAGTTGGGCGAATGTAAAGGGTAGTAAGTCTTCTCTAAAACAAACTATAAGTATAAGACCGCATGGGGGTACTTTGTAAGAGAATCTGATCTTTCATTTACTCCTCTATTTTTCCATGCAACAACGCATTCGTCCCGCCTTGCTGACGACCTCCCTTGCGGGAATCATCGCCCTGGCCGCTTTTACAAATATCTCCCCATTGCCTGCCCTGTCCTGGGACAAACCCAGGGTTGCGGAAGAAATTAAAGTTCCGGCCGGTTTTACCACCACCATCATTGCCGATGAAATGGGCGGAGCCCGCCACATGGTGGCATCGAAAAATGGCGATCTGTACGTCAAGCTTTCCCGATTGAAAGATGGCAAAGGCCTCTTTCGCATCAGCGACTCCAATGGTGACGGGGTACCCGACCAAGCCACGGGCTTTGGCGATTATAAGGGTACGGGTATCACCATCAAGGGGGGGTACCTGTACGCCTCGTCGAACAGCGGCATTTTTCGGTACAAGCTCAACGACAAAGGAGAAATCATCCAGCCCGAACAACCCGAAACCATTGTAACAGGTATGGTAGATACGGGGCGGGACAACTCTAAGTCTATTGCCCTGGACGACAAAGGGAACATTTACGTCAACATCGGGTCGCCCAACGATGCCTGCCGCGAGAAAGGTACGGGCAAAGGAATGATGCCCTGCACACTGCTGGATACCGTGGGGGGAATCTGGCGCTTCCGGGCCGATGTCAAAAATCAAACCCAGAAGGACGGGTTGCGCTACGCTACCGGATTGAAAAACACCGTAGGACTAGACTGGAATACTAAAACGAACTCGCTCTTTGTGTTGCAACACGGTCGTGGTCAGTTTCATGATTTTTACTCGCAGTTTTATACGCCGCAGCAGAGTGCGTTGCTGCCCGCCGAAACGATGTACGAACTCCACGAAGGCGACGATGCGGGCTGGCCCTATGTGTACTACGACCCGGTCAAGAAACAGAAGATGCTGAATCCTGAGTATGGAGGCGATGGGAAGAAAACCGGAGGCGAAAAAGCACTCACGCCGCTGGCCGCTTTTCCCGCTCACCTGGGCCCGAACGGACTGCTGTTTTATACGGGTAGCCAGTTTCCGGCCAAGTACAAAAACGGTGCTTTCATTGCCTTCCACGGTCAAAACTCCGAACTGAAGAAGGGGTACTTTGTCGCTTTTGTTCCTTTCAAAAACGGCAAGCCTTCCGGGCCCTACGAGGTGTTTGCGGACAATTTTGCGGGGATCGATCTGGCTAGCCCCAGTGGGCCCGTCCAGCATCGGCCCTGCGGCCTGGCTCAGGGAGCCGACGGTTCGCTGTACGTTTCGGACGATTTGAACGGCACCATCTACCGGATTGCCTACCAGAAAAAATAAATGAATGGGCTATTTTGGAGAATACTCGGTGTATGCCTGAGTTCTTAAATCGGCAAATGCCTTTTCGCGAGCCTCAGAGGTTTCAAAAAGCCAAATATCCGAGCGGCCACTATTGTAGTTGAAAACAATGGCTTCTTTGCCACTATTCATGATTTTGGTGAAGGATTCTACCTGATCGAGATTGACAGTGAACTGGCTTTTCTCTAAATGCGCAAATTTTGCCATTACTACTTTTAAAAAATTAGATCAGGGCGCAAGGTAGGTACCTTAGCCGGACTTTTTGCCACGCGCAGTCAAAACCAGGGTTTGCCTGTGGAAAGAATACCGCTTTGTAAAAATTAGGGCTTCAAAATTAAGCAGCAGATAATTAATTGAATTTGATAAACGTTAACTTTCGTAAAAACAACTACGACCATGGCCAAAGGAACATCGCATCAAAAGGATGAGAAAAAGAAGTCGGAGAAAACTTTGAAAGAGAAGCGCGCCGAGAAAAAGGAAAAGCAGAAATCGAAGAAAGACTGATCTCAGAAAAAAAACAGCGAAGAACCCCGTTCTTCGCTGTTTTTTTTTGGTATCCCCGGTCGCTCGCTGGTGATACATCCATTGGGTCCATCGCGACGTACATATTGTCTATGCGAATCATTCTTATCTTTTTCCTGCTCTTATGGTTGCGGCCGGGCGTGTCTTCAGCCCAGCGCAGCGACCCAACAGCTGCCTTCCGATCTGTTCCGAACGACATAGGCTACTTCCGATTTCATTACGACAATGATTTTTTCGCAAAAGCCAAAACCGACTATTACTATACTCAGGGATATAGTTTTGAAGTAGGTAGCCCAGTTTTCTGCAAAAACCCATTGTCCAAAATCCTCCTGCATTTCAAAACTGGCGAACCTACCTACGGACTTGCCTTCGAGCATTTTGGTTTCACGCCTACCAGTATCCGCAGCAATGAAATTCTCGTAGGTGATCGTCCTTTTTCAGGAGTTATTATACTAAAATCCTTTGCTACGTCTGTGGATACCCTGCGTAAGCAAAGGCTATCATCGGTGTTGAGCACAGGGATGATCGGTCCGGCGGCCTTCGCGGGCCGGATGCAAGCGACTATTCATCGCTGGTCGGGCGATGTGGACCCGCAGGGATGGCAGTATCAGGTCAGGAATGACGTGGCTATTAACTACGAACTCAACCACGAGCAGCAACTGATGGAGGTGCCCCACGTCTTCACGATTCAGTCCAATGCGCAACTCCGGCTTGGTACGCTTTCCGATAAGGTACTGGCAGGCTTCACCCTCACCCTGGGTAGGTTCGATTCACCCCTGACTTCTTCCATTCGGCGTTCAGAGCATAATTTCCAGTTTTATCTGTATAGTCAGTCGCTGGGCGCAGTAGTGGGGTACGACGCTACCCTGCAAGGTGGCTTATTCAATCGAAATAGCCCCTACACGCTGAATGCATCCGAACTGAACCGATTTACTTTTCAGAATAATTATGGTATTGTGTTCAATTTTTGGAAAATTTACGCCGAGTATTACCGCACCTACCTCAGTCGGGAATTCAAATCGGGCCGCGAGCATAGCTGGGGCGGCGTTAAGCTGGGCGTGGCGTTTTAGAAATAAATTCCTTCCTTCATTAGACCTATGCTCAACCTCACCAAAATCCATCACATTGCCATTATTGCTTCCGATTACAAAAAATCAAAGGCATTTTACACAAAAGTACTTGGGCTAACCGTACTCAGGGAAACTTACCGCGAAGCCCGGCAGTCCTACAAGCTGGACCTGGCCTTGAATGGCGACTACGTCATCGAGCTTTTTTCTTTCCCCACTCCTCCTACCCGCCCTTCGCGCCCCGAAGCCACCGGACTGCGGCACCTTGCGTTTGAGGTTGCGGATCTGGACGCCACAGTTAGTGAACTTACGGCTCAGGGCGCCGTAGCGGAGCCGATTCGAGTGGATGAATTTACCCGCAAACGGTTCACGTTTATCGCCGATCCCGATGAGCTGCCGATTGAGTTTTATGAAAAATAACGCGGTTGATTTCCTCTGTAATCAGTAATCTTGCAGGGTACCCTAAGGTACTTATATACACAAATCGGGTTCAGCGATTGATTGCTGAACCCGATTTTTATTTTGGGAGCGTGTGATTCCTAAACCATTGCCAGGGTACCCTTATTCTGTTGCCAGGACTTGATCACCTGCGTCAATTGTTTGTACTCGATCAGGAAACCGTCGTGGCCGTAGAGCGAGTCAATCTCCTGGTATTCGGCATCGGGAATGTGGCGGGCCTGGAACTGCTGTTCGACTACGGGAAAAAGCATATCGGACTTAATACCCAGCACCAGGGTACGGGCTTTGACCAGGCCCAGCGCGTTGACAATACCGCCCCGATTACGACCTACGTTATGAGAATCCATGACTTGGGAAAGTATCCAGTACGAAAAAGCGTTGAACCGCTTCATGAATTTTTCGCCCTGGTAGCGCTGGTACGACGACGCCCGGAACTCGTCGATCTGATCGGGATTGTCGCGGGCTTGGGTGAAATTGTAGGTATCGTAGTTACGGTAAGATAGTAGCGCAATAGAACGCGCCGCGCTCATGCCCTGTATTCCGGCTTCGGGCGAAGCCTGTTCCCAACTCACATCAGCCTGAATGGCCATCCGCTGCGACTCGTTGAAAGCAATGCCCCAGGAGGAATGCACAGCGTTGGACGCGATCAGGATCAATTCGTCAAACAGTTCCGGTTCCTGAATCGCCCATTCCAGTGATTGCTGCCCGCCCAGGGATCCGCCCAGGCACACCTTGATACGCTGGATTTCCAGTTCCTGCCGCAGCAAGTCCAGCGCGGCTACTACATCGCGCACTGTGAGGGTAGGAAAATCGTGATAGTAGGGTTGCTGCGTCAACGGATTGACGGAAAGCGGCCCCGAGGAACCATAAGCCGAACCCAGCACATTGGCGCACACGATGAAATGTCGAGAAGGATCAAAATGCGTATTCGAGCCTACCAGTCCATCCCACCATTCGGCGGCATTGGCACTTCCCGTGAGCGCGTGGCATACCCACACGATGTTGTCGTCATTGGCTGAGCGCGTGCCGCAGGTAGTATAGGCAAGTTCGAAACCGGGCAATTCCCGGCCCGATTCGAGCGTGAAGTTATAAGGATACTTGAAGACTTTTTTTTCAGGTTGCATACGCGCCCAGCCCTTTTATTAATGGAAAAGTGAAAAGTGAAAAGTGAAAATGATTCCGAATTAATTACTAACAATCCGTCATACCAGATTCCTTCCCCCAAAAAAAACTCCGGCTCCGATCTTACAAAGGAGCCGGAGTTTTCAATTAAGCAGTTACGGAAATTTGAGCAAAAGCTTGTTCCAGATCAGCCTTGATGTCCTCAATGTGCTCGATACCCACCGAAACCCGGAGTTGGCCGGGGACTACGCCCGCGTTGAGCTGGTCAGCAGCAGAAAGCTGGGAGTGCGTAGTGCTGGCCGGATGGATGATAAGCGTTTTGGAATCGCCCACGTTGGCCAGGTGGCTGATCATCTTCAAGGAATTCACAAAATGATCCGCTGCCTCCTTACCCGCTTTTAGCTTGAAAGAGAGTACCGCCCCCGAGCCACGAGTGAGGTACTTAGCGGCTATCTGATGGTACTTGCTCGACGCCAGACCCGAGTAATTTACTGATTCTACATCTTCGTGACCTTCCAGCCATTGGGCCAGGGCTAGGGCGTTTTCGCAGGCTCGCTCCACCCTCAGGGTAAGCGTCTCGATGCCTTGGAGTAGCAGGAATGAGTTGAATGGGCTTTGGCTTGGGCCCCAGTCACGCAGACCTTCTACCCGAGCCCGGATGATAAACTGGATATTACCAAATGGACCATTCATACCAAACACATCGTTCATCACCAGCCCGTGGTAGCTGGGCGAGGGATCGGTAAACTGCGGGTACTTGCCGTTGCCCCAGTCGAACTTACCGGAGTCTACAATGACGCCGCCCATCGCGGTACCGTGGCCGCCGATCCACTTGGTTGCTGACTCGACCACGATGTGGGCGCCCCATTTGAGGGGCTGACAGATTGCCCCACCCGCACCAAATGTGTTGTCCACAATGATCGGCAGATCGTGTTTTTTGGCGAGTTCTGCAAAGGCGTCGAAGTCGGGAACGCTGTAGCTCGGGTTACCAATCGTTTCGAGGTAGATAGCCTTGGTTTTGTCATCGATGAGTTTTTCGAAGCTGGAAACATCGTCACCATCCGCAAAGCGGGCCTCTACACCGATATTCTTGAACGAGTTCTTGAACTGGTTGTAGCTACCACCGTAAAGAAAAGAGGTAGTCACGAAATTGTCTCCTACCGTGGTGATGTTGTTGATGGCCAGAAACTGCGCCGCGTGGCCCGATGCCGTGGCGAGCGCCGCCACGCCACCTTCCAATGCCGCCATGCGCTTCTCGAACACATCGGTGGTAGGGTTCATGATCCGGGTATAAATATTCCCGAACTCTTTCAAAGCGAATAGGTTGGCTCCATGCTCGGAATCATTGAACGTATAGGAGGTAGTCTGATAAATGGGTACGGCCCTCGATTTGGTCGTGGGGTCAGGTTCCTGGCCGGCGTGCAGTTGAAGGGTTTCGAAACGTTGTGCTTCCTGTGACATGATTGGTTATTGGTTTAGAGGTGTACTTGTTTTATTGGGTAATGATTGAATCAGTTATGTACTTGAATATTGGTAAAGATTGTAGCGGCCTGTAAGCATAGAAAACACGGATAGCACGTGTACCGAAGCGCAAAAGAAAAAACAGAACTGGAGTTCTTCGGCGCTAGATACACATGCAATAAACCATACAGACGAAGCCGGCCGTAGCTGATTTTGACGGTACGAGTGGGTAGCGCAGGGCTACTCCGAAAACGGAATGAGGTATTTTCTGATTCATGCGCGGTTTGAGTTTATATTTCCTAACTGCTTAGGTGGGAGTTAGCACCTTGTCCCGGTTGCGCGTGGGATAGGTTGCCAGAGGTTCTATGAGCCCATTCTCTAGCCTCTTCTCTATAAATCAACCGCCGATGGTGAAGCAATTGACTTGATGACGCAATATTAAGCCCCAAAGCAGGGAATTCCAA
>JBBRDE010000173.1:0-11998 GCA_038204185.1 Cytophagales bacterium
CGTGGGGGTGAAGAAGGGCGATGAAGTGGTGTTTGATATCAAGGGTACCCTTGAAGATGAAGCGGCCATTGCTCACGTCACCGGCAAGAAGAAGGAAGACGTTAGCGAACTAGCGGGAGATTTTACGTTTAAGGTAGAAGATATCACCCGCACGGCTCCCGCCGAACTGAATCAGGAGCTTTTCGATAAAGTGCTGGGCCCTGGTAAAGTGGAGAACGAAGAAGATTTCCGCAAAGAAGTCCTTAGAATCATCGAGGAGAACTACGCCCGCGAGTCGGAAACGCTGCTGCGTCGCGACATCGAGCAGACTTTGCTGGATTCCATTAAGATAGACCTACCTGCCGATTTCCTGAAAAACTGGCTTGAACGCACCAACGAAGGCAAGTTCACCCGCGAGCAGATCGAAGAGCAGTTTGAAGATTTTGAAAAATCATTGAAACTTAGCCTGATTAAAAATCGGGTAGCCGAAACCGCCGAGCTAAAAGTCGAGTACCCCGAAATCATGGACTACACCAAGCAGATGATGCGCGGGCAGTTTGGGATGTACGGTGGCGACGATAGCATGGACGAAATCATCGAGCGTGTGGCGGCAGGGTACCTGGCCGACCGCGAGAAGGATAATTATTCTACCATGCACAACCAGGTGTTCGATCTGAAAGTGCTGGATGTGATTCGCGATCAGGTAGCAACCGACGAAAAGACCATCGACGTGGCGGAATTTGAAAAAATTGTTAAAGCGAAGGGTGGAGCTTTGGAGGAAAACGAGGATGATACAGCTGAATTAGCATAAAGTATTCCTCCTTAAAAATTAACAAAAAGCCCTCTCTGCCCAATGCAGAGAGGGCTTTTTGTTAGCAAAACATATGCGTGTTTTGAACTATTGGCCAGCGATAGCTAATACGTAATTTTCTTTATGGTTCCGTCGAGACCACTCACGTAGTAGGTATGGGCATCTGTCTGGATAAGATCGGTGGGTAGGTTCAGCCCATCGGCCACGGAGCTTCCATTGTCAGTTACCCGGCGTATCTGACCCGTAATGGGAGCAAATCCCATGGCCCCAAATACCCCATGCTGTACCACCAAGGCACCGCGATCGGAAGAAAGGTTAATATCCACCAGGGTCGTAAACCCGCTCTGATACACAGAAACCGCTCCGGCCTGATCCATTTGGTAGATAATGGCTGAGTCTGTCGGAAAAGGAAAGCCCAACAGCGTACTCACCAGAAATTTCTGCCCGTCGAAAACAATACCCGTCGGAACGCTTTCAATAAAAGGACGACCCACCGGAGTAGGATTTTTGAGGCCGGGTATAACTGCGAACACGCTCCATACCCCCGCTTTGGTGTGGCGAATGATTGCATTGGCCCCGGCATCTGTGAAGTACAGGTCGCCATTGGGCCCAAGGGTCATATTGTACAGGTGGGTGTCTTGAGTATCCTGCTCAAAGTTAGGGTCGAGAATAAACTGTTTCATGCCCTCTACGGGTATGTCCTTGGCCTGCATCGGCGTCTCGCCCCTTACTTTCAGAATACTACCACCAGCCCCACGCCAGCATTAAGCACCGTCACAAACCGCCGGGGACTGGTCACCCCATTGATGGGTGGCCGATCACCTACTTTCACATAGGTGGGCACGTCTTTGAGTTGGGCGTTGGCCCCAATCCAGTCACCAGTTAGCTGGAAGCGCAGATGGTCGGTAAGGCGGAACCGTACTGCTGCCCCCGCTCCGTATCCGAAGGTACGGGTAGAAGCTACCGACACGCGGGCATCTACGGTATTCTGTCCCGTAGAGGACACCCCGTTGAGGGTAACACCGGGAGCCTCCGCAAACACCAGCCCCCCCTGTACATGGCCTTCCAGCTCTATGGTACCCAGCGACAGGTACCCTACCGGCCCGGCCAGCACTGCCCCGAGTCGCCACTTCGTAACTTCACTTTGCCAGGTATAGGTTTCGGGGTTGGGCAGGAACTGGCTATACTGTTTGATCAGTGGATCCCCATTGGTTTGATTGATGTTCAGGCTACCCGACAGGCGCAGCCCCCCCCAGGAAGTAATCCGACGCTCGTAGCTAAGCTGACCAAAGTAGCCTTCCCCGGCCAGGCCCGCATCGGGATTGCTGAACTGTTTACTGGCGAATTCGCCGATGGGTACGCTGTAGCCCCCCGCAAAAGAAACAGTATTTCGGTTCTGCGCCGAACTATAAAAAGGTATTAGCGGGCCCAGAGCAATAATTAGCAGACAGGAAGCGGAGCCAGTGAAGAAATTAATCGGAAACATAATTTTTTTAGGATGGATTGACAGGAAACAGAAACTATCTAAAGCGATGTACTAGGGAGTATTTTTTTGATAAATGCGAATAAAGGCTTCTTTGGGAAGGAGCTGAAAGAGACTCTTGGTCAGGGAGGGATTCACCTCATACGTGAACCCATCAGGACGGGTAAGAATTTCTTCGCCGAAAAGCTCCCGTTCCCGAAGAGGCGAGCGCCGGATGAGTTGCTCGTCGTAGGTTTTCCCCCAGGCCTCATTGTCGCCTAGTACCAGACGGATTTTTTCCCAATCGTCGTAAAAATACTCCCGAAGCAGGGGGATAACTTGCTTATTAAACACGCCACAGAGTGATTCATAGGAAGTCACGCCCAGCAAGTAGGCGTGGCCAAGAGCGTGATCCCGGTCGTAGAGAGCTTCGATACGCCGGTTCATTACGCGCAACATTTGCGACAGGTCGATTCCTTCGAAAATCAGCCCAGCGAGCAGGTCGGGATCGGGTGGTACTTCTTCAAATTGGAAACGCCTTCGCAAAGCAGTATCCAGCAGGGCAATGGAACGGTCGGCCGTATTGAGCGTACCCACGACATACAAATTAGCCGGAATACCGAACCTGCTGCGCGAGTAGGGCAGGGTAAGCCATAGTTCGCGTTCAGCCCCCAGTCGTTTATCCGCTTCGAGCAGGGTAATCAATTCCCCCATCACGGCGGGTAGATTGGCGCGATTGATCTCGTCAATAATCAGGAGGTGAACCGGGGCAGCCGCAGTGCGTTCTGCGCGGCGGGTGGGCGTATCATCCAGGTAGCTTTCGAACGACGAGTACCCCGCCTTTCTAAGTGCTGCCAGGCAGGATTCATAAAAAATTCCTTTTTTGACCTGATAGTGGAGTTGCCCACCCACAAGATCAGGCCTGATGCCTTCTACGAACTCCTCATAACTGTACGATGGATGAAAGGTCACAAAGTGCGCTTCGGAGAATTGGGAGCGCATTTGCTGCACCCGGAAAGTTTTGCCCGTGCCGGGAGGACCGTAGAGCAAATAATTGAGCGGTATGTCGGGGCGGGCAACAGTTGCTGAGGTACCCTCAGGTGATGGATTATAAGCCGGGTTCTCTTCCTCTACCCTCCCCTGCTGCCACCCGGACGTTGCCGCAGCAATGATTTCGCCCCGATAGGATTCGTCGACGGCTGCTTTGTATGCCGCTGAGTTATGCTTCTTGATGTGCGGGCTGCGCCTCGCCTTTTCCACGAATTCCAGTAGGCAATTTTCCCACTGCTGCTTGGCTTCGGGATCATACCGATCCAGGTCGGCATCGGCCAGGGGCAGGGGAAGCCACACGTAATCGGCCTGAGGACCGTTGATTCGGGCTTCGAAGCCATTCGTTCGGGTGAGTGGGGAGCCTTCCTGCTGAAAGTATTCTTTGGGAAAAACAAACCAGAGGCGGATACCTTCGCTGCGTGTCTTAGTCAGGCGCAGAGCAAGATACACATTGATATTGACCGAGATGCCGGGTGCATTTTTAAGAACTACAATGGAGAGCCGGGGGTCGGAATCGGCCAGATTGGTAATGTCCAGGACGTCTTTCAGGAGCCGAAAAAAAAGCAGACAAGCCTCGGGGTGCTTTATTTCGCTAATTTTATCAATCAATTGTTGTTTTTGCTCTTTCGGATCCATGCACACTGGGAGAGGTTATTAATGAAGTGCAATATACACAAAACGACCCGACCCAATGGAAGGGGCTCTTTTTCCTCACCACACTTTGAAATGACTTCTTTATCTTTGCTGGAACAGATTTATTGAATCACTCTATAAAAACCCAGCTACTATGGACAGGAAGGAAATTGACCAAGAAACGAAGGATACCAAAAACACCAAGAATATCCTATTTTGGATTGTAGGCATCGGCATCCTGCTGGCGATTATTGCCGTCGTGGGGGGATTCTTCAATCATGAGGGTGATTTAACTCCCAAGACTGAACAGACAGGCACCATGCTTTCGGATACCGTTGCGGGCGACCGAATGACCGACACACTGGCTACCGACATTCAGCGATAAATAGACCCATTTTACTTTTTCAGGGCTTCCCATAAGATCTCGACCGGATGCAAGGCTTTGCGTCCTGTTCCGTCTTTTATCTGGTGGCGACAACTCGTTCCCGACGCGGCGATCAGTACGTCGTCGGGTTGCTGACGGACGGCGGGGAACAATACCAGTTCTCCAATCTGCATGGAGAGTTCGTAGTGTTCGGCCTCATAGCCAAAACTTCCCGCCATGCCACAGCAGCCGCTGGGTATAAGCTGTACCGTATAATTGAGCGGCAGGGACAGGATTTTCTTCGCCACCGACAGCGACGACAAGGCTTTCTGATGGCAGTGTCCGTGGAGTTTGAGTATTTTCTTTTCAGTGGTGAACTGTGAACTGGTGATTGCTTTTTTCTCCATTTCCCGCGCCACAAACTCCTCAAACAAAAGTGCGTTCTGCCCCAGCTCTCGGGCATCGTCCCGCAGCTCGGGTTCGACCAAATCGGGGTACTCGTCGCGGAAGGATAGGATGGCCGATGGCTCGATGCCGATGAGGGGTACCTCATCGCTGACCACTTTGCTCAAAAGCCGTACGTTCCGGTTAGCGATTTCCTGAGCTTCTTTTACCAATCCTTTCGAAAGGTAGGTACGCCCTGATTCCACGTGGCTGGGTATCCGTACCTCGTAGCCGAGCCCTTCCAGCAGCATGACTGTTTTCTTACCTACCTCGACATCGTTAAAATTGGTAAACTCGTCGCAGAAGAGGTACACCATCTGCGCTGAGGTACCTGGATCCGTTTGTTTCTTCTTTCTCGCTTCATACCATTTTCTCAACGTCGTACCCGAAAGGGCGGGCATGGTACGGTCGGGATGAAAACCTACTGTCCGGTTGGCGATGCGACGAAGAAAAGGGGTACCAAAAATGGCATTGTACGCCCACGGTACCCACATGGCCAATTCCATCTGCTTCGTGAAGCCCGCTACCAACCGCGACCGGAACGGAACGCCGTGCGTATCGTGGTACTGTTGGGTAAACTCGGCCTTCATTTTGCCCACATCCACACTCGACGGGCATTCCGCCTTGCAGCCTTTACAGGAAAGACAAAGATCAAGTACCTCTTTTACCATATCGGCGTTAGTATTCCCAATTCCCTTTTCACTTTGGGGGGTACCTTGCGTGTAATATTGCCGCAGAATGTTGGCGCGGGCGCGGGTCGTATCGCGCTCGCGGCGCGTGGCCATGTAGCTTGGGCACATGGTACCTCCGGTTAGCTCAGTTTTGCGACAATCCCCCGAGCCGCTGCACTTTTCGGTGAGGCGCAGGATGCCCTCCTCCCGCGAAAAATCGAACACCGTATCAATTTTAGGCGGGATAGCATCGGGCACGTAGCGCAGCGACTCGTTCATAGGCGGCGTGTCCACGATCTTATTGGCATTAAAAACCCCCGCCGGATCCCAGATTCGCTTGACTTGCCGGAATAGTTCATACACCTCGTCGCCCATCATGAATGGGATAAACTCCCCGCGCAGGCGCCCATCGCCGTGTTCGCCCGAAAGGGCACCCCGGTACTTTTTCACCAGTACCGCCGTATCGGCCAGTACTTGTCGAAATTTTTGTTTTCCCTCGCCCGTTTTGAGGTTGATCATTGGTTCCACGTGTAGTTCACCCGCCCCGGCGTGGGCGTAGTAGGAAGCTTGGAGCTGGTGCCCAGCCAGTAGTTTCTCCAAATCCGCAATGTAGTCGGGCAAATCTTCTACGGCTACGGCGCAATCCTCAATCAGATTCACGGGTTGGGTATCGCCGGGTAAGTTGCGAATCAGCCCCAGCCCCGCTTTCCGAATATCCCAGGCTTTTGTGGCATCTGCCCCGAAAAGCAGCGGGTAGGCGTATCCCAGGGCTTCGAGTTTCAAATCTTCCGTAAAAGCCAGGGCTAATTTTTGCACCTCCTCTTCCGTTTCACCCCAGAACTCCACCAGCAGCAGCGCAGCAGGATCACCTTCCAGGAAAAAGCGATTTTTGGAGTACTCGTGGTGTTCTTTAGTAAAATCCATGATGTACTTATCCACCAGTTCGGAGGCTTTCGGTGCGTGTTGCATCGCCACCCGGTTGGCGTGCAGGGCCTCGGCTAGTGATGTGGTATGTACGCACACCACGCCAACCGCGGCGGGGGGCAGATCGACAAGATTGAGCTTGGCTTCGGTGATGAAGCACAGGGTACCCTCTGAGCCCGCAATAAGCCGGGCCAGGTTGATGCGTTTATCCGCATCCGGCAGGCCCTTAGGAACCGGGTATTCTTCCTTTTCAAGTACCAGCAGGCTATCCAGTGCGTACCCGGAATTGCGCCGGGTCACGGATTTTTTGGGAAAGTGCTTTTCTATTAATTCCTGATCCACAGGGTTGGAAATTATTCCCCACATACCAGCGTAAATCGCCTGCTCACGTTTGCTATCAAGAGTGGTTCCGGCTATCTTTTGCAGGAAATCGGGGGTGGCAGCTTCCGAAAAAATGGCCTCTGAACCGTCGGCCAATAACACTTTCACTTCCAGCAAATGATCGCGGGTACTCCCCCAGATAATCGAATGCAGGCCGCAGGAGTTGTTCCCAATCATGCCGCCGATCATGGCGCGGCTAGCGGTGGAGGTTTCGGGGCCAAATAGTAAACCATGGGCGGCGAGATGCTTGTTCAGGTCGTCACGAATCACGCCGGGCTGGACCCGAACCCATTTTTCTTCAGCATTGATTTCCAGTATTTTATCAAAGTATTTGGAAATATCCACTACCAGTCCGTTTCCTACGACTTGCCCGGCCAGCGAAGTACCCGCCGCGCGGGGAATGAGCGTGATTTTATGACGGGCCGCAAAAGCAATCAGCCGCTTGATGTCCTCCTCGTGGCGCGGCAGGGCTACGGCTAGGGGTAGCTCCTGATAGACCGATGCATCCGTCGCGTAGAGCCGTCGGATGGCTTCATGGGTGGTAGAGGTATCGTAATATAGCTCGCCTGCAAAATCGGCACGTAAAGCATTGAATTGTAACGGGGTCAGTCGGCTCATGGGGTACCTTGGAAAATAGGACGCTAAATTAGTGGAACGGTTTTATCAATACGTATCACAGTCTGTTTTTACCAAACACAATCTTATGAAATTCTTACTTACTAGCCTGCTGGCTCTCGCCACGCTGAACATCTGGGCGCAGAACGCCGCGAAAATCACCCTCAAAGCGGCTAATACCACGGACGACGTCTATTCGCTTACTCTGGAACGACCCCGCTTCCACGAAACGCTGGGCGTCGGGCTATCCGACACCGAATTCGAACCTGTTGGCCTCTTCGACCTAAGCCAGCAGAAGGAAGGTACGGCTACCATTGCTATCAGCGAACCTGCGCTGGTACGGATGGTGCGGACTCCCAAGAACGCCGCTACTAATACTAATCCTGGCGGCGTACGCAACGAAAGCCGTACTCGCCTGCTGTACCTGACTCCAAATGACAACCTGACGATCAACGTCGGCAGCGGAAATGAGTTGACTTTTGGGGGCGATCACGCCGATCGTCAGGTGTTTTTACAAAATTATTTTCTTGATAATCATTTTCAGTACCTCCCTGCGTTCAATTTCGATCCCCGGAAAATCGACAACGCGGCCATTGTAAAGCAAAGCGACAGCCTGGCACGGCTACGTACCCAAAAATACGAGCAATTCAAGGCAGCTCATCCGGTCGACGAAGCCTTCGATAGTTTTGTAAAGGCTACTACCCAAGTGGAATCCTACCTGATGCAGGGTATTGTGAAAGATCGGGAAATACGGAACAACAAAGCAGTAAAACTCACACCTGAACAAAGGAAGGAAATAAACGCCTTCACGCTTAATAACTTCAAGCTTTTTCCTGATGCCGCTTTGGCGAGTGCGCCCTATCGCAATGAATTGAAAAAGTGGGTGACGATTCCTGTGGCCGAAAAATATTCGCAGGAAGCCAATCCGGCAGCTCTCAGTGCGGAAGCCGTGGCGGAAGCATATAAAAGCAGTACCGAAAAGCTTGGTAATTATCCCAAACAACAGGAGTACCTCCTCACCTATTGGCTCAACTATGCAGCTACTGCCCTGCCCTCCACGCAAGCAGCCCGGAGCCTACTGACCGATTTTGAAAAACGTTATCCTGCTGCAACGGCAAACAGCTACTTTTCCAAACTAATTTCGGCAAAAGAAAAACTAGCACAAGGCAACATGGCACCTGATATAACGCTTCTGAATAAAGACAGCTCGGCAGTATCGTTGAGTAGCTTGCGAGGCAAGCCTTTGGCCGTGGCTTTTGCCTTTAATCTGAAACAACACGAGCCAACCCTCAAACTATTGGAAAATACCAATGGGGACAAGGTGCTCTTCGTGTATGTAAGCGTTGCACCGGGGATTCCTTTCCGTACCTGGAAGGACTACGCAGAGGCGCGGCCAAACGCGTTGCATTTGTATGCTTCGGATGAACAGATCGAAAAATTGAAAGAATTGTACGCCGTGGAGCCGCGCTTTCCCTTCATGGTGATCGACTCCGCTGGTAGGATCGTTAACCGTTGGATTCCCCAGGAATTTCCCGATAACAAAACATTACAGGCAGAGTTGGTGAAAGCGGGTAAATAGGGGAGTGTCAATTTGAAGATGGACAAACTGAAAAAGGGAAGAAAGAAAATCCGATATGGACTTCCTTTCTTCCCTTTTTCTATCTCCTTTTGTCCTTGAGGCTTATCGCTTCCCTACTTCGTTGGAATAGGTATCCGACGTTGCTTGGGGGAACGACCGCAGAATATCGCCGATGATTCCCTGCATCATGGTAGCCCGATCGTCGCGCTTACTGGGAGCTTTCAGCTTGCCAGATGCCCAGCCTTGCCAGATCATACGGTCACTACTGTTCTGGTAGATGTTCACAATAAAACGTCCTTCTTCATAACTGTAGGTGGACATATTATTTTGCGAACCGTACCACCACCAGTAGGGCGACATATTATTGTTGGAACGCACTTGCTGACGATCCTTCACATCGGTAAGATACCGCACCACCAATTCGGGGTTACTCTCATCCAGGCGGTATCCTTTGGATTCCATGGCCTGTACTACTGCGTCGGTTATACGACGGCGATTCAGTTCGCTGCCTAGCAGTGGGTCCTGCGTCATATCCTTCTCAGCCTGCACCCGGAAGGTTTTAAACTGCTTTAAATTAACGCTACGGTCGTAATCGTTCTGTACCTGAAATGCGGGCGAACAGGCGACAAACCAGCCCCCTAACAGGATCAGCATTATACTTTTCATTACATTTTTCATGGGCATTTTATTTTATATTGTAAATCCCTTATTCTCCCTATATATACGAAAAAAACCATTCCATTGATACACGACCTGTATAAAAAAAGTATACAGGATCAAAATAGGCGGTTTTGTCACTTAATACAAAATATGAACTGAAATTTTGACAGAGTTTGAACCAGTTATGTCTTGGATTCAGTCAAAAGACTGTTTTTGTACTAACTTGCAACGTTTTAACGAAAAGCGGGAGCCAGAAATTTTCCATTACCGTATTATGATCATAGAACCCGCGCAACGAACCCGTCAGACCTCGGAATACTATTTTTCCGTAAAGCTGACCGAAGTGCGCAAACTTATTGCCGAAGGGCATGATGTCATTAACCTGGGTATTGGTAACCCTGACATGGCTCCCTCGGAAGCAACTCTGAATGCTCTGACTCAGTCTATTCAACAGCCCCAAACGCATGGCTACCAGTCCTACGTAGGCATTCCTACGTTTCGTCAGGCTATTACCGGATATTATGTCCACACCTACGGCGTTACGCTGGACCCAGCGACCGAAATTCTCCCTCTCATTGGCTCCAAAGAGGGTATCACCCATATTTCCCTCACATTCCTGGATCCGGGTGATGAAGTACTGGTACCCGAGTTGGGGTACCCTGCCTACCGGGCGGTGAGCCAAATGGTGGGAGCGATCGTCAAGGAGTACCCCTTGCGCGAAAACTACGGCTGGCAACCCGATTGGGAGGCGTTGGCCGTGCTGGTTACACCCCGCACCAAAATCATGTGGCTCAACTACCCCCACATGCCTACGGGTGCACCTGCCACATCCGAGCTTTTCGAGCGGGCTGTTGCTTTTGCGCAGAAAAACAGAATTTTGCTTTGCCATGATAACCCATACAGCCTGGTCCTAAACAAGAAGCCGCCGATTAGCTTGCTTTCAATAAAAGGTGCCAAACAAGTGGCGATCGAACTCAATTCCATGAGCAAGTCGCACAATATGGCGGGTTGGCGGCTGGGCTGGCTGGCGGCGGCCAAGCCCTATGTAGACGCAGTCCTCAAGATCAAGAGCAATGTAGACTCCGGCATGTTTCAGGGCATACAGGAAGCCGCCGTGGCTGCCCTCCAAAACTCGGATGATTGGCATGCCCAGCGTAATGCCGTCTATGAAGGCCGTCTGGAAGCCGCAGAGGCTTTGTTACAATCTCTGGGCTGTACCTGGGATCAAGGGCAGGAAGGTATGTTTTTGTGGGGCAAGCTTCCTGAAACCACTGAGTCGGCGGAAAACCTAATCAACTCCCTCCTGAATGAGAAATACGTTTTTATCGCCCCTGGTTTTATTTTTGGCCCCAAAGGGAATCGATACATCCGTCTGTCACTTTGTACTCCAAAAGAGCGTATCTGGGAAGCGGTGGAGAGGATACGTAGGTAGTTCTTAAAAGCTAATGGCCGATAGCTGGTAGCTTTAAAAAAGTTACCCAATGTAATTTATTTTCAACTATTTAAATGATGGCTAAAAGCTATTAGCCATCAGCTTACAAATGATTATCAACATCATAGGGGTAGGTTTGCTGGGCGGCTCGTTCGCGTTGGCTTTACGCGAGAAATACCCACACCTGCATTTGGTGGGGGTAGATCAGTCATCCGTCAATCAAAAGATAGCACTGGCCAAGGGGCTGGTGGATGAAATCCTGCCGCTGGAAGAAGCCATAAAGCAAGCTGAGATCAGCGTTCTGGCCACGCCCGTGGACAGCATCCGTCAATTACTACCCACAATCCTCGACCAAATCCCCAAAGGACGAACGGTCATGGATCTGGGGTCGACCAAAGAAGCGATTTGTCAGATGGCTGACGCCCATCCTAAACGCGCGCAATTTGTAGCGGCACATCCGATGGCGGGTACCGAAAACTCTGGACCTGGAGCAGCCTTTCGGGAACTTCTCCCCGGTAAGAACGTCATTATCTGTGACGCCCCAAAAAGTCATCCCGATTCGCTTGCGCTAGTAGAAGCCCTGCTGCGAGATGCCGGTATGAAAATACACTATATGACTCCCGCCGAACACGATCTACATCTGGCTTATGTGTCCCACCTTAGCCACATTAGTTCCTTCGCGTTGGGGTTAACGGTACTGGTCAAGGAGAAAGACGAAAAAGCGATTTTCGATATGGCAAGCACGGGTTTTTCGTCAACAGTGCGACTAGCCAATAGTTCGCCTGCCATGTGGGCACCCATTTTTGACCAAAACAAGGAAAATGTTTCCAAAGCACTCGGGGATTATATTGACTTACTAAAACACTTCAAAGAGGCCATCGATAGTCGCAATGTATCTCAGAGTCGGGAATTTATGATCAAAGCCAACGAGATTGGTAGGATTCTGTCAGGGATTGAGAAAAAGTGAGGATCAGTATATTTCCCACCGATTTC
>JBBRDE010000174.1:0-11966 GCA_038204185.1 Cytophagales bacterium
TGGTTTGGCTCAGGCTCAAGCAAATTGCTTACGACTGTCAGACAACGGTTTATCAGTTGAAACATGGCTTGTTAAGTGATTATTTACGCGCTCAGTTGGCGCGGCCTACTATTAAATTCGCCTGATTTGCGAAAGTCCTAAATAACCTTTCCGCTAGGCATGCCTGTAAAAGGTAGGTTTAGACAAGTACCCATTGAACTTTGTTACTACCCTTATATCGTTGGTGCTAGCAAAGTCCAATTTTTTTAAGGACTAATGACCGTATAAAGGATGGTAGTGGAGTACGACTTTACCGGTATAAGTACCGAAAGCCCGTGAATCTCGTATTGAATGGGAATATTCACCATCCTGGACCCTGTTATTTGTGCGAAGTTCCCGCCGAAAAAGTATTGTGAAGTAGTGGCGAGCTGAATATAATTTACCCCTCCCGTAGTAGTCCCTCCCGTACCCGGTCCAGTCCTGCGAGCCCAGAGGGTTAAACTCGAGTTCCAATCCGTGTCTTGTCTTTGAACTGTCACCGTATAGGGATCATTTTTTGCTCCATCAAAATCCAGAAGCGTTTGGCTTGTAGCACTGGTTATATTGACTGTGTAATTAGTACCTGCTTCACCAGGAACGACCGTGGTAGTGGATACTATGGCGTTCCAATTCCCATTCTTGACAGTGAATGATTTTATTTGCCCATAAAGGTTACTTCTTACGAGTACTACTATACTAAAAATTATGATCCAAAAATACTTCATCAGTTATCAACAAAAGTGTAAATGATTGAAACTGTACTGCTCTGAGCGCGTAACAAGGCATAGTTGGCAATGGTCATCGAGTAGGTGAGATTATACCCATTACTACTTCCATTGCCCGTAAAAGCACCACCAATCCCATTAACTACCGCCTGCGATGTGGTATTAAGCACTAAGGATGAAACGGGAGTGCCGAGAGTGCCTGCTCCACTGCCCGAGTAAGCTGAGGTAACAAGGTTTAAACTAACCCCGGTAGGTAATGTACCGGTCATTTGCACTCTAATACTACGTGTAACTCCGGGGGCTACGGCTGAGGTAAAGTTAAGCCACTTGGTATTGTTGGTGGAAGTCGTTGCCTGAACTCCTGCTTCCGTAGGCGCAGTGACGTTAAACGTTAGCCCCGTATTAGTAGGCTCAATATCGAGAAGCACTACACTAGGCAGGGAAATACTCACTCCGAGTGAGCCCGTGTTTTGTGCCAGGCAATTACTCAATCCAAGAAAGAAAAAAAGTGACAGTAGTCTCATTCTTTGTTTTTGGCAGAAAGGTTAAAACCCTGCTTAGAGAAGTAAATTTTTTTCTCTAGGATTCGAGTCACAAATGTAGTCTCCACTACATTTCCTGATTCTAAATTAACTAACTGCTCGTCATTGACCACCTCAAACCGTTCCTGATCTCCCTTCACAATGGCCTTTACATTCCACACACCCGGCTTTACTTCATTAAATGCAAACTCATTCTTATCGTTCACCATCGTCAAAAAGCTCTCGGTATCGTTGTATAGTTTTACAATAATAACGGGCTTGGGGGTATCGACGGTGAGTGAATCAAACTTCCCCAAATCTTCTGGCACTACATTGCCCTTGATACTACCTGATTTTACAAAGGCCACCTCAATACTCTGCTTGCTTTCTGGCAGAATATCAACCTCGATGGGCCCTTTACGAACGGGGATAATTCCTTTTTCTGACAAGGGGGACACTACCCGAAGGTAGTACTTGTTTGGTACAAGATCCGTAAAGGTAAACCTACCTTCGCTATCCGTAATTGCTTTCTGCTGCCCTAGCTGTAATAAAATACCTCCTGGGTTCATGTCATTGGTCAACCCTTTGATCGTACCACTTACCATGCCTAGATTTCTGTTTTTCCTTAGCGGAGCGTTCAATTTGAGAGCGTACTTCACATTAAAAAACAAGGTATTTTGATCGATAGTCGATGCATTTGGCAAAAACGCCCTCCCGCCGGTCAGGCTCAACAGATGATGCTTCAAGTCCAACATCACGGATGCATCCATAAAACTACGCTTGATAAAAAACTCATCTGGTGCGTAGTTGTTACGGTACGAAAAATTAACGTTCAGGTTTTTCTTATAGTTAACCCGTACACTCCCGCCATAGTAGATCAGGTTTTGAAGTTGATCTACGCTTGAAAACTTACTAGTATACTGATGCTCCAAATATCCTCCCACCCATAGCCAAGGCAAAGCTTTCACCGAAGGTTGAATCACGTTCGAGATTGATTGCTTCCGGGTAGACTTGTCTGGTATGAGAAAATTCTGAGCGTATCCGTAACGAGTCTGGAAAAAGACCGTAAGTTTTGGAGCGTTCAGGTTATAGGAGAAATTGCCAAACTCTTCTTTATAGTGATATAGAGCCGGTATTTGCTTATCCTCACGTTCCTGTTGGGTGTAGTTCACGAAAAACAATTGTTTAGCATTCGGCTGAAACGAAGCAAAAACCATATTGGATTTACTATCAGGAGAAGTAGCATACACATTGGCATCGAGACTTGGGTTGATGCGCGTAAGGTTGCTATTTACCCCAACGTTGATCGTACGACTCACCGAATACGTGAGGTTATTCACAAACTGAACACTGTTTTTATAAAACCCGTAGTAGTTCTTACCAGCATACACAGCATTGCTATTAAGCGTAAACCGTCCCAAGGTGTAGTTAAACTGATTAAAAACGGCCATATCCCATTTATTTTTAGCATTTCCGGCCGAAACTTCTGTTTCCAGAAACAGCTTTTCTTTTCGTATACTTGATGAAATACCGACGAGATTGGACCGAAACTTACTAGTATTTTCAAACAGATTTTTAGAAATAAAGCTGAATGCTACCTTCGTAAATTCATTAGCCTG
Organism: Cytophagales bacterium; assembly: GCA_038204185.1. GTDB lineage: Bacteria > Bacteroidota > Bacteroidia > Cytophagales > Spirosomataceae > Salmonirosea. The sequence goes on from JBBRDE010000174.1 coordinate 2,884, forward strand.
GTACGAAACCTGTCCCCCGAAAGAGTCTTTTTGATCCGGAAAAAACCGGGTTTTCTGGTAAAATCCCATTACGCTGGTTTTTCCAATATGTTGCTCCACCATAGCTCCTCTTCCAAACCTACCAAACTCCATTAGGTTGTTAAGTCGAAAGAGGTAGTCTCCCGCCGTGATAAACGTTTTTGATTTGTAGGAGTACGATACCGAATACTGATCGTAGGCACCCACCGCCGGAAACCTAAACTGACTAGGACCCGATACCAGAAAATCAAGCGAATGTTTTTTATCAAAGTCCAGATTTCCCTGACCCCGCAAAAAATACTGATAGCCTGACAACACTTTATCCCCCAAGGTATAACTCAGGTAGCCCACCCCCACTTCCATGGGAAACCGCAAATACGGATCGCTTTTCTTCGTAGTAGTAGAATACACAGGTACCCCTACCGAAGTAAAAATAGGCGCGGGGTTTTGCTTACTGGTAAGTGTCAGGTCAGAAGTTGCCATCCAATAACCGAGGTCAGTTTGCGGAACCTTTTGTCTGACCATAATTTTCTGAGAGGTATTCGGGCGCATCACCAGAGAATCCCCTTCGATCAGGGCATTTTCCTGCCCGGCCTCTGCTCTAAAATCTTCATTTTTGGTTCTTTTCAGAGCCGGGAAGGTACTGGCAGACTTTTGTGTGTTTCTTGAACTCAACAGCAAGGAGTCAAACTCTACCGTACCACGTCCGGTATTTAATTTGAAGGTTTCGGTAATATTTCCACTGTTCTGAATCAGATACTCCACCATCAGTTCCTCGCCCTCTTTCACATACTCAGGCTGAGACAACGCGATAACCTCTACTTTCCTGATTCGGTTAACACGTACCATTATTTCTTTGTGAGCGATAAGCTCAGCTTGTGAAAATAACCGCAGGGTAATTGGGTATTCGAGGGAAGAAGCAAATCGTGAGGAAGCTACGGTATAAATAAACCTGAGCACTTCGGGAAAATCCTCAGGCCTCAGTACTTTTTTTGTCAGCACAGTCCAGCCCGAAGGCAACGCCAGACTATCAACAATAGCCGGTGTCAGGGTCTTGGACCTATTTACATCATACAGTATGGTAAAGTACCCACCTGGCTGCACGGAATGGTCAAAATCCGAGACCTTGATCTCGAACTCCGATTGCCCCAAAGCGCACACCGAGGTAATGGTAGTAAACAGTAATATGAGATGATATTTTATCAAGATCAAACGACCTTGTGTAGGTCAAAAAATGAAGCGGGAGCAAAAAATTAAAATCAAAAACCCGGTGTATGGTGTTAAGAGAGGCACTTATACTAGATATCCAGGCTGATATTTATCCCAAATAGGTCCTTACCGTTGTCAGCTACTAAAATTGCCTCGTACTTACCAGCCGGTATCTTGCTAAGATCAATTTCAAACTGATTGCAATTAGCCGGATAAATACGTCGGGATAGACCCTCAATGGTCTTTATCTTCTTTCCTTCTGCATTATAAATTTCCAGGTTAATTTTAACCGAAGAAGAAAACTTACCACTATTCTGAATTTTAGCGCTGAGGTACTTGGTGTTTACCGGATTACTCAGAATTTGGGCATCCAAAAAGTTCAGCTGAGGGTTTTCAAAAAGTCCCACATTCGAAATAATTTGCACTCCGTACCTTACCTTAGAGCCCACAACTACCCCGTTGCTTGTTTCTTCACGAACAGGGTCTGCACCTTCTACCATCAGCATAGTCCAATAAGAACCGGTGCTGTCCAGCGTAATCGGAATGCGTATTGTATAAAATAGTGTGTATTCTTCGGCAGGAGCAAGCAGCTTCTCTTGTACATTGGTTTCTATCCACTTACCAAGTGAGTTACTGTGGCTGCTGGCATCAGTATATTGGATGGATGACCCACTACATTGAAACTGAAGGTCTTGCTTATATACCACAAAACGAGCTTCTTTGGCACCATCGTTTCTTACGGTAATTTTTCCGGCAAATACCCCCCCAGCCTGAATCTGATGCGTATGCGTCAGTCCATTTAGGATAACAATACCAGCAAACGAGGGAATTGAACCTAGGAAAAGTACTGTCCAGAAAAACAAACTGCTTTTTTTCACGATCTTGTTAATTAAAATCAGCTACGTAAAAATTAGTCCCGAGACTAATTTTTACGTAGCTGATGCAACTATTAATTATCAGTCAATGTATAGGTTACGGTAACAGCCGTAGTGGCTGCCCGAAGAGCTGCGTAGTCAGCGTCGAGTGCCGTGAACGAATAGGTCAACTGATGACCTTTGGCAGGGCCCGTTTCTGTGTAGGCACTTCCAATACCCGTAATCAGTGATTGATCAGCCGTGGTAAGCGTAACGGCAGCCGTTGGAGAACCTAAGGTACCTTTTCCACCACTAGTGGCCGCACCTGCCACCACCGCTATACCCACTCCGGGTAATACAGCACTTGCTTTCACTTTTACCGTTCTTCCGGTTATAGTGGAAGGTATGATAGAAGAGTAGTTCAACCACAAATCAGTATTGTTAACTGGAACCGTTACTTTTTCTCCTGCTTCCAAAGTGGTCGGCTGAGCGAAAGTAGCCGTGAAGTTTTTAGCTACACTAGACTCTAAGTCCAGCAGTGCCACATTGGGTACTACAACCGAGATCTGGTGATTGTCGGTTTGAGTGTCCTGGGCGCTCACTTGAAAGCCCACGAAGGAGAACATGGCCGCGAAGGCCAAAACTTGTACTTTTTTCATTTTTTTAGTGTTTATAGTATGAGAATTAGACAAATTAACGACAATTAATTATATAAAATTTAAAAAATAATTTTAGGTTACTTAAGAATCATCTAAAACCTCTTCTATACAATAAATTAAGTATTTTGTATATGAAAATAATTTTATACAACCTCGTTTAAGAGAGAGAGAGAGCCATTCCAAACTATTTTTGTGTGGAAATTCGATTCAGAAAAAGTTGTATTATGTATATATAAGTTGATTAATCACACTGCTGTATGACTATATTAAGCAGAGACTGGATTATGTAAACAAAAAAATGTGCTTTATGGGCACATAAAGTAACAGGGCTGGCAACGCCCTTTGGAGACATCGCAGGTGAACAGAATTTCGACAATTCGATGATAATGATGATACGTTTGAGAGCGGAAGTCCAACCTTTGAAGAAGCTAGAAAAAAGATTGACTACATGAATGGGAAAATAAATCCAAACCTGCCATCACCAGAGAGATTATACGGTGCCAGAATAGCCAGCTAGTTCGGTTGCTTGAACTAGCTGGTTCAAAAAATTTATTTATTTCGAAGATGGTAAAAGATTCTCCTCCTCCAGATTGGTTTGCAGGCAAGGGGTGTACTTGTCAAAAAAATTCTCCTCTCAATTCCCCGTCCAATCGGGCCAGCGGCCGGGCGTATAGGGAGCATTATTAATTTCCAGCGTCTTTTCAAGCGTCCCAATCTCCGCATCCATTTTCTTCAAATCCGTTAAAAGCGTTGTAAACTGCTTAGCGGCCAAGGTATAGGAATCCTTGTAGGTTTGGGTTACGGGGGCCAGCGTACTATTCATGGATGAAGTAAAATCCGCGATGCGGTTGCCGATGCCCGGTAGGGTTTCGAATTGCCGTTGTCCCAAGGTATTGTCGCCATTAAGGGCTGTTTTCAGGCGTTGTAATTCCTGGTTGAGGCGGTAGGTGGTTTCCAACAGGGGCTTGGCCTGAGCGGGCATATCCAGGATGGCCGTGCCGATGGTACTCAGGCGCGTGTCCATCCGGCCCAGCAAATCACTGGCGGCCGTTACCGCTTTGCGCAGTTCACCGGCTTTGCTATTGAAGGCAGCATTTTCGGCCGGGTTGAGTGGCAGGCTACTTTGATCCAGCAGGGTACATTCAAAAGGGACCGGCCCGGCCAACTCTATCAGAGTACCGTCTAAGTACTGGGCCATAGATACCGTGTACTGGCCCGGCGCGGCCATGTAGCCGGTTTCAGCACTGCCAAAAAGCTGGTCGGGTTGAGGTGTGTAGCGGTTCTGCACCGGGGCGGGGGTACCGTAGCGTAAGTCCCACACCAGCCGGTGCAGGCCTTTTTTGGCGGGCGCTTTCAAGTGCCGTACCACTTTTCCTTCTTTATCCAACACCGTAAACAACAGGTAGGGATCAGGCTGATTGTCTTCCAGTCGCAGGCTGTCGAGGCTAGGGTAGTACACGCTCTGCTTGCGATCCAGCATGGTTTTTTCGGATTCCTGCCGCTTGTCTTTGAGGGTTTTGATGTCTTCTTTGAGATAATACGTAAACACGGCCCCCACCGGAGGATTTGGCGTGGTGAAGTAGCTACTACCCAAGTGGCCCTTGTCGCGCAGGCCCAGCGGGAAGCGCTCCAAGTACATCAGGCTCTTTTTTATGGGAAACAGTTGAGCGGTTTTATCAAAATCTTCCTTTTTGAGTTTGCGCAACAGGGAATAATCGTCCAGGACGTAGAAGCCACGACCAAAGGTAGCCAGCACCAGGTCGTTCTCGCGGCGCTGTATTTCGATGTCCCGAACGGCAATGGTAGGTAGCCCGCCCTTCATCTGAATCCAGTTTTGCCCCCCGCTGGTGGAGAAAAATACGCCAAACTCAGTACCCACAAAAAGCAGGTCGGAATCGATATGGTCTTCGGCGATCGTGTACACGCTGCCGCGCGCGGGTAGGTCGGCCTGAATGGCTTTCCAGCTTTTACCCCCATCGTTGGTTTTCAGAACATAAGGCTTAAAATCACCGTCGCGGTGATTGTTGAAGCATACATAAGCGGTGTTTTTGTCGTGCAGTGACGCGATGATTTGGTGTACGTAGGTTTGGTTGGGTACACCCGGCAGGTTATCCATTTTCTGCCAGTTTTTCCCACCGTCCGTTGTCCGCTGAATCAGGCCGTCATCGGTACCTACCCACAGCAGGTCGGGGTCGAGCTTAGACTCCGCGATGGTCGTGAGCTGTCCGTAAATATCGGTACTGCCGTTTTTGGCAATGGCATCCACCGACTGCACCCGGCCCATCACTTCTATCTTGTTGCGATCCGTCTGCCTACTCAGATCCGGGCTGATGATGGTCCAGGAATTGCCCCGGTCGTCGGTACGGTACACCCGGTTGGAGCCGCTGTACAGGCGGGCGTTGTTGTGCTGGCTGATGAGCAGCGGGGCGTCCCAGTTCCAGCGGACGGCCTCCTGCCCTTCCCGTTCCACGGGCCGGATGGAGAGGTACTCGCCACTTTTCCGGTCGAATCGCACCAACCCACCGTACTGGCTTTGGGCATAAATGAGGTCGGGGTTGGACTGATCCACCTGAGTTTCAAAGCCATCACCCAGGGAAGTAACATACCAGTCGGCATTGACAATACCATTGGCCGAGGTGGTGCGGCTGGGACCACCCAGGCTCAGGTTGTCCTGCGTACCACCGTGTACTCCGTAAAAAGGATAGGCGTTGTCGGTAGCTACTTTATAGAACTGCGTGACGGGTAGGTTGGACTTGTAATCCCAGGTTTTGGCAAAATCATAGCTTTCATACACGCCCCCGTCGCATCCCACTAGTAGGTGGTCACCGTCCTTCGGATCAACCCAGATGCAGTGGTTGTCGATGTGCTTGTTGAGTTCTCCCAGATTACTCACGGTTTTACCGCCGTCGCTGCTCACTTTGTAGTAGGTATCCGTAATGTAAATCCGGTCTACATTGATGGGATCGCAGGTGATTTCCTGGTAGTAGTTGCCGGAAGTAAAATACGGGTTCCGCTTTTCCCAACTCGCGCCTTGATCCATTGATCGGTAAATACCCCCCTTGTCGTCCGGGGCTTCTACTACCGTATACAGGACATCCGGGTTAACCGGACTCATCGATAAACCGATGCGCCCAATGTCGCCACCGGGCAGGCCGCCTTCCAGTTTTTTCCAGGTAGCGCCGCCGTCCGTGGATTTGTACAGGGCCGATTCCGGGCCGCCGCCGATGTAGGTATACACCTTCCGCATCCGCTGGTGGAAGGCCGCGTACAGCACGTCGGGGTTGCGAGGGTCCATCACCAGATCGTTGCAGCCCGTATAGGCACTCACCGATTTTACGTTGGTCCAGGTAGCGCCGCCGTCGGTGGATTTGTACACGCCCCGGTCACCGCCTTCGCTCCAAACCGGGCCGTAGGCACCTACGTAAATAATGTTGGGATTGGTAGGATGCACGATAATTTCGGAGATATGCTCCGAGTTTTTCAGCCCCATGTTCTTCCAACTTTTCCCCGCGTCTTCGCTCTTGTACACACCATCGCCGTAGGACACGGATCGTTGGTTGTTGTTCTCCCCACTCCCCACCCACACCACGCTGGGATTGGTAGGGGCCAGCGTTACGCAGCCGATGGAATACGAACCCTGACCATCGAAAATAGGCTGATAGGTAACCCCATGGTTGGATGTTTTCCACACCCCACCGGCAGAGGTAGCCACGTAGTATTCGCTGCTATTGGTAGGATTAACGGCAAAATCGGAAATCCGGCCGGAGGTGACCGAAGGCCCAATGGACCGGAACTTTAAGCCCGAAAATAGATCTTTGTTAAACGTATCGGGCTTATCCGGTACGGGCGTAGTCTTCTTCTTTTGCCCCGTAGCGAGCAGGGAGGTAAGGGTCAGGAGTATACCAAACAGGAGTCGGGAGAAATGTTTCATGTATGAATTGGTAGGGGTTGATGAGTAGACAGGAAGCACCTGTTTTCAAATATACAACTTTATTGAAGTTGACGCCTATACCCTATTGGTGTCCGGGATTAGCATACTATTCGAAGGCTACCAATTCACGGATACCCAGCACAAAGCTAGTTTAGCGTTACAAAAAGCTCCGACCGTATCCGCCATTCCCCATTCGCTTTCGTCCATTGGGCTGCGTATCTGCCTCCCCTCATAGGGGTGGCACTTTTTTCAGTATCATACCCCTTCCAGGTACCCGATTCCCAGGCCAGCCCCCGTTCTGGGTTTACTTCAACCTCCAATGACGTTCGGACAAAATAGATTTGACTGCCTACGGCTTTGGCCAGGTAGGCGCGCAGCGTTTCCTTTTCCTGAATCAGCGTCCCATTGCCCGTTGTCACCTGCACATCATCCGTCATATAGGAAAGAAACCGATCATGCCCGGTTTCTTTTAATGACTGGTTGGAAGCTACTCTAAGGGTTAGAATCTTATCTCGATCAGTTTGGGCAAAACTCGACAAAGTACCCAGACCCAGGAGAAGAATTATTTTGATAGCCAGAATTCCTTTAAATATTGCGGGAGCAGAATGGATTGGGGAGGTAAGTTTCATAGTTTATTGGATTCAAAATCAACTGAATCAGAAAAATAGAAACTTTGCTCAAAATATTATATTTTTTATTTGGATAGTTCAGAATTTGGTGCTATATTTGACACATGATATCTGGAAAAAACAATTGTTGAAAGACGAAGCAACCAGACACCAAGACGAAGACCTGCCAGAAATGGCGGGTTTTCGTTTTTTAGGGCTGTACGGAATCAATGGAATGCCTGACTAATTTCAATCAGAAAACAGATATTTTTTGTAAGAACAAAAGGGGGTAATCGGAATTTTTCCGATTACCCCCTTTTGTTCTTATCCCTGGGTAGTGGATTCTTACAAGCTGTTAAGCGTAATTGAGGCCAATTTCTGGTACAACCGCTATACCCGCAATGCCCACCAATAAAATCCAATCCCCCTACTTCACCTTCAAATCCACACTTTTCCCTAAATAAACCCCCTGCGGCAAATCCACAATGAACAGGGTTGTACTGTGATCTTCATCCACCACGGTACGGAAGTTTTCCCCTATCGCTTTATAAATTCCACTCACCGACAGCAGCATCCGGCTTAATTTGCGGGAGGGATCAGCCAGGGTTAATTCGCTGAGTCGGCCGTTCTGCATTTTCAACATCGCCATACCGGGGCTATCCAGCCGCACGTTCACGCCCTTTTCGATGTCTAACGCACCGGCCTGATAGAAAGCTAGTTGTGTGATGCCCAGCTTGCTTTGCTTCACGGCTTGTAAGGCTGACGTGTTGGACAGGATTTCGATGGAGCGATTGTTCGAGCTGGCAGCATTTAGTTGTTGCTCAGTAACGTCAGGGACCACGATATACTGGTAGGAGGCCCCCGCAGGCTTCTTGCCATGATCGAGCCACAACCTAAATACCTCTTCGCTGACGGGCTCTTTGCTGATATTTTTCTGATCGGTAATAGCCGCCCAACTGCCCGTTTCTTTCTGATTCGACAGGTTCACAGTACCGTTTTGAGGAAAGAGGTACCCTACCCTATCATGGTGTACCCATTTCACGTTTTGTAGCGTTCGGCTACCCTGGGTAATCTTTTGCGGGGTACCCTCCTGCATGACGCTCACATCGCTTCGCAACAGGACTTGGTTCAGGGTCGTGGCTACGTTCAGATCAGTATTTGCCTTAATTCCAGTACCCAGACAAACATACTCCTCATCGAAGAAAAACCACGATTTTTTGGCTTCCAGCGGATCGTGCGGGCTTTTGAAATCAAATACGACGGCCCCGTAAAGTCCATCGGTGACTGCCCCCACAAAATCGGTCAGGCCCTCTTTCTGGATATCATCCGGGCCGGGGAGCTGGGGTTTCTGCACAACGGTGGTGCCGGGTATCTTCTGCCAGTCATACACGGGCCACACATTCAGGTATTCATCCCCTTTCAACATAAGGTGGTTGGTACCATCGGCCCTGTGGTGGGTGAATTTACCGGGACCATTGTAAGGTACCTCCATATTGGCGTTACGGGTCGAAAACATGCGGACGGTCGTGTAAAAATTGGGCCGCTGGAACACGAAATGTTCAGTTTGCCAAAAGAACTTGGCAAAGGATGCCGACGGCTTGGCCTCGCCTTTGCGCAGTCGGATGATTTCTTCCAGTTCCTTTTTACGGTAGTCGGTGCTTATCAGTACCCGCTCGATTTCGAGGGTACCCTGCGGTTGAAAGGAGGATTTTCCCGATATGCTGCGGTTTTTCACGCTCACATCACCGTATACCCCATACACCTGCTGCTTGTAAATTCCATCGAGGTAGTAATCCACCAGCTG
>JBBRDE010000175.1:0-11814 GCA_038204185.1 Cytophagales bacterium
ATATGGCAACGGGGGCGCTATGCTTCCACAAAGCAATGCGCTGCCCCGACCTACCGATCTTATTCAGAATTCCATTTGGGTAAAGGGTGAAGAGGATAATCGTTTTGACGAGTCCGATGCGCTGTATTTCTACGCTGAAGGGCCACATGTGGTACGCTATGATTCTGCACAGAATTCTTTCTTTCACCAGATTAACGCCTATTCCGACAGTAGCTACTATTACCTGACAGTCGGCACACAGCCCGGCTTGCGCGTAATGGGGGTAGCTTCCCAGACAAAAAAGGGTACCACCGTAGACCAATTCGACGACTACTGGTTTCACGAGCAGGAAACGGTCAATTTGTTGCAATCGGGCCGGGAATGGTGGGGCGAATACCTGGGCTTATCAGGAAAAGTACATCTGAAGGCTGCCCTACCGGGCGTGGTACCCAACTCCTTGGCCCTGCTCCGGGGCGCGGGCATTGCCTCGGCCCAGGTACCTACCCGGCTTCGCTGGCAGATCAACGGACAGGCCGTTGGCGAGCAAACTCAGGGTACCGTAAGTACCTATCGGTATGATTTGAAAGCACAACGCAGCGAAAAGAGTTACGCCTTTCCCGTAGGCACAGTACCACCAGCTACTTTCGATATCGGGATTGAATTTGACAGGAATGGCCAGAGCAATGCCCAGGCCTATCTGGATTATGCCGCCTTGCAGGTAAAGCGGCAACTCCGCGCCTACCCAACCCCGCAAATTTATCGATTCGTTCCAACGACTGACTCGTCCGTTACCTACCTCTTTAAAGACGCTCCCGCCGATTGGCAATGGTGGTATATCGTCGATCCGCTGCATCCAAGCGTAGCCTCCCTCGTACGAACCTCCGACGGCATGGCACAATTCACCTCCTCCCGGGGGGGTACTATTCGTGCCTACCTTGGCTTTTCCCCTTTACAATCAAGGGACATTCCGGCCTGGCAAAAAGTGGCGAACCAGAATATACATGCTCTCCCTGTTCCTGAACTATTGATTGTCGCACCCGCAGCCTGGCGAAATGAAGCCAATCTTTTGGCAGAATTCCGTCAAAAAAACGACGGGCTGAGTACTGCCGTGGTGACAACTGATCAGGTATTCAACGAATTTTCGGCGGGCAAGCCCGACCCCACGGCAATCCGGGATTTTGTGAAGTACCTATATGGGCAGAAACCGGAGCGCCTGCGCTACCTGCTCCTTTTTGGGGATGCTACCTATGACTACAAAAATCGCGGCGGTACTCAGTCGGCTACGCAGCAGCGGCAGTGGATACCGGTGTACGAGAGCCGCGAGTCGCTGCAGCCGGTCTTCACCTATTCTTCCGATGATTATTTTGGCTTCCTTGATACGCATGAAGGTGAATGGCTCGAAAGTCCAGCGGGCGACCACACCATTGATCTGGGTATAGGGCGGTTGCCGGTCAAGTCGCGGGAGGAGGCTCGTACCGTCGTGGATAAATTGATTCATTACGGGTCATCTGTCAAGACCCTGGGCCGTTGGCGCAACAGGATCAGCTTTGTAGCCGACGACGGCGATGGGAACATACATCAGCAACACGCCGATTTACTGGCCACCCGGATTCAGGGCCAATTCCTGACCCAGCGTCTCTTTGTCGACGCCTTTCCGCAGGTAACGTCTCCCGAAGGCGTCAAAAACCCCGACCTGAACGCTACGATCCGGCAACGTATCAATGAAGGTACCCTAATACTGAACTATACCGGACACGGCGGTACTACGGGCTGGGCCGAGGAACAAATCCTGACCCTGGCCGACATGCAAGCCGTCCGGGGTTATGATAACCTACCCTTATTGCTGACGGCTACCTGCGAGTTTGGTCGTTACGACGACCCGGCCCTGGTTTCCGGGGCCGAACTGATGGTACTGAGCCCCCGGGGCGCGGCCATTGGAGCACTCACCACGACCCGGCCCGTATTTTCGAGCACCAATTTTTCTTTAAACAAAGCTTTTTATGAAGCTCTTGCAACCGGAAGTACTGCGACGCGTGTGGGCGATTTAATGAAAAGCACCAAAAACAACAGCCTGAGCGGAAGCCTTAACCGAAATTTTGCCCTGCTGGGCGATCCATCGATGAAACTGGCGCAAGCGGAATATGAGGTAAGATGGCTTAGCGAGCCGGACACCCTGGGCGCCCTGAAAAAAGTGACGCTGCGCGGTGCTTTATACAAAAAAGGTTCTACCCAGATCGCCACCACATTCAATGGGACGGCTTCGGTTACGGTTTACGACAAGCCCGTCCGCTTTCGCACCAACGGAGAGGGAGGAGCCGCTGTCGAATATAGCGAATTGAGGAGTAAACTATATGAAGGACTGGTGACGGTACAACAGGGCCGTTTTACAGTCGATTTCGTAGTCCCCCGCAACATCGACTATCGTCCCGGACCGGGGCGTGTGAGCGTGTACGCAATTCGGAGCGATAGCTTGGCCGATGCAGCCGGACAGCTGGCCATTCAGGTAGGGGGAGCCGACCTCAACCCCGCCGACCAATCGCCTCCGCAGTTTACGGCCTTCCTGAACGATAGTACCTTTCGGGATGGGCAGACGGTCCCTTCTAATTCTGTACTCTGGGTCAGAACTTTCGATGCGAGCGGCATCAGTATTTCCTCAGCGGGTCTTGGGCAAAACCTCACGGCGGTGCTAAACGATACCGCCACCTATATTCTCAACGACTATTTTCAGGCCCATCCCAATGATTATCAGCGGGGTACCATCCGTTTCCCCTTCAATAATCTTCCGGCGGGGAGTCATTCCCTTCGGATAAAAATTTGGGACAATTATACTAATTCATCGGAACGCACGTTGCGATTTGTAGTCGCCGGGACGAGCGGAATCCGGCTGACTTTATCCTCGCTTTTTCCCAACCCGTTCCAAGAGCGACTTTCGTTCAGTGTTGCGCATAACCGGCCGGAGGAAGACGTCGAGGTTACGATCCGGTTATTTAGTATAGCAGGCCAGTTGATTCATACTTTTAACCATATATACTATACCAGTGAACCAACCCTGACCGGTACGATCAATTTAAATGGCAGTAGTCTGTTCATAGATCCCAAAATTGCCCTATACTTGTACGATGTACAAATACGTTCTGTCAAAGATCAAAGTATGGCCCGGCAGGCTGGAAAGCTTTTGCGCGTACCCTGATGATGACGAATCGGGCTGGTTAATTTAAATTTTATAGTACTTTCGTCATTAAGTTTATCTAACTCTCTAAGCTTTCACCGTTACTCTTTACCGCCAAACCAAGGAAATATGAATCGTCTTTTCGTTAGCCTTTCTTCCGCGTTACTACTTTGCGGAGGGGTTTTGACCACTCAGGCTCAGCTTGTAACGGGACAGGATACCACGGGCCGCATCCCCACCACCCCACTGGCTTTCCTTAATTTTTCGCCCGATGCCCGTAGTGCTGCACTGGGTGATGCAGGTGTGGCCCTCAGCCCCGATGCCAATGCCACTTATTGGAACCCGGCCAAGCTTCCTTACCTAAAGGACGATTTCGGCGTATCCGTTTCCTATACTCCGTGGCTGCGCAACCTGGTGGATGATATGTATTTCACCTACCTAACCGGCTATAAGAAAGTGGCTAAGGGCCAAGTGATAGCACTATCGGTCAATTATTTTGATTTGGGCCTATTAGATTTACGAAATAATCAGGGGCAGAATATCGGCACCTTCAACTCCCGGGAATTTATGGCGGGAGCTACCTACGGCCGTCAGCTGGGCGAAAATTTTTCGGTGGGTCTTACGTTGAAATATATTAACTCTAATTTGGCGGGTAGCTCAATCGTCAACGGCATCTCCATTCGTCCTGCGTCTACGGCGGCGGGCGATATTAGCGCCTACTACAAGAAAGAATTCAGCAATGAAGAAACGGGCAGCAACCTCACCTGGTCGTGGGGCCTGATGATTTCCAATTTGGGCGGTAAGGTGTCGTACGGTAGTGATGACAAATACTTTATCCCCACGAACTTAAAATTGGGCACGGGTCTTTCCTTTACCGCCGATGGCCGCAACCGCTTCAACTTCGTACTGGACGCTAACAAACTAATGGTACCAACCCCACCTGTGTATGTGTTGCAAAACGGGGTACCTGTGGTAACGCGGGGCGTCGACCCGAGAGATTTGTCTACCCTGGGTGGTATTTTTGGCTCATTTGCCGATGCTCCCGATGGTTTTAGCGAGGAAGTGAAAGAGATCATGATTTCAACGGGTGTAGAATACTGGTACAATGATGTGTTCGCGGCCCGCTTCGGTTATTTCAGCGAGAGTCGGATGAAAGGTGACCGCAAATACTTCACCGTTGGGTTCGGAGCCCGTTTCCAGGAAAAATACGGTGTCGATTTTGCCTACCTCATGCCCCAGCGTCAGGGTAGCCCGCTGGCCCAGACCCTACGCATCTCCCTATCCATGAATTTGAAGAAGAAAGACCGGTCTTTGCTCGAAGAAGAACTGGAAAACTAAGCCAACATATTTATTTCTTTCCCGAATGACGTCCCTACAGGATGTCATTCTTTTTTATACTCCCTGTTCTTTTTTTGTATGCAACTCGATCGCACCATTGCCCCACCTTTTCAGGTAATCCGTCACATTAACCTGCCCACCGTCGAAACGCTGACGCTGGACAACGGTCTACCCCTGCATATAATCAACATCGGTGATCAGCCCGTTATCCGGCTGGAAGTGCTTTTTGAGGCTGGCACCTGGTACGAATCCACACCCGGTGCCTCCTACTTTGCCATCAAGATGCTGCCGGAAGGTACCTCTACCCGAACATCAGCCGAAATCAGCGCGGCTTTCGACCGGGTGGGGGCCTTTACCGAAATGAGTCATACGTCCGATCGTTCCGGCATCGTAGTGTATTGTCTGGCGCGTTTTTTACCGGAAGTACTACCCATCGTGCAGGAAATCATCGCGGATGCCACATTTCCCGAAAAAGAATGGAATGACCTGCGCAACATTACCTTGCAGAACCACCGCGTTAACTGGGAGAAAAATGCCTACCGCGCCACTACTCAATTCCGAGAAGCACTTTTTGGTCCCAAACATCCCTACGGCCGTCGCCGCGACGAGGAGCAGATTATCAGCCTGGCTAAAGAAGAGGCCATGGCTTGCTACAAATCCCAAATTCAACACGCCCCTTATCGGCTGATCATAGCGGGTAAGGTAGGTCGCGGGGAGGTAGAGGCCGTGAATACTTTTTTGGGAAAGGGCAACTCCCTCACGGCTACAGCGCAGAGCGAACCGACCTACCTCAACAATACCACCCCCGAGAAAATAATCATGGTCGAAAGGCCTGAAAGCCTGCAATCGTGCATCCGCCTTGGTAAGCGACTTTTTACGCGCCACCATCCCGATTACTACAAAATGCTGGTCACGAATGAGATTTTGGGAGGGTACTTCGGTTCAAGACTAATGAAGAATATCCGGGAAGAGAAAGGGCTCACCTACGGCATTTCGTCCAACGTATCCACGCTGCAGCACGAGGGATATTTTATGATCGGGACGGATGTCAAGAAAGAATTTACCCAGCAGACCCTGGACGAAATACGTAAGGAAATCAGCCTGTTGCAAACAGTACCCGTGGCGGACGAAGAGCTACAAACCGTAAAAAACTTCATGGCAGGCGAATTTGCCGGTTCGCTGAATACTGCCTTTGACGTGGCCGACCGTCAGAAAATCCTGATTATGGACGGCTTACCCGCCGATTTCTTCGAGCGCTATATCGAGCAAATTCACGCCACTACCGCCGAAGATATCCTCCGCCTGGCCCAAACGTACCTGGCCCTGGACACCATGACGGAGGTCATTGTGGGCGGCAAGTAGAGTCCCGATCGAGGGTACCTTTATAACGAAACCATTCCCAGCAGAATAGCGATCAGCGCCGCGCCGATCATGGGACCAACTACGGGAATCCAGCCGTAGCTCCAATCTGATCCACCTTTGCCGTGGATGGGCAGCAGGGCGTGGGCCAGCCGGGGGCCCAAATCACGCGCCGGGTTGATGGCATACCCCGTCGGACCGCCCAGCGACAAGCCGATGCTCCACACCAGCAGCCCCACCAGATAGGGCCCCAAACCTACCTGGATGCCTTCCACTTTACTGATAGCGTTTACGCCAACGATCAACACGATGGTACCCAGGATTTCGCTTATCAGGTTAGGTACCGTAGAGCGGATGGCAGGATCGGTGGCAAAGCAAGCTAGTTTAGCAGCCGGACTTTCGGTAGCCCGCCAGTGTGGCAGGTACTGCAGCCACATGAGTACGGCCCCAAGAAAAGCCCCTATGAGCTGGGCCGGTATATAGGTAGCTATTTTCGAATAATCATTGGTGAGGATGGCATCTGCCAAAGTAACGGCAGGGTTGATGTGCGCATCGGCACTGCCGAAGGCATTGGCCGTGAAGATTCCCATGGCTACGGCCAGACTCCAGCCCGTAGCAATGACAATCCAGCCACCATCGTGGCCCTTGGTTTGCTTAAGTACCACATTGGCCACCACACCGTCGCCCAACAAGAGCAAAACGGTAGTGCCGACGAGTTCACCGAGAAAAGGGGATGAGAGCATGTATTTTCAGAAAAAGGGTTCAGTAATGAATTGATGCGGCAAATACGAGAATTGTGTCAAAATTTCCACTATAAATGCCAAAATAACATTTTAGGTCACATACCGGGCTCGTAAAGGGTTAATTCCCTTACCTTTGCACCCTCAAAAACAAATCTTCCTGACGTATGAACTTGAATCAACTGACGGCCATCTCGCCCGTAGACGGCCGCTACCATAAACAGGTAACCGAACTTTCGTCCTATTTCTCAGAATACGCATTGATCTACTACCGGATAATGGTAGAAGTAGAATACTTCATTGCACTCTGCGATTTGCCGCTTCCCCAATTAAAAGAAATAGACAAGTCTTTTTACCCGAAACTCCGTGACATATATAAGAACTTCAACGAAGTCGAGGCACTCCACATCAAGGAAATTGAGAAGGAAACCAACCATGATGTGAAGGCAGTGGAGTATTTTCTTAAAGAAAAGTTTGAATCGCTTGGTCTGGAAAAACACCTGGAATTTATCCATTTTGGCCTCACTTCGCAGGACATCAATAATACGGCTATTCCGCTATCGCTCAAGGATGCCCTCGATCGGCAGATTAAACCCCTGTTTCGGCAGGTACTTTTTGTCTTGAAGCGCATGTCGATCGAATGGCGCAACATACCCATGTTGGCCTACACGCACGGACAGCCCGCCTCGCCAACTCGGTTAGGCAAGGAGTTTCTGGTATTTGTGGAGCGTCTGGAGCGGCAGTTTGAATTACTGGACCAAGTACCTCATTCAGCCAAATTCGGAGGAGCTACGGGCAATTTCAACGCCCACCACATAGCATACCCTATGATCAACTGGATGCAATTTGCTAATCACTTCGTCGATGGCCTGGGCCTGAAACGCAGCCGCCACACGACTCAGATCGAGCATTACGACAATCTGGCCGCTACGTTCGATGGACTGAAGCGCCTGAATACTATTCTGCTGGATTTGAGCCGGGACATGTGGACGTACATTTCCATGCACTTCTTCAAGCAGAAGATCAAAGCGGGTGAAATAGGCTCCTCGGCCATGCCGCATAAGGTCAATCCCATTGATTTTGAAAACGCGGAAGGAAATCTAGGAATCGCTAACGCACTGTTCGAGCATTTTTCGTCCAAATTGCCCATTTCACGCCTGCAGCGCGACCTTACCGACTCCACCGTACTCCGCAACATTGGGGTGCCTATAGCCCACCAGGTCATTGCGTTGCACTCCCTCCTGAAAGGGCTGGGCAAACTGGAACTCAACGAGCAGGTGATACGCGCCGAACTGGAAGAAAATTGGGTGGTGGTGTCTGAAGCCATTCAGACTATCTTGCGCCGCGAGGGGTACCCCAAGCCCTACGAAGTGCTGAAAGAACTCACCCGTACCAACGATCGTGTCACCCACGAAACGTTGTCTCGCTTTATCGAAACCCTCGACGTGTCGGAAGCAATTCGCCAGGAGCTGCGCACGATTACTCCCTTCAATTATTTGGGAGTTGTGGAGTAGAGGTGGCCAACCCTATGCGGATTATGAAAACCGAAAAGGGTTCGTTTATTTGAAAGGCGAGCTGATGTAAACAGGCTCCTAGCCTTGCGAAAGTTCCGTAGCGCGTTTTTGCGCAGCGTGAATACCCTGCGTGAGAGCCTCGGCCAAATTTCCCGCTTCGAAGCCCCGCAGGGCCGCTTCGGTAGTACCCCCTTTAGAGGCTACCGCTTTAATAAGCTCATCCAGCGAACGATCGGCGTTATTGATCAGGTGGTAGGAGCCCAGCATGGTCTGCTTCACCAGCAGCGTAGCTACTGATTCTTCGAAGCCCATCTGTTTACCTGCTTCAATCATCGTTTTAACCAGGTAGAAAAAATACGCCGGGCCGCTGCCACTTAGCGCCGTGACGGCATCCAGCTGGCATTCATCTTCCAGAAAAACCGATCGTCCCGTCGCATTGATCAGATTCTCCACTTTCCTTAACTGGTCTCTCTCCACCTCCGGCGAGGCTGCATAGGCGGTAATGCCCATGCCCAGCATCGCGGGTGTGTTGGGCATCGCCCGTACAACCGCCGGATGATTCAAAGTGCTTTGAATGGTTTGAATCGCGATGCCTGCCATGATCGAAAACACGATTTGCCGGGGCTGGATGAATTCCCGCAACGATTCGGCCACCAGCAAATAATCCTGCGGCTTTACGGAGAGAATCACCAGATCATACGCACCAATTTCTGGATCTATGATTCCGGTTAGAACGCCCGGCTGAAATCCCCGTAGGCTTTCCATGCGTTCGGAGCTTTTTTCGACCAGCAAAAAATCTTCTTTTTTGACCAAATCAAATTTCAGGAAGGCCCGGGCAAAGGCCATGCCCATGTTTCCGCAGCCAATGATGGCAATTTTCATTTTGAGGGGGTTAGAGGTCTCAGCTAGTTTTTTGGAGTCGCAAGATAATAAGAAAGCCCGACGTGGGGCCGGGCTTTTCTTTACTTTGCTATAAATCAGGGTATCTTATTCTCCCCCGAGCAGCTCACTGATTTTGGCTTCCAGGGACGCTCCACGTAGGTTTTTGGCGATTACTTTGCCTTCCTTATCCACTAGGTACGTGGCCGGAATGGCATTGACGCCGTAGGTCTGGGCAACGGCCGAATTCCAGAATTTCAGGTCGGAGCCATGCGTCCAGGTCAGGCCGTCTTTTTTGATAGCACCCAACCAGGCAGTTTTGTCTTTATCCAGCGAAACGCCGTAAATCGCGAAACCCTTGTCCTTGTATTTATTATAGAGCTTCACCACATTCGGGTTCTCCATGCGGCAGGGACCGCACCACGAAGCCCAGAAATCGATCAGCACGTACTTACCCCGCAGCGACGAAAGGGCTATATCCTGGCCTTCGGGGCTGTTCAGCGTAAAGTCAGGGGCCTCGTCTCCCACCGCCACGCCTTTGATACGTTTGATATAGCCCAGATAGGCTTGAACGATTTTAGACGAAGAATTTTCTTTTTCAAAACGCTGGGCTACCGCCTCCATCTCGGCGAAATCGCGCTGAGGATTCAGTAGGTTATTGGCGGCAAAAATGGCCACCAGCGAACTTCCCATTTCGGGCAACAATGTTTTTATCTTTGCTACATGATCTATTTCGGCTTGCTGGAAGTTGTTCTGGATTTCCTGCATTTTCTTTTCGTCCTTTTTATCCGTAGCCTTGGCGTATTCGTCGTTCCATTTATTCACTTTGGTCACCATCGCCTGATTGAGGTCCATCAGTTTGGCGTAGTAGTCCATGTTTTTGGAGCCTTTCACTTCATAGGTACCTGGCTCTCCTTTTGAATTTTGTTCAAAGCCATCGGCCGTTACCGTGAAGTTTTCACCCCCCTCTACCAGGAGTACAATTTTCTGGCGTCCGGCCAGATCGAGCATGTAGAAATTACCTCCCTCTTTCTCAGTGCCTTTGATCGTAAAGGTACCATCGGCCGCCAGCTTGGCAGAATCTAACGTAGTGGGCGGATTGGTGGAAAATTGGAGGTACACTTTCTCACCCGCCGAGCCGTTTTTTACTTTACCCGTTATCGTAAATTCTTTGGGAGTAACGGCTTGCTGCGCAAATCCAGCCACGCTAAGCAGCAGGAAGAACGTGAGGAACTGTATTTTTCTCATTGATTCAGAATTGATTGATTATATAGTTCAAACCGAGTAGTATTAACGCAGTTTCTCAACTAAAAGTTGATTGATAAGCTTTGGGTCACCGTTTCCTTTCGACTTTTTCATCACCTCCCCCACAAAAAGCCCCATCAGGCCTTTTTTGCCTTTTTGGTAGGCAACTACCTTGTCTGGCATGGCTTGTAGTACTTCATTTACCAACGTTCCAAGTTCGCTGGTATTGCGGTTTTGCAGCCAGTTGTTTGCCTCAGCCAATTCTCGGGGTGAGCGCTGAGGCTCCTGGATTAAAGCCGGAAAAGCTTTTTGGGTGGCTACCGAGTGACTGATGACCTGCGTTTCTACTAACTCAATCAGTTCGGCCAGGGTACCTGGTGTCACAGGAAAATCGGCGATTTCCGTACCGATTTCATTCAAATACGACTTCACGGGCCCCATGAGCCAGTTCGAAGCAGTTTTGTAATGAGTGGTTATGCCACACACTTCCTCAAAATAGCGGGCTACATCGCGCGTATCGGTCAGCACCTCGGCATCGTAGGGCGGCAGCCCGTACTGGCTAACAAATTTCTCCCGGAGTTCGCGGGGCAGGGCTGGCATTTGGCTTCTGATTTCCTGCACTCTTTCCTCCGATAATTCCACCGGGCAGAGGTCAGGATCGGGGAAATACCGGTAATCGTTCATAGTTTCCTTCACGCGCATCCCGTAGGTTTCGCCGGTTTCGGCGTCAAACATGCGGGTTTCCTGAAAGAGCGAATCGCCGTTTTCCAGCGTGGCAACCTGCCGCCGCCGCTCGTACTCCACAGCCCGCATGATGTTACGGATAGAGTTCATGTTCTTGATTTCTACTTTGGTGCCGTACTCTTCTGCTCCCACAAGCCGCACGGAAACGTTTACATCACAGCGTAACGAGCCTTCTTCCATATTACCATCGCTGATATCGAGGTACCTTACCAGTCGACGGACCTCGGTTACGAACGCACCCGTTTCCTCGGCGGAGCGTAAGTCCGGCTCTGACACCATCTCCACCAGCGGGGTACCCGCGCGGTTGTAGTCGAGCTGGGTGTCGGTGGTATTGCAATCGTGTACTGATTTGCCCGCGTCTTCTTCCAGGTGAATGTGGTGAAAGCGAATGGCGCGTTCTACCGTTTCGTTTCCGGTACCTTTGGTGGAAACCAGGACGCTACCGCCTACACAAATCGGCGCTTTATCCTGCGAAATCTGGTATCCCTTGGGTAGGTCGGGGTAGAAGTAATTCTTACGGTCGAAGATGGTACGCGGGCTGATGGCACACCCGCAGGCTAAGCCCAGCCGTACCGCGTACTCTACGGCTTTCTTATTCAGCTTGGGCAAGGTGCCCGGTAACGCCAGCGTCAGCGGGCTGATGTGCGTATTGGGTTCGCCGCCAAAGCGGTTGGTATCAGAGGCAAAAAGCTTGGATTCGGTGAGTAGCTGGCAGTGTACTTCCAGGCCGATGACGGTTTCGTAGCTGGCCAAAAGCTCGTCAGGAACTTCGGCCGGGGTAAGGTTAGTAGAAATCATAGTGAATTCTGAATTCAAATGCTCCGGACAAAGATAAGGGATCAGGTTT
>JBBRDE010000176.1:0-11783 GCA_038204185.1 Cytophagales bacterium
ATGCTATAAAAAAAGGAAGGGGGTACCAGCTGGTACCCCCTTCCTTTTTTTATAGCATTCCTATTAAGTCAGAGTCGGGATCTGCCAAAGATGAGGCTGACCACAAAAAGAACGATGAATACGAAGAACAGAATCTTAGCGATACCGGCTGCTCCGGCCGCCACGCCGCCAAAGCCCAGTACACCGGCAATGATTGCCACAACGAGAAAGATGATGGTCCATTTAAGCATGATTGAAAAGGGGTCTAGTGAATAATGTTAGCTGATTTGAAAGGTAAAAAGCTCGTACCAGTTTCTGAATTTAGAATTATTGATTCCCAATAACCCAATTTTAGTGCTCTAAGAACAACGGTCTATTATATTATGGGGATAATTATCCCCATAATATAATCCTTGTAGCGGATTTATACCTGTATTTACGCTGATTGCTCGTTAAATCATCACCCAACACACTTTACCCTCAATCGCAGGCGTGCGCTATTTCTAGTTTTTATCGCGAATGGATTCTTCCTTACGCAGATATTCGCCCAGGATATTGCTACCTAGCCTCCCGTTACCCTGTTTACGGTGAGGGCCCTGGACGAGCAGACCAGTCAGGAGATTGCCGCTTCGTTTAAGATTTTCCTACATAAAGCTACCAAGCGGTTTGAAGGGGCCAATCGGCCCTGACAAAATGTAAACTTCAATATAAAAATGTACAGCTACGACATGGTGACTGTCGAAACTGCTTCTGAGGGGTACTTCACGATTGAGGAGATTCTGTTGGTATTCTTTGACACTTGTAGATTTTACCAGTACACGGCGCTCATGGAAAAGCGGGTGGATTCGGTGTTTACCGATCTGAAAGTGAACGATATTATAAAGCTGGTTAATATTTACTTTGACCAAAGTAAGTATGACTTGCGGCCCGAATCGCGTGATCAACTGGAAAAACTCTTTCGTACTCTGCGGAATAATTCGAAATTGAAAATAGAAGTTGCCGGCCATACCGACAACGTGGGCGACGCCCGGCTTAACCAGTACCTATCCGAAAATCGGGGGAAGGTCATTTATGCCTATCTGCTCAGGAGAGATATCGCCCCCCGCCGGTTATAACACCGGGGACCAAAATTGGCTGAATCGGCAAGTTGAGTTTGTAGTTTTGGAAAATTAATACATCGTGCTTCCAGGCTTACTTTTGAAATAGTACTCCACAACGGGCGTTTATGGAATAGGCATGCTTTTAGTGGCTCGCCGTCCAAGGTTAATCCATAAAGCCATGAACCGTATCCCCGCTTTCCTCTTCGCAGGACTGGCCTGCCTATTTCACTCCACCTTAGGCAACGCCCAGGGTTTTCTGGGAATTTCTTCCCAAGCCAACGGTGGCCTGTATTCGGCTTACCAGAATCCGGCTTTCCTTGCTGACAGCCGCTACCTCGTTCGGCTCAATTTATTATCGGGTGGTCTCCACCTGGACAATAATTATGTGCGTTACGCTGCGCCTTTCTCCATGCTGGATCTCTTGCAAAAGAAAAATAACCGCCCGCTCGATCCTTATGACTTGGAAGAAATACGAAACGGAAAACCCAAAAACGGCACCCTCGCCGGCCAGCTGCGAGGACCGGCTATTTCGTTTCGCCTCAGCGATAAAACGAACCTGGGCCTGATGACCCGCGTTCGAAGTGGATTCCAGGTGGCTGATGCCTCCGAGCGTATCATGGCCATCGCGCGGCTTGGCCTGGCCAACCAGAGCAACTTGCAGGATTTGGGGTACCTGGCGTTATTTGCTTCGCAGTCCGAAAATCGGTTTAACCTCACGAGTCAGGCATATTCGGAGTGGGCGCTATCGCTGGGTCAGGTACTGGTCGAGACGGATGCTTACCGTCTGAAAGGAGGATTTACGTTGAAAAGGTACTTCGGGTATGCCGGGGGCTACGTGCATAATCGTAGTCTCAACTACCGATTGCTCCCTGACTCAACTATCTCTAATGCAGTTTATATGCAAATTGACCGCTTTGATGCCACAATGGGCTACGCCGATGCCGACCGGGCCTCTTTTCTGTCGCCGGGTTGGTTGTTTGGGCGCAATGCCAGCGGCCGGGGATGGGGATGGGATGTAGGGCTGTCGTACGAAACTCTCGCTGATGAGGGTGCCTTACCTACCCTCCGCCTGAGTGCCTCACTGACCGATGCGGGACAGATTCGTTACGCGGGGAAAAATGTCAAAAATTATAATATCCAAGCCAATGACCGCCAGATCACCGAGAAAGAATGGCGCGGGTATAGTTCACCGCGCGAGGGCGAAAATCAACTTAACGCCTTTGGACGCCTTTTTGAGGACGAATTTGGCCTGAGAGATGAAGACAACACGGGGTCATTCACCATAGCCACACCCACCGCCCTCAACCTGAGCGCCGATATTCAGGTAGTCAATCATATTTATGTCAATGCCACGGTCATTCAGGGCATCAACCGCACCAACATCCCCCAATTTCAACAAACAGGTCTGTGGGCTGTGATTCCCCGCTATGAATCCGAGAAAATAGGGTTATCATTTCCTATTATTCGGCAAAACGGTGCTTGGGCCATAGGGACAGGTTTACGGGTAGGAGGGCTGGCCATTGGATCTGACAATTTGCTGGGCCTGTTCTCACGGAATGGACGCTTCAAAGCCCAGGGCGTCGACATCTACGGGGGAATCAGTTTTGGACTCAATCCGAAATAGCATCGAATTCTGCCCTATGCAGCCAAGTCGCGATGTCCGCTCGTTTTACGTATATGACAACGGCACACTTTTTTAATCGTAGCTAGTAAATTTAACTACGGACAAAACCCCAATGAAGGAACGTATCGCGACTCTCTCGCACTGGATCATTGTTTTGATAGGCATCCCGGCAGCCATGTACCTTGGACGGCCTTTTTTGGTCACTTTTTTTATTGCTATCATTCTGGCAATGGTGTTGAGTCCGGTTATGGACTGGTTCATGAAAAAGGGCATGGGACGAGGTTGGGCGGTGTTGGCGTGTACGCTCATCCTGGTGCTTTTCTTCACCCTATTAGGGGGATTGATGTACTATCAGATCAGTTTGGTATCCAAAGACTTACCCCGCATGCAAGACAAGCTTAGCGAGCTATTGGGTCAGGTCCAGAGCTTCATTCAGGCCAAAACTGGCATGGAACCCTATATGCAGGTGGACAAAGTTAAGGAACAGGTAGCTAAATTGGGATCGCTGGGCTTGACGGTCTTCGGTTCATTCACCAATACTGTCACCAATTTCCTTCTGATGTACGTATATGTGGTTCTGTTGCTTTCCCATCGGGACAAAATCCAGAAGTTCATTATCAGTTGTGTTAAGCCGGAGGACAAACAGCGCGCGTACGAGACGATTTTCAAAGCCCGTGATACGGCCAGTAAATATATCTGGGGTATGCTGCAGGACGTTACTGCTCTGGCCGTCGTCTACGCCATCGGCTTCATGATTGGGGGTATCAAGCACGGTATATTGCTGGCAATTATCGCGGCTATTTTTTCCTTTTTGCCCTACATCGGCAATCTTATCGGGGGAGGTACAGCGGCCTTGATCGCCCTGATATCCGGCGAACCTTCGTCTTTTCTTATCGTAGTGGGCGTTATGGCAGTGGCCCAGATCATAGAAAACTATACGCTATCACCCTTTCTGGTAGGAAATGCCGTGGGTTTAAATCCCTTTTTCAGCATCGTTTCCATCATTATGATTAGTATGGTTTGGGGTGTCGGTGGAGCCATCATAGCTTTGCCGTTAACGGGGGCACTTCGGGTGGTCTTGCAGTTTTCGCCCCACACGATGCCCCTGGCAAAACTTCTGGGCGATAACGACGAAACCTGACGCACTTTTTTAGCGTATGACCAATAGGGTACCTACCCTACCCCGGGGACATTCCGCCCGGGGGTTGTTTTCTGTTGGTTAAATTCCTACTTTTCTGAAACTACCTAATTCACCGATTTTATGAGTCTGACTACTTTGCAGGCTACCCTGGGGGATGAAGACTACTTAGTATCCCTGCACGCACGCCACCACGAGGTGCTGGCTGATGAACCTACCTCGCTGGGCGGCAATGACCAGGGCCTCACACCCTACGAACTCATTCTGGCGGGATTAGGAGCCTGCACCAGCATTACTCTTAAAATGTACGCTCAGCGCAAGGGCTGGATTCTGGAAGATGTGGATGTAAAGCTAGAAATGACCGTGAAACGGGATGAGGCCCCTTTGATTACCCGCCGTATAAAAGTAAAAGGCGACCTGAGTCCCAAGCAGTGCGACCGCCTATTGGCTATCGCCAATTCCTGCCCGGTCCACAAACTACTCAGTAATCCTATCCGGATAGAATCGGCGCTTTTCGATAAATGACCAGCGATCTCAAACTATAGAATCTTATCCAATAGTCGGCAAGAGAACTTTCAATCGCACGGGCGACCCGGTTTCCACTTTCAATTCTATAATTTCCACTGAATGAAACACGTCGTCATACTCGGAAATGGCATCAGCGGCATAACGGCAGCGCGGCATATCCGCAAGCATACTGATTACCGGATTACGGTTATTTCCGCCGAAACCGAGCATTTTTTCTCCCGTACGGCGCTCATGTACATCTATATGGGCCACATGAAGTATGCGCATACCAAACCCTACGAAGATTATTTTTGGGAGAAAAACCGCATTGAGCTTAGGTACGCCTGGGTACAAACCTTCGATTTTGCCAATAAAACCCTCAGCCTCCTCGACCAGGGCACTGAGGTATCCAGCGAGCTTACCTATGACATCCTGATTTTGGGGGTGGGTTCAGTAAGTAATCAGTTTGGCTGGCCGGGCCAGGATCTGGTTGGCGTGCAGGGACTCTACAGCTACCAGGATCTTGAAACGATGGAAGCCAATACCGCGGGCATCGAACGGGCAGTAATCGTGGGGGGTGGTTTAATTGGCATTGAAATGGCCGAAATGCTCTTGACGCGCGACATCGCGGTTACCATGCTGGTTCGCGAACAGGCATTCTGGGATGCCGTGCTGCCTCCCGAAGAGGCAAAGATGATAGGCAGGCATATTCGTGAGCACGGGGTGGATCTGCGGCTTGCCACCGAACTGAAAGAAATTACCGCCCAGGGTGAGCGGGTCGGCGGGGTAGTGACCAAAAGCGGTGATAAACTTGACTGCCAGTTTGTAGGACTTACTGTGGGTGTGAGCCCTAATATCAAGCAGTTCCAGGACACTGAACTCGAAACGGATAAGGGTATTCTGGTTAATAAATTCCTAGAAACCAACCTACCTGATGTCTACGCCATTGGCGACTGTGTGCAGCACCGCGAACCGCTCGAGGGCCGCAAACCCGTGGAGCAAATCTGGTACACGGGCCGCATCATGGGCGAAACCGTAGCCCGCAGCATTAGTCAGACCAAAACTCAGTACCAACCCGGCGTATTTTTCAATTCGGCCAAATTCTTCGATATTGAATATCAAACCTATGGCCAGGTACCCGCTCAGGTACCGGAGGGCTTTCAGACTTTCTACTGGGAACATCCCAGCGGAAAGATAGCCCTGCGAATTAATTATCGGACGAGCAATGAGTCAGTAACGGGTATTAACACCTTTGGAATGCGTCTGCGCCATGAGGTGTGTGAGAAATGGATCAAAGGCAAGAAAAGTGTCGGCTACGTGCTGTCGCACCTGCGCGAAGCGCACTTTGACCCTGAGTTCTTCGAGCGTCACGAAAAAGCCATTGTTCGCGCATTTAACAAAACGCATCACGACCACACCGTAAAGCTGGGAGGTAGGCCTACTTTTTGGGAAAAAGTGTTTGGGTAAGGAAATAATGTTGCCAACACCCCTTTCACGATTCCACAAATAAACAATTCAACAACGCTATGACTGCTGTTCAAAAAATTGGCCTTACGCTGTTTTCCGTTGGCTTCGCCGTCTGGATTGTCACACTTAGTCTGGGAAGGTATACTCTGACGAATGAGATCCTGAGTGATAGCACGCTGATCAAAAAGGAGCATTACGAATTAATAAAAGGGGCGTCGGCCCCCATGGTTGGCAAGTCGTATTCTACGGCGTTTGCCTTCGGCAATGCATTCCGGGGCGCGGTGGACGACGTCAATCAGAAATTTAAGAATAACCAGGAATACGATAAAGTCATTTATGACAATTACGCTTTTCCTGTTGCCAAGGCGGCCTCGGAGGGCCCCATTACCGAGCATACTGCTTTATGGTTCTGGCTGAGTTTTGGGTTAGCCATCGTAGGCGCACTCATGTATATTTTTCCTAAAACCCACTTGCTTCCCGGCATCAAAAATGACCACATTTTTCACCACCCCGCCACCTCACGCGGCTGGATCGGGATTCTGTTGGGTACCTTTTTGATTTTGTTCTATATCGTACTCTACTTCTACCCCGAGTACATCGTCAACTGGGTTATCATGGTGGACCCCGTCAGTGAGGCCATCAGCGGCAATCCCGCTTCGCAATGGTTTCTTTACGGATTTCTGTATACGCTCTGTATTCTGGTCATGGGCATCCGCATGATCATCAAGTACCGCCACTCACCCTATGAGCAGATTCGGTCCGTGTCTGTGATGTTTTTCCAAACTTCGTTTGCTTTTTTGATTCCCGAAATTCTGGTGCGGCTCAACCAACCCTACTTCGATTTCAAAAACATGTGGCCGCTTGATTATGATTTTTTCTTTGACTTCAATCTGAACCAGTTACTCAGTAATGGTACCCTGGGGATCTTTATGCTGGTGTGGGGCATTGCCCTGTTTGTGCTGGCAGTGCCCATTTTTACCTACATCTACGGCAAGCGCTGGTACTGCTCTTGGGTGTGCGGTTGCGGGGGGCTGGCCGAAACTCTCGGTGACCCGCACCGCCAACTCTCCGACAAGTCCATGCGCGCCTGGAAAATCGAACGGTACATGGTCCACGGGGTACTGGTTTTCGCCATCGTCATGACGGCTTTTGTGTTGTACACCTACTTCACCGGCCAATCCAACATTGGCCCCATCGATAGCTATACGGTGCGCTCGGCCTACGGGTTTTACGTCGGGGCTATTTTTTCGGGCATTGTGGGAGTAGGCTTTTATCCACTCATGGGCAATCGCGTATGGTGTCGTTTCGGCTGCCCTCTTGCCGCCTATTTGGGGATAGTGCAGCGGTTCAAATCGCGCTTCCGCATCACGACCAATGGCGGACAGTGTATCTCTTGCGGCAATTGCTCGACCTACTGCGAAATGGGCATCGACGTGCGGGCCTACGCCCAAAAGGGTCAGGACATTATACGGTCCTCGTGCGTAGGATGCGGCATCTGCTCAGCCGTATGCCCCCGGGGTGTGCTGAACCTCGAAAACGCCGATCCCGACAGCCGGGTGATGATAGCCCCGGAAGTGATGGCAGGCAACGAGATGCCGAGGATTAAGAAGTTGTAGGTTGCTACGGGGTATAGGGTAGGCCGGTAACCTTTTTCACCCCGATATATTGCGCCCCAGGTATCCAATAAAACCACCTTAGTTGGCAGGGCTGGCGTGCAGCAACTCCATGCCCGTGGAGGTACGGGGCTTGAAACCCGGCCAGGTTTTTTCGTTCGAATTTTCGGGTATATCGAGGTACTTTGCAGAATCCACCCCTTTCAGGTACCTTCCCAGAAAAGCCGTGACGAAATGCTGATTAATATTATTCAGCCGGCGCTCGTCCCAGCTGGGTTCGGCGTAGCGGTAATACTCATCAAAAGGCAGCCCCGATTGCAACGCCTCAGCGGGCGGTGGATTCGGAGCCACGTTGTGGCGGGCATTCTCATAAGTGAGCAGGTAACGTTCGGCATTTACGGCTCGGGTATAAATCGCCTTGATTCCCTTTTCATACCCCGAAATATCGTCCCGATCACCAGCCACAAAAAAGGTAGGCACCTTCAATCCCTTTAAACTCCCGGCATCCCATACGCCGCGTTCCATACCCCAGGGTGCGAAGGCTACCACAGCTTTCACACGGGGATCGAATGATCTTTCGTAATCGGCATTGCCGCTGGTTCGTACCGCAAGGGCGGTGTTGCCGCCGGTCATACCACCGAAGGCTTTCGCAAAAGTATCGCTATATCCAGCCCCCGCAACGTTCAGTACGCCATATCCACCCATCGAGTAGCCGATGAGGCCGGTATTATCGGAATTTATAAGTCCCGACAAAAAGTTTTTACCCCCAGCCTTACCCAGGTCAGCCATTTGGTTGAGCACAAACAACACATCTTTGGAGCGATTGAGCAACGTACTCGGAAAGGGTGCCGCATCGCGAAACGTCGATTCGGTATGGTCGATGGCTACCACAATGTATCCCTTCGAGGCCAGGTTTTCAGTCAGGTAGGTCAGCAGGTATCTTGATCCTACATAGCCGTGCGACACAATAATCAATGGAAAAGCACCTGCTGTGGCAAGAGGTGCCGCCTCACGGGTGGCTCTTCCCTGAAAAGTGAATGGGATCAGGGGCCGCTTGGGATCGTTGGCCGTACCCATCACATCCTCATAGCTGACCAGATCGGGTGCTCCGGCGGGCAGGGAGGCGGGGTACCATACTTCTACCTTGATCGGTCGGTCGTAGCGGGCTTCTACCCCATTCTTCGATTTCAAAACATCGACCTGATCTTTATTGACAAAATCGAGGGTACGTACCCCAATTTTGTACTCGCCGCGCGCAGAAAGTTCGGGAGCATCGGGCAGAGCGTCTCCATAGATAAATCCGGTTTTCTGAGCATAGGAATGCGTGGGAGACAAAATTTGGGCAATAAGCAGAATGGCAAAAGCCAGGATAATTTTTGGGTAGCGAAAGATCATTGGTTCGGAGAAAAAAAGTGTTGTTGATGTAGAATGTCGTTCTGGAAGCAGCGCAGATATCATAAAAGTTATCAACAGTAAAGTACAGCTGGCTTGATTTCTCCTGAAACTCAAATACACTAAATCGATCCGTGTACGCTGCTGTGCCCGAATCCATGGTTTTTTGTTGCAGGTATTGCGGCCGAAGTCCACCAAAGCTAGGAACCGGGCTTATTGGATTATAAGCGGATGCGAGCCAGATATCTGCTGTATCCATAATCAAAACCTCCCTACCCTCTGTCAAGTACCCTTTTGACCGGGAGTATATTTTCCCTACTTTTCGGATATGCCGAAAAACCCTCCCCGATTGCCATGAAAGTACTGATCGTTTGTACCAATCAGGCTACATACCCTACCAAAAGTAACAAGACAGGATTGTGGCTGAGTGAATTGACCCACTTCTACCACGTGCTGGCGCGTCGCAAAATCATTATGGACTTCGTGAGCCCGCAGGGTGGCCCAATTCCCATCGATGAACGCAGCTTTGATCTGGATGACGAACTGAATAAAATATATTACGACCACGAAGGTTTTCGACAGAAGCTGGAAAATTCGTTGAAACCATCCCAACTCGACCCGATCGAATACCGGCTACTGTACTTTACCGGCGGTCATGGTGCCCTTTGGGATTTCCCGGAAAACGCTGAATTGCAGGAGTTAACTAAAATCATTTACGAAAATCAGGGTACCGTAGCTGCTGTAGCTCAGGGCGTGAGTGCTCTGCTCAATGTGAAGCTTTCAGATGGCACCCTGCTGATCTACGAAAAATACCTGACCGCCTTTTCCAATGTGGAAGAAAAATTGTCCAGTTTGGTAAGTGAGGTACCTTATTCGCTCGAAGATCGTCTGCGCCAGTGCGGAGCCCATTACACCAAAGCCCTGCTCCCGTTCTCGCAGTATATAGAACTGGACGAGCGCCTCGTTACGGGCCAGAACCCAAACTCGGCCAGAAAAATAGCCACCAAATTGATGGAAGAATTGAACGAGAAATAGGGCCGCAAGTATCTCTTCGAAGTATTGTTTAAATTGACGCCACCGTCAGAATTAAGATACTAGCTTCTCAAAAAGCGCTTTAAATGTGGGTAACTCTATATCTTTTTCCGACACGATCGGATCGGATATCCCCCATTTGATATTCAGCGTCGGATCGTTCCAGATAAGGCCCGCCTCGCAGGCTTTGTTGTACAGGTTGGTGCACTTGTAGCTAAAGATAGAATCCTCTAACGCGGCAAATCCGTGGGCGAATCCTTCGGGAATGTAAGCCATGTTGTTTAGCTTGGCATCCAGTTCAAATAGCTCATATTGACCAAAGGTAGGGGACTCATGGCGTAGATCCACGGCCACATCGATGACCCGGCCCATTATGACCCGCACTAATTTCCCCTGAGCAAAAGGCAGATTTTGAAAATGAAGACCTCGTAAAACCCCTTTAATCGAAAACGACTGATTGTCCTGCACGAAATTAGTAGGAAGTCCGGCTTTTTGGAAAGCCTCCTCATTATAGGATTCGAAAAAAGTACCGCGTTCGTCCTCAAAAATATGGGGAATCAGTTCCACTAGTCCGGCAATTGACGTTTCTCGAATCTGCATGATGGGTTCTTGTAAGGGGTTATGTTCAGTACTTCCGATTTTTCTAATGTTGACGCAAATTTATGAATCTATTTGCAGAGGTTGTAATTTCGGCCCAATATTCTCAAAGAAGATGACCTACCAGGAATTATTTACCCACATACTCCACCAGAAATCGTACCTCTGTGTGGGTCTCGATACCGATCACCGCAAGATTCCCGCGCACCTGCAAAGCGAAGCCGATCCTGTGTTCGCGTTCAACCGGGCTATCATCGACGCCACGGCCGAGTACTGCGTCGCCTATAAAACCAATATTGCTTTCTACGAAGCCCAGGGACCCAAAGGTTGGGAAAGCCTGCGCAAAACGCTGGAATATATACCCAAAACCCACTTTACCATCGCCGACGCCAAGCGCGGAGACATTGGCAATACCTCCGGGCTATACGCCCGTACCTTTTTTGATCCCACAGCGGCGGGGCTGGAATTCGATTCGGTCACGGTGGCTCCCTACATGGGCAGCGATTCCGTGCAGCCTTTCCTTGATTTTGAGGGTAAATGGGTAATCCTCCTGGCCCTGACTTCCAATCCCGGCGGTGATGATTTCCAGCGCCTCCTGGTCAATGGCAGTCCGCTTTACGAACAGGTGCTCCACACATCCCAACAGTGGGCGGGGCCTGACCGAATAATGTACGTTGCAGGCGCCACACAAGCCGACGCCTTTGGGGACATCCGCCGACTCGCACCCGACCACTTCCTGCTGGTGCCAGGTGTAGGTGCGCAGGGTGGGAGCCTGGAGGCGGTATCGCGCCGTGGCATGAACAGCCACTGCGGCTTACTGGTTAATTCCTCGCGGGGAATCATCTACGCCAGCAACGGCCCGGACTTCGCCCAGAAAGCTCGCCTGGAGGCCCGCGCTATCCAGGGAGAAATGGAAAAGTACCTTGACTTGTACCTCCCTCACTAGCCACTAGCTAACAGCTGTTAGCCATTGGCTTTTTTAACAATTCGCTGTCACCCGCCCTTCATTCCTTATTTTTAACTATCAACTTTCAATTGTCCATTATCAATTATCAATTATTAAATGAGCTTTGCCAGCAATATGGCACGCCGCTCTACGTGTACGATGGCGGCATTGTGCGGCGTCAGGTTCAACGTTTGCAGGCTGCCTTTCAGGAGGTGGATATGCACATCAAATACGCCTGCAAGGCCAACACGAATTTGGCCCTTCTGCGCCTGATGCGAAGTCTGGGAGTCGAGGTCGATGTGGTTTCGATGGGCGAAATGCAGATGGCCCTGCTCGCGGGCTATAAGCCCCATCAGATTACCTTTACGCCCAGCGGGGTACCCTTCGA
>JBBRDE010000177.1:0-11596 GCA_038204185.1 Cytophagales bacterium
CTGGAAGGTCTTGGGATCGCGAAAAAAGGAGGTGACGGCAAGGAGCATATCCTGAAACAGCGCGTCCTGCTCGTTTCGGTTTTCACGCAGGTAGTCGAGGTAATCGGGCAGTTGGGCCGTTTTTTTGTTGAGCGCCATCCGACGGGCTATGCGGCGGCGGAGCGTGGGCTGCTTGTAGTAGGTAAAGTCGACCCCGCAGCGTTGGCGCAAAAGCGAAAGAATTTGTTTGACAATCTCCTCATCGCCTTTTGGCAGGCGCTCCGCTTCTTCCAGGTTGGTATGGGCCACCTGGTAGGCCTGACCGATTTGCCGTAGTTGCCCGGGAATTTTTTCGGGGGCCAGGGTAAAATCAACCACCTCGGCCTGGAGGGCACTTTCGGGCATGCCCCCATAAGCGGCCGATTCCTGATCCTGCGCAAACGTAATGCCCCCATACTCCTTGATGGCTTTCAGGCCCAGCGTGCCGTCGGTCCCTGTGCCCGAGAGCACCACACCCACCGCAAAGGTATTATGTACCTCAGCCAGGGAGGCAAAGAACACATTGATGGGCATGTTGGGGCGTACGGCCTCATCACGCGGGGTCAGCTTAAGTACCCCGTCGCTGGTGGTCAGTATCTTGTTTTCCGGTATGATGTAAACGTTGTCGGGAGCGAGGTGGATATCGTCTGTAATTTTATATACAGGCAGCTTGGTTTCCCTGGATAGAATTTCGGGCAGCAGGCTTTCGTGCGTGGGATTGAGGTGTTGCACCAGCACGTAGGCCATGCCCAGGTCCTCGGGTATAGCCCCCAGAAACCGCTTGAAGGCATCGAGCCCGCCCGCGGAGGCACCGACGCCCACTACGGGAAAATTTTGCGGCGATGGTACAGGTTCGGCTTTTTTATTTTCTGCTGCCATGAACGGGTGAGTATACGAATGTAAGGGAAACGAAAGTACTAATTTCTAACAAACAATCATGCCATCACCATTGCCAGTAGTTCGTTAAGTTTCCAGAAAAAGGGTAGCCTGTTTTTAGGCTTGTTTCTGAAAAGTACGTATCAACAAAGCCAACTGAGCGCGACTTTTCACGTTGGTTTTTTGGTATATACGGTGCGTGTGGTCTTTGATTGTTTGTAGCGTCACAAATAGTTCTTCCGCTATTTCTTTGTTGGCCTTTCCCTGATAGATCTTCTGGATGATTTCGATTTCGCGGGGCGTAATCCCGTAGACGTCGACGAATTTTTCAAAAGAAGCAGGGAGTTCCGTAAAAACATTCGGTAGCGATGTCAGACCCGCTTCCGTAGGGTCAGGGGTTGGCAAAATTACCTGGTACATAAAATAGGTCACAAACGCGGTGTGGGTTAAAAAGTATAAAAAAACGAAGAGCAGCTCGGAGACGGGTGTTTTCGTCGCCTCCATGAATGCCCACCCGTGCAAAACACCTACCCCCATGACCAGGATCACCAACCCGGTTTTGGCCCGAGGGGGAAGGTACCTCACCTCCGAGAAAACCAACTGCGTTCCTACCCAGGTCATCAGCACCAGTACCAGCGTAGCGTAGGCCTGATACAAAGTCAAGGTACCCCCCTGACCCAAATACACGAGCAATGCCAGCAGTCCAAGGGGTACCAGCGAAGGCAACAGGTAGGATCGAATTCGCCGATTGACCAGGTTCACCGTCCAGAGTACCAGCATGAGCTTACCAGCCAACAGAAAGGGGATACTGAGCAGAATCAGAAAGCGGGCCAGCGCAGCCAGGCTATCCGGCCGTAGTACCGTAAAGAATAGGTTACGGAGCAGAATCTGACTCCACAAGGCATAAAAGCCGAAGGTAAAAATCAGGATCAGATAGAATTGCAGGTACCGAAGGGCGGGGTAGTGACGGTACTCCTTCCGGCGGAACAGCACCAGTATCCCCCCGGCCGTCAGGCCCAGGCAGAACATGAAACAAATCCAGTAATACAGGGAGCTCATTGCCATACGAAAACAAAAGTTTAATGGCTCCAAAAATACCTATCCAACGTATTGAATGGTCCCTACTTTGGTAGTGAATGTAAAAATCACTACCAAAGTAGCTGTTGGCAGACAGGGGTTTACCTTACTTTTGACCCATTCAGAATTTGTTTATCAAAACCAAGGTACCCATGGAAAATAGAATCCTGTTGATCCCCCCCACTATAGAAGGCAGCCTGAAATTTGGCTGGCAGAAAATGAAGCAATACTTCCTGCCGCTGCTGCTGGTGGTGCTGGTCATTGCCGTAGCGAATATCCCACTGGATCGGATCAAGGAAGTTACCAAAGAGCAAACGGCTGGCAAGACCATTCTACAGCTCCTTGGGGCGGCCTACTGGCTGCTGCTGCTACCTATATTCGAGTACAGCGCCGACCTATTGTTCATCCACGCCATTCGCAACCAGAAGCTGGATTTCAAAAATCTGCTGGCGGGTTTCCGCAACTACCTCGACGTGGTGCTGGCGCATTTGCTCACGACCGCCCTGATCGGTATCGCCTGCGTGGCGCTCATCATTCCGGGCATCATCGTCGCCTGCCGCCTGGCATTCGTGTCCTATTTAGTGATGGATAAAGGCCTCGATCCCATCGCGGCGGTAGAAACCAGCTGGAAACTGACCAAAGGCCACGCCTGGAAGATTTTTGGGCTGGCGATGACCTCCATTTTCATTTTCTTTCTGGGGCTGTTGTGTTTTATCGTAGGCATTTTCCCGGCGCTGATCTGGATCAAGGCGGCCTTTGCGTCGCTGTACGAGGCAGTACTTATGGAAGAAGAAACGGTAGGATCGAATTAACATTTACCATAGATGCATTGTGCGTACCATCGCCGGGCACAAAAAAAGAGCAGCTCTTTCGGTGCGTGAAAGAGCTGCTCTTTAGAATCGATACTACGTCTACTTACATTCGGAATGAAGTTTCAAAAAGAAGAGGAGGGTAGTAATTTCTTCCTTATTTAATGAGAGTGTATATAGTATGATAATATACATCAAAATTGATGCTTTTATTTGAATTTCACGAAGATAATATGGGGGAACTGAACAAAACCAAGGGTGGAATGAACGAATAAGCTATTTTTCGATCCAGGCCAGAAAAGGAGTCACTTTCAGACGACTTACGATGGGCTTATCCGTTGTTTTGTTGGTCAGAGTAAGCGTTACCTTGCGGTTAAAGTAAGG
Source organism: Cytophagales bacterium (assembly GCA_038204185.1). Taxonomy (GTDB): domain Bacteria; phylum Bacteroidota; class Bacteroidia; order Cytophagales; family Spirosomataceae; genus Salmonirosea. Next base: position 3,165 of record JBBRDE010000177.1, read on the forward strand.
CTCAATTTCCAGGATAGCCCTGCGGTTTACGATCATTTGGCGGTTTATCCGAAAAAAAATACTGGGATCCAGCGAGGCCTCAATCTCATCCATGGTCTTGAAAATGGCATACTTTTCATTTGGAAAAGTGTAAAGAAAGGGCACCTCGTTTTCAAAGGATATTACCGAAATATCAGTTACAAACACAGGCACCATCTTGTCCCGCGAGCGTACCAGAAACGACCTATTGTAATGAGCCGAACGGGAAGTACCCAACACCCTGTCGAGCGTTGAAAAATCGGGCGTAAGCACCTGCCGGATACTGTCCAGCTTAGTAAATGCGGCCCGGATGTCGCTTTCTTCAACGGGCTTAAGGAGGTACGCAATACCGTTGCTTTTGAAAGCATCCAGCATGTACTCGTCATAGGCGGTGCAAAATACAACCGGGGCTTTTACGGGTACCTGCCTGAAAACTTCCAGGCTATTGCCATCGGCCAGCTCAATATCCATGAACAGAAGGCTCGGCGAATGGGTCTGTAAGAAGTGTACTGTCTCCTCGATGCTACTGCATATTCCCTGCACCTGGTAATCAGGACGCACCACCTCGATCAATTCCTTAAGCATCCGAGCGGATCGTTGTTCGTCTTCGACTATAAGTATCGTCATGGCGCTAGTAAAGCTACAGATACAGCGTATTGGGTATCAGTCTCTTCTATGGTTAAAGCATCCGCTATTCCCAGCAATTTGTAACGTTTACGCAGATTATCGAGCCCAATCCCCATCGAATCGGTTTCTGTGCGTTTCGGCTGCCGGTTGTTTTCAACGGTAAGCATTCCTGGCTGTTTTTGGTGAATACGCACCCGCAAAGGCTTCCGGGCCGAAAGTACGTTGTGCTTGATACAGTTCTCAACCAGCAGCTGCAGGCAAAAGACGGGTACGCGCCTACTGCCCAGGCTTTTATCCAGGTCTGTGGTGAGGGAGAAAGTATCCTCATACCGAAACTGCAACATATATTGATAACTTTCCAGAAAAGCCAGTTCTTCGTGCAATGTGGTGGTAGGATGGTTTCGCTTGGTGAGGTACTGACGGTATACTGTTGATAGCCGAAGCACATACTGCTCGGCATTTTCGTCTTTTTCGTGTATCATGGCCCGCAAGGTACCCAACGAGTTGAACAGGAAATGCGGATTGATCTGCTCTTTTAGCCCTTCCAGCTCGGCATGTAGGTTTTCGTACTTGAGTTTGTCGTTTTTGCGCCGCAGGCTTTCCTGCTGATGGAGGCTTATAAACATATACTGGATCACCGACACCAGCGAAATGGCAAAAGCAAACCGAATTAGGAGCGGGTAGTCTCCGATACTGTACTGAATCGACGAAACCGGAAAGATGCCAAGGCGAACCAGCAGGAAAAAAAACAAAACCAGCAAAGTATCACTTACGGCGATAATCAGTACCCCCACGTAGAGCTTTACCCGGTACCGGTAGAGTACGTACGAGTAGAGGGTGTAATTCATAAACCAGATCAAGCACAGAAAAAATGAAAGAATGGCCCAGATCACCGGAATCTGTTCGGGCGAAATTTGGGGACCGTTTCGGCTCAAAATACCCAACGCCGGGATCATGAACGAGAAAATGATACCCAACCAAATAATCCGGGTTTTTATAGGTTTTAGGGATAAGGTGGTCATATATAAAGGCCTCGCTGGACAGGACACCACACCGAGGGAGCCAATATAGCTATATTTTAAAGAAGTAGATATGGTTGAAGGGACGGCACAAAAATATTTACTCAGGAGGGCTCGATTAATGGGATATATAACGATAAATGTACCTAATTTACCCTATTTACGCAAAAATAAGACTCAAAAGCCAGTACGAATAGGCGAAGTACCTTCACGCTCCGGAGGATTTGCAACCGGACAGAAATCACTTTCATTTCAGCTATAAATTACTGGTGACATTAAAAATAAATATTGCTCCAGGTGGCCCCAACTGGTAAAAGTTTTTGACTTGCTACTCCACCGCCTTGGCCCCAAAACCAGCCGACTGGTATACCCGCAGCGAGCCATCCGGCTCGGCCACGATGCCGTACAATTCCAGTCCCTGCTGCCGGGCCAACGGGATGGCTTTGTCCAGCCCCATTACCAGAAATGCCGTAGCGTAGGCAGTCATGCAGTCATTGGCCAATACAGAAATGCTGAGAAGGCTGTGGGTGATGGGGAAACCCGTGCGGGGGTTGATGGCGTGGCTATGACCTCCATTCTTATTTTCTTTCTGGGGCTGGTGTGCTACATCGTAAGCATTTTCACGGCGTTGATCTGGATTAAGGGGGCCTTTGCTTCGCTGTATGAAGCGATATGGATGGAACAGGAGGAAGCGTAGGATACCCCCTCCACCCTGTGCTGCTTTTGGGATAGCAAAGGAGAATAGATTTTTGTCGAACTGATTTTGCTCATACGGGTTGTTAGGGTACCTGCATTATTTTGCGGCCCTTTGGGGCGCTGAAAGCAAGCCCAACACTAAACCAACTTATCCATGACCTACCCCTATATATCCGCGCAGGAAGCCGTGAAAATGATCCGCAGCAACAACCGTGTCTTTGTGCACGGCGCGGCCGCCACCCCCACCGTCCTGCTGGAAGCCCTGGCCGAACGCGCCGCCGAACTCCGCAATGTGCAGACCATCCACCTGCATCTGGAAGGCCCCATGCCCCTGGCCAATCCGGGTTTTGAAGAGTCTTTTCATCCCAATGCCCTGTTCATCGGGGCCAATCTGCGGGCTGCCGTGGCCGAGGGACGCGCCAGCTACATGCCCATATTCCTGAGCGAAGCCCCGCTCCTGTTCCGGAACAACATCTGGCCGCTCGATGTAGCGCTTGTGCAGGTTTCTCCACCCGATCGGCATGGCTTTTGTTCGCTCGGTGTGTCGGTGGACGTAGCGCGAGCCGCCGTCGACACGGCCCGCAAAGTCATTGCCCTCGTTAACCCGCACATGCCCCGCACCCACGGCGACGGGCAGATTCACGTCAGCCGGTTCAGCGCTTTGTGCGCCCACGAAGCCCCCATTTTCACCCATGAACCTAAGCAGCCTACCGAAACCGAAATGGCCATTGGACGGCACGTGGCGGGGCTAGTGGAAGACGGGGCCACGCTGCAGGTAGGTATTGGCGGCATTCCCAATGCCACCCTAAGGTACCTTACCAACCATAAAGACCTGGGCCTACACACGGAAATGTTTTCCGACGGCATCATTGACCTGGTTGAAAAGGGCGTGATGACGGGTATTCACAAGAAAAAGCACCGGGGTAAAATCGTTTCGAGCTTTGCGGTGGGCAGTCAGCGGCTCTACGATTTCATGGACGATAACCCGACCGTGACCATGCTGGACGCTTCCTATACCAACGACACCTCCGTGATTCGGACTAATCCCAAGGTTACGGCCATTAACAGCGCCATCGAGATCGACCTCACCGGACAGGTGTGCGCCGATTCCATCGGGATGCGGCTCTACTCGGGCGTGGGCGGCCAGATGGACTTCATGCGGGGGGCGTCGCTGTCGCAGGGCGGCAAGCCCATCATCGCCCTGCCTTCCATGACTTCGCGTGGCGAATCCAAGATCGTCCCTACCCTGAAAGAAGGCGCGGGCGTGGTGACCACCCGGGCGCACGTGCACTACATTGCCACCGAATATGGCGTAGCCAGCCTGTACGGAAAAACCATCAAGCAGCGGGCGCAGGCTCTCATCGCCATCGCGCACCCCAATCATCAGGAAGCACTGGAACGGCAGGCTTTTGAACGGTTTAATGGCAGGGGGTAGCGCTGATTTTATATACTCAGGTACCCGACTATAACATCCAGGTATGGCCGTCTTTGGCGATCAGGGCATCGGCCTCCGCCGGTCCTCGGGTACCGGACTGGTAGTTGGGGAAATTCACCGCCGGGTTAGCTTCCCAAGCATCGATGATGGGCATGAGCACCTGCCAGGCGGCCTCCACCTGGTCGGCGCGCATGAAGAGCGTCGAGTCCCCTTTGGTGATGTCCAGTAGCAGCGTTTCGTAGGCTTCGGGGGTACCTTCGGCGGGGGTACCCGCTTTTTCAAAATCAGTGTAGGAAAACTGCATCTCGACCGGATGCAGGGTCATTTCCAGCCCTGGTCGCTTAGCCTGAAACTGCATGCGGATGCCCATACAGGGTTGAATGTTGATAATGAGCCGGTTGGGTTGCCAATTGGCCGTCGCTTCGGGCGGGAAAGACTGGTGCGGCACGGGTTTGAACTGGATGGTAATGACCGAGTCGGTTTCGCTGAGCCGTTTGCCGGTGCGCAGGTAGAAAGGTACCCCCTGCCAGCGCCAGTTGTCGATGAATAGTTTTACGGCGGCGAAGGTCAGTTGGGTGGAGTTTTCCGCCACATCTTCTTCCTCCCGGTAAGCTTTCACTTTCTTTCCCTCAATCCAGCCTGCGTCGTACTGCCCGCGCACGGCCACCTGGTTCACTTCGTCGGTGCGGATGGGGCGTAATGCGTTCAGTACATCCACTTTACGATTACGAACCTCGTGGGCGTGGTAGGACACCGGGGGTTCCATGGCCACCAGACACAGCAGCTGGAACAGGTGATTCTGCACCATATCGCGCAACGCGCCGGCCGTTTCGTAAAAATCGCCCCGACTTCCCACGCCCAACTGCTCCGACACAGATATTTGCACGTGGTCAATGTAATTGCGATTCCAGGTATGTTCAAATAAGGCATTGGCAAACCGGAAGGCGAGGATGTTCTGCACGGTTTCCTTACCTAGATAATGGTCGATGCGATATATCTGGGATTCGTTAAAAATAGAACCAAGCAAACTGTTGAGTTCACGAGCACTTTCAAGATCACGCCCGAAGGGCTTCTCGATCACGATGCGGGTAGTGGCCAGGGTACCCGCCAGTTTGCTCTTGGCGATATTTTCGGCGATAACCGAAAAAAAGCCGGGAGATACCGCCAGATAGTACACGACGCACGGCTCCTGCTGCCACTCCTGCTTGTAGTGCTTTATTTTTTTAGCAAATTCCGTATAGGATTTCGCCTCTTTCACATTGGAAATCTGGTAGGTAATGTGCGCGGCAAATTCTTTCCACTTCGCTTTTTCAGCCTTTCCTTTTCGCGAAAACTGATTGATCCCCTCTAACAAATTATCCCGGAATTGCTCATTGGTCAATTCCGTGCGACCCGTACCAATAATCGCAAAGTCGTCGGGTAGCCAGCCATCCAGAAAAAGATTATAAAGCGCGGGGGTTATTTTGCGATTGTTCAGGTCGCCGGTACCACCAAAAATAATGAATACCGTAGGTTGGGGAGTTACGTTTGCTGCCACAGGGGGTGGTTTTTAGGATAATGAAAAGTAACGGGGTGAAGGGGTAATATACCACTAACTCTAATTCGGCGGTGCGGGTTCAGGAAATTTCTCCTTCCCGGATGCCCCGCAACACGTCCCGCTTTCCCCACGGCCCGCGATGCTTCTCGACCCGGAAACCCGCGCTGCGCAAGGCACGCTGCACGTCGCTTTTGGCGCAATAGGTAACCAGAGCGCTGCCCACACTGGTAAAGGTGGCTACAAGCGAAAATGTGTCTGCGGTCCAGAGTTCGGGTTGAGTCCTGGGCGCGAACGCATCGTAGTACACAACATCGAATAGGGTACCCCCGGCGGAATAATCCTGCAATAAAGTCTGGTGTTTGAGAAAAGTGAAGTAGGGTGAAAGCTGGATGGGGGTACCCCAGGCTGCCTGATGAATTTGGGCCAGGCCATGTTGCCCCACCAAAACCTCGTAGTTGAGCTGCCCGGCTTCCTGTTCGGAAATCGGATAGGCCTCGACACTGACGTAATGGACATACTTTTGGTGCTGCTCGGCCCATTGCCAGGTGAGCAGGGCATTCAGGCCCGTACCCAGACCCATCTCGAATACCCGGATTTTGTCGGTTCCATGCAAAAAATAACCGATTCCCAATTCGATAAAAATACGGTAAGACTCTTGCAACGAACCGTGAAGGGAATGATAGTGCTGATCGAACCGGGAGTCAAAGAGGGTATGGGAGCCGTCTTCTGTCAGCACCAGTCGCGGGGATAGTAGATCCATTTTCCAAAAGAAACCCTTAGATCACTCGGTGCAGTATAAAGCGCGCAAAAAATATCTTGCCTTCCCGCTTCAACAACAATTCTACGGGCTTGCCGTCACCCTTCTGGAGCATTTTGTAGATTTCGCTTACACTTACATCTTCGGCCGCATGGTCGTTGATAAACAGTATCTGATCGCCCTCCTCCAGGCCAGCCAGTTTAGCGGGGGAGTCATTACTGACGCCATTCACAAAATAGTTTTTGTAGCCGTTCCCCATGGCTTTGATCTCCAGCCCACTCATGTCGTGTTCGAACGTTTCGCGCAGTCGGCGTTGGATCGGTTTCAGCACCATGTACCCATCGTGGTAGTTCATCGTCACCCGGAAACGGCGCAACAGTTCACAGCCCACATTGCCCTGCCGCTCGTAGCGGTCGGGCAGTTTTGAGCCAAAGGAGGCACTATCGGGAAAGGAAGCTACGATATTGTCAAGTTCGAATCGCCCGAATTTGATGCGGTTGATCCGGCCTAGGTTGCCGTTGATGACACCATTCAACCCCCGGCCCAGTTGGGTGCGAATTACTTTTTCGGGAAGCCGGATTTTATTGTCGGACGTTTGATCCAGCAACAGCGCGTGGCCCGCTCCGGTGTCGATGATTACCCGAATGGGGTGCTCGCGCCCATCGGCAAACAGCGCCACGGCATCGGTAAAAGGTTTCGTATCTTCAATGGTGATAGGATATTGCTCCCCTTTCCGTTTCCGGTATTTGTAGCGGCCCGGCTTTTCAAGGATCAGCTCCTTGCGGTTGAAGTCGATTGTGACCACAAAATTATTGAATACCTCGTAGCCAAAAATCCCGTGCACGGGTACCCCTACATACTCGGACAAATGCAGAAAATCCTCATCAAGCACCAGCATATTCTGATGGTTGGCCTTCATCCGGTTCATCGACAGGGTGTTGTCTAAGGCTACGTGCGCCGTGACATTCTCGCCTTCGCCTGCTCCGGCCAGTACTACTGAGCGTGTAAGATTAAGATTTTGGGTACTCAGAGCTTTTGGGTCGGTAATGAGCGTGGTGCTTACGCCCGTATCCAGAATAAAATGCAGCGTATCGGACCCGTTGATTTGAACGGGAACAATGATGAGGTTGGAATGAAATTCAAAGGGAATGCGTGTCACCTTCCGTTTTCCATCCAGAAAATACCCGAACTTATCTTCGGCTTCCCCTACACGCTGAGCGCCTGCGCGGGAAATCCCAATCAGTATTAACCCACACACCAACAAAATAAAGGGACGACATCTCATCATAACACGCTCACAACTGGGATACTATACAAAGACAAGCCCCGTCATCTTGTTTAAACACAAAAAAAACTTATTAGGTGTCTAAAAGTTTAGATTTTTTTTGTATTGAAAACCCTGGTCCGAGTCTTCAGGCGAAAAAGTGGTAGTTTTGGCCTTCATTAAACTACAAATCCCCATACAAACCCGCCCTATCATGCGTAAGAAAATAGTAGCCGGCAACTGGAAAATGAACAAAACCCTCGATGAAGCCCTTGCGCTGACGTCGGAAGTGGTGAATATGATCAAAGATGAAGTAACGGGCGATGTGGAAGTGGTGCTGTGCGTACCTTCCCTGTACCTGATCCCACTCAACAAGTACATCGAAAACGCCCCCAAAGTCTCGTTGGGGGCGCAGAATTGTCACGAAAAATCCTCCGGTGCCTTCACAGGCGAGATTTCGGCCCCCATGCTGAAAGCCATTGGGGTACCCTACGTCATTATCGGCCATAGCGAACGGCGGCAGTACTTTGCCGAATCCAACGCGCAGTTGGCCGCTAAGGTAGACATCGCTCTCGAAAATGGCCTGACGCCAATTTTCTGTTGCGGCGAGTCGCTGGATCAGCGGCAGAACGAGGACTATATCGGCTTTGTAAAAAATCAGCTTACCGAGGGCCTTTTTCACCTGAATGCTGAACAATTGGCTTCGGTCGTGATCGCCTATGAGCCCATTTGGGCCATCGGCACGGGACTCACCGCCAGCGCGGAGCAGGCTCAGGAAATGCACGCGGCCCTGCGGGAGCATCTAGCCGGAAAATACGGTCAGGAAGTAGCTGACGGCATTTCCATACTTTATGGCGGCAGCGTAGGCGCAGCCAACGCCGCTGAAATCTTCGCCGGAGCCGATGTCGACGGCGGCCTCGTCGGCGGTGCCTCGCTCAAATCGCGCGACTTCACCGACATCGTGAAAGCGCGCCAATAAGAACGAAGTAGAAAGTGAGATAGCCTATAATGTGCAGAAAGGGAGGAAGCGACTAGGCCTAGTCGCTTCCTCCCTTTCTGCACATTATAGGCTATCTCAC
>JBBRDE010000178.1:0-11525 GCA_038204185.1 Cytophagales bacterium
AGGTGAAAGTTGTAAGCCAGCGTATCGTTTTTGAACGCTGCGTTGCTGAGGATATATGCTTTTTGTCCTTTGGTTACCGACATTACGGTATGTTTAGGTACGTAATGAAAAAGCGTTTCTGAAGTCGTAAACTCATTCAGAGTTAGAGCCAAGGCATAGGTAAAAAATAGCAGGCAACTGAGAAAGACGGGCTTGATGTAGGCAAAATCCCGACTTTCTAATAGTTTATATAGTACAAGCATTATCAGCAAGAGTACCCCTACCTCCAAGAAATCAAAATCGAGTCTTTCGAGCAAATAATGGGGTAACGACTTCGGTAACTCAACAATGCTGTTCATCACCCGGGCCACGCCATCCGTCCAATACGCAAGCAGTTGGGTGAGCGGTACGAATCCGATCCAACTTATGGAAAGAATAGCCAGTGTACTGTAAATCAAGATGGGAGTCAAACCAATCACCACCGGATTGACCAGCAAGAAGTAGGTAGGGAATTGGTGGAAATAGTAAATGCTGAGGGGAAAGGTGAACACCTGAGCCGCCAGACTCACCAGCGTGATTTGTCCCAGCCATTTGACCACCCTGTATTTTGAATCAACTGTCTCTTTGAAAAGCGGATAGAAAAGCATGATTCCCAGCACAGCAGCATAGGAAAGCTGAAACCCCACCGCAAAAAGGGCCATCGGGTCGAACAGGAGAATGATAAAAGCAGAGATAGCCAACGTATTGACCCCGTCGTGCCGACGGGAGAAAGTTTGGGACAGCGCGAATGTAAAGCACATGAGCGATGCCCTTAATACCGAGGGCGACAGGCCCGTGATAAGCGCATAGAAGGTTAGAAACAGGAAAATCAGTCCCAGATATACAAAACGTCCCAAACGTTTTTTTCGCAATCCGACCAGAATCTTCGAAAGCAACAAAAACAGAATCCCCACGTGCAGCCCCGATACAGCCAGCACATGTACGGCCCCGGACTGAATGTATGCGTTGAGTAAATCCGCGCCCAAATCGTCCCGCCGTGCCAGTACCATCGCTTTCACCAGCCCGTAGGATGATTGGGTTTTCAGGGTAGTTCGCAGCTCGGCATCCGCCCAGGTGGAAAACCGTTGGGGCCAAGTAGTTATTCCCGTGGGAGAGTCTTCATAAACCACGCCAGAAACTCCCTCCGGCAGGTACACAGTCCAGGCTATCCCCTTTCGTTCAAGATATTTTTGATAATCAAACTCGTTAGGATTTCGCGGTGGCGCAGGCCTTTGGAGTGGTCGTCCCCGTACCACAATTCGGGTACCAGGGTCAAGAAATTGATTTTGGTTGGCCAGTGAAAGAACTACGCGGGCGTCAGTCGTGTGCCAGGTACCCCCTGCGCGCAGCGATTTGACCTGGGCATCATACCGGATTGTAGTCTTTCTTTTTTCGCCTAGAGTACGTATCTCCAACAAATAGGCATCGTAGTTAAGTTGCCCGACCTTGTTAATCTGTTCCCGAAAAATTTCGTCTTTCAATGTAGCGCTTAACATTCCTAAACAGAACAATGCCCCGAAAATCAAAGAAGATGTGATATACCTTCTTCGGGCAACCAGCACAAATCCCACCAAACAGGCGACCAGAGTACCCCCCAAAAAAAACGATAGGTCATTGGAGAGAATCAAATGCCTATCGCTTATCCAAATACTGCTTAAAATACCCGCCACCAGCGGCAACAAAAATCTTACAAAGGGGCGCGTAGCAGTCATACCCGTCCGCTCAATAGGTGACGAATCGCTTCGTTATGGTTTCGTTTTTGGTGGAAACCTTTAAAATATATACGCCCGGGGGCAACAGACTCACATCCAGTTTCAGGCGGCGGCTGTATACATTTTTGTAAAACTGCTGAGTCAACTCCCGACCCGTCAGGTCGAAAATCGAGTAGCTAAAATCCTGAAAGTCAGCAAATCGAACATCTACGTTCATCTCCACCCGGGCGGGATTAGGAAATACATTGACATTCAGATTATCGGATGGTTCCAACCTACCTGTCCTGGAATATTCCACCAGACTGGCCCGTCGGGGTGCTAAGGCCAGTACCGCCCTCATTCGCCCTACCTGATCTTTGGTGAATATATTCATGCACGAATCGGGCGAGTAATCAAGATAATTCTCAATCATATTTCGGGTTCGAACGCCGTTACAGTTCGAGTACTTTTCCACGCAGATTGTCGTCCGGTTAGCTTCTTCAGTAAGCGGGGTATCGGCACAATAATCGTTTCCGCAAATCGCATCACCCCATGTGTGGATCAAACCAAGCCAATGCGCCACCTCATGGGTAGTAGTTCGGCCCAAATTATATACACGGCTTGTGATAGCCCCGATTTTGCGACCAAAATATCGAAAATCAATAATTACTCCATCGGTTAATGCATTCGGTTCATTGGCGGTGTCCAGGCCCGCAACCTTATCAACGGCCGGAAACTGCGCTATTCCGAGATAGCTGTTTGACAAGCGGCAGGTCCAGATGTTAAGGTACTTATTAGAGGGCCAGTATGCTATATTGGCTAGCAAAAGATCATCCGAAAAAGGGTTGAAACTCGTTTTATTCAAGTACCGATGCCGGGTTATTCCCGTAGTACCCCTGCCATCGGGATCAAATTCAGCAAGATAAAACTCAATGAAGGAATCGGCCCCTACCGGGTTATTATTGAAACCAGTTGTACCCGGCTGACGGCGATAATCTTCATTAAGGACTTCGATCTGCGAACGAATTTGCGCGTCGGATATATTTGGGTTGTTCAATCCCCCTAAAGAGGTTTCCGGCTGATCGTGAATGACATGCACCACTACCGGAATGCGGATCACCTCCTCGGCGGTTCGTCTTGAGTTTTTGCGATCTCTAAGGTAGAAGTTAATCAAAGTATCCATCCGGGCTCGCTTCATTCGCCACTCTGGCGAGAGCAACATCCTAAGCTGATCGCGCTCAAAACTTCCGCACCGATTAACCTGATCGTCCGGAATGGGTTGAGCGGCAACACAGCCCGCTGTAAAAAACAGAAAAATCAAAATTCTGTGCCGCACCTTACTTTTCATGAATTTCATACGCGGCCAAAATGTCTTTAACCAATCGGTGGCGCACGACATCCGTACCATCCAGTTCCACGAACGAAATCCCCTTAATGTCTTTTAGAATATTAATCGACTCGACCAACCCTGATTTTTGATTCTTGGGTAGATCTACCTGTGACTTGTCCCCGGTGATGATCGCCTTAGAGCTTGGCCCCATGCGCGTGAGGAACATCTTCATTTGCATCGGGGTGGTGTTCTGGGCTTCGTCCAGCAGAATAAAGGCGTTGTTTAGGGTCCTTCCCCGCATGTAGGCCAACGGTGCTATCTCCACAATCCGGTTATCCTGATAGAATTTCAATTTCTCGGGTGCAATCATATCGTCCAGGGCATCGTAAATGGGCCGGAGGTAGGGGTCGATTTTTTCTTTCAGATCCCCCGGCAAAAAGCCCAAATTCTCGCCCGCCTCCACCGCCGGACGGGTAATGATGATCTTGCGAACCTCCTTATTTTTAAGTGCCCGTACCGCCAAGGCCACGGCGGTGTACGTTTTGCCAGTACCGGCCGGCCCCACCGCAAACACCAGGTCGTGTTTTTCGGCTGCCTCCACGAGCCGTTTTTGATTGGGGGTTTTGGCTTTCACTACAATCCCCTTGTTGCCATAGATGATAACATCATCGTCGTTCACCGTACTTTCCTCCCTGCTTTTCGTAGTACTAAGGTGGCCATTGAGGTAACGGAGGACGTTATCGTTGGTAATTCTTCCGTATTTTTGATAATGCTGTAACAGGGATTCCAGCACATCAGTGATCTTGACGATTTCGGGCGCACTACCCTGAATCCGAATCTCATTGCCCCGCGAAAGGATTTTACTTTGGGGAAAGGCCGCCGCTACTTCGCGGATATTGGCATTGTGAACGCCCAGGAAATCAACGAGCGACACATCTTCGAGTGTGATTACTTTTTCTACCAAACGATTATAACAATTAATATGAAAATGAATACTGGATAAAAAGTAGTAATTTAAACTGGTAAATCCGCTCCCCCATCGACTTTTTTTTCCAAAAAAATCAGATTTTAACAACGTTAAATAAATATATCAAGTTCAATCTGTTCATTATCAAGCGGGGGAGGGTATTACTAAAAAATACTTCTCGGAGCCACTTTTCATCCTCCACCGCAATTCGTAATATTGTGTTCCTAAACAGCATGGATCGCCGACGCGATGGATAACGAAAAAACATTCAATTTTCTGAAAAAACCAGGTAGTCCCTCTCCATCACAGGGTCGTCCGGCCAGTTCAAACCGTTGGTTTGAAAAGGAGCCGGCTTCGTCGGGAATGGGTAAGTTACCCCCTCAGGCAATTGACATGGAGGAGGCGGTGCTGGGGGCTTTGATGATTGAAAAAGATGCCCTTTCGGCGGTGGCTGACATTCTTAAGCCTGACAGTTTCTATAAAGAATCCCATCAGCGAATTTACAGTGCCATCCTCACGCTTTTTGTTGACTCCGAACCCATTGACTTACTGACGGTTACGTCCAAGCTACGGAGTACGGGTGAGCTGGAAATCATCGGTGGGGCGGCGTATATCACCGAACTTACGTCTAAGATCAATTCAGCGGCAAACATCGAATACCACGCACGGATTATTTCGCAGGCAGCCATCAAACGGGAGTTAATCGCCATTTCATCCGAAATCCAAAAAGAAGCGTTTGAGGACACAACCGATGTATTCAAGCTACTCGATCGAACCGAGCAGGCGCTGTTCCAGATTTCGGAATCTAATATTAAGAAAAATTACGCCGACATGGGCGCGTTGATGCGCATCGCACTCGACGAGCTTGATAAGAAGAAAGACAATCAGGATGGTCTGACGGGGGTACCTTCCGGTTTCAGTAGCCTGGATCGGCTGACCTCGGGCTGGCAAAAAACCGAACTGGTCATTCTGGCTGCCCGGCCGGGTATGGGTAAAACGGCTTTCGTCGTTTCGGCCCTGCGCAATGCTGCAGTCGAGTTCAATATGCCAGTGGCTATTTTTTCGCTGGAAATGTCGTCCGTACAGCTGGTTAATCGTCTTATTTCCGCCGAAGCCGAGATCGATAGTGAAAAAATCAGAAAAGGCAATCTGGCTCCCCACGAGTGGGCCCAAATCCACCATCGGATTAGTCGCCTGACCAATGCCCCAATCTTTATCGACGATACCCCCGCATTGTCCATTCTGGAACTTCGGGCCAAATGCCGCCGATTGAAAGCGCAGCACGATATTCAGATGATCGTCATTGATTATTTACAGCTGATGACGGGTGACACCGGAGGCAAGCACAGTGGTAATCGTGAACAGGAAATTGCCTCGATCTCCCGCTCCCTGAAAAATCTGGCCAAAGAACTCGATGTGCCCGTCATTGCGCTCTCGCAGCTGAGCCGGGCGGTTGAAACGCGGGGCGGTGAAAAACGCCCTCAACTTTCCGACCTTCGGGAGTCGGGATCCATCGAGCAGGATGCGGATATGGTACTCTTCCTTTACCGCCCGGAGTACTACGGCATTACCCAGGATGATACTGGAAATTCCGTGGCAGGAATCGGGGAGGTAATCGTCGCCAAAAACCGAGGTGGTTCTTTGGACACGGTACAATTGCGTTTTGTTGGAAAATTCACAAAATTCTCGGATCTGGACGCCTTCTACGCCCCGGCCCCTACCCCGGCAAGTCGCCCGCTTCCACCCGCAAGTACCGATCCGCTCACATCTTTTGAGAAGAATGCGCCCGGACGCGAACCGGCCATTTTCAAGAGTAAGGCAAATAACCTTTCCAATTTTGATTATAAAGGCCCCGGAGAGGAGCCACCGTTCTAAAAAATTTCCCTGAACTTTCTAGGACAAAAAACACGAACGTACCCCTTCGGATCGAGGGGGTACCTTAGCTTCTTCGCACCAGTTGCGCTACATTCTCAACATGATGGGTGTGCGGGAACATGTCCACAGGGCGAGCTTTTACTACCTGATACTTTACCGAAAGTAGTTCCAAATCGCGGGCTTGGGTGGCCGTGTTGCAGCTTACGTACACAATTCGTTGGGGGGAAGCATCCAGAATCGTCTGGATAACGGTTGGGTCCATACCTGCCCGTGGGGGATCCGTAATGATTACATCAGGTTTTCCGTGTTGAACCAGAAAATCATGATTCAGGATGCGCTTCATATCGCCCGCAAAAAACCTGGTGTTGAAAATGCCATTTTGCGCGGAATTAAGACGGGCATCGGCTACGGCTTCTTCAACAAACTCTACACCAATGACTGAATGCGCCTGGCGAGCCACAAAATTGGCAATGGTACCTGTGCCGGTATAAAGGTCGTAGACTTTTTCGGCCCCCGAAAGTTCTGCGAAATCACGTGTAAGAGTATAGAGCTGATATGCCTGCTCGGAGTTGGTCTGATAGAATGACTTGGGCCCTACCATAAACGTCAAATCCTCCATCTTCTCCCGGATATAGCGCTCTCCATAATAATGAACCGCCTCCTGATCTTGATAAGAATCATTACCTTTTTGGTTGATGATATAGTACAAAGAGGTAATTTCAGAAAATTCATTTTTTAAAAATTCCAGCACATCTTCGACTATTTCCATTTTGGGTTCAGCAAACTGAACAATCACTAGCACATCGCCCGTATTTGACGTCCGGATCACGAAATTTCGCATCATGCCCACATTGCGCTTTACATCATAATACACATAGCCATTCGATTCAGCGTACCCGTGCAGAGCATTCCTTATCGCATTGGAAGGATCGGGCTGTAGGTGGCATTTTTCCACTTGAAATATCCGATCAAACCGCTTGGGCACATGATACCCCAGGGCGTTGCGTGAGTACTGATCCGCCCGCTGTACTTCATCGTTGGTTAACCAGCGATAGTCCGAAAAGGTGAATTCGAGTTTATTGCGGTAAAAGCGTTGGGTTTTTGCGGCTACTATTTGCTGATATTCAATTCCGGTTAGTTTCCCAATCCGCTCAAAATGATCCTGTACCTGGCGTTGCTTAAACTTTAATTGCTGATCATAGTTGATATGCTGCCAACGACAACCGCCGCATACTTCG
Organism: Cytophagales bacterium; assembly: GCA_038204185.1. Lineage (GTDB taxonomy): Bacteria > Bacteroidota > Bacteroidia > Cytophagales > Spirosomataceae > Salmonirosea. The sequence continues at coordinate 7,120 of JBBRDE010000178.1, forward strand.
AAATGCTGGCAGTAGGGAGTCTCCCGCAAAGGAGAAATGGAGTGGACTTTTGTAACGATCGCTTCCCGAAATTTTTTTCTTTTATTAGTGATTTCCAGGTCCACCACATCACCCGGTGCTACATTACCCTGTACAAACACTACCCCCTCGTCCGACTTATAAATACACTTGCCTTCAGCGGCAAAATCAGTAATAGTTATATTTTCGTACCTTTTATTGTCAGGCATAAGCTACATTGAGAATGAAAATGATTTTAAATACTTCTTTCGTGAACAAGCATGAGGCGACTTCTACTGTGTACATTCCTTTTATCGATTGCCTTTTCCGCGCATAGCACCCATATCGTAGGCGGCGAACTCGTTTTTAAATCCCTTCCAGCCGGGGGAAGCGCGAGCCATCGGATTGGCCTTAACCTATATTTTGACGAACTCAATGGTTCGCCGCAAGCCGAGGACGCGGTGGTCAATCTGTTTATTTTTCAAACCTCCAATAACGCGCGCGTTGGCACGGTTCAGGTCCCAAAAGTAAGCCGAAAAAATATAACCTATGCCAACCCGGAATGTGGCAATTCAGGACTCAAAACTCTTTATATAACTTACTCGGTCGATATCTTGCTTAAAGCCAGTGACTTCAGCGATCCGGGGGGGTACTATATCGTGTGGGATCGCTGTTGCCGAAATAACGTAATCGATAATATCCGGACACCGGGCGATGTAGGCAGTCTCTTTTCGCTCCATTTCCCCCCTTTAACTAAGAGTGGTATGCTTATTCTGGATTCGTCTCCCGAATTTGGTGAAGCACAGGGTGATTATGCCTGCCTGAACGCAGATTTTTACCTTGATTTTAGCGCACGTGATGCTGACGGTGACAGCCTGGTATATACCCTCACTACTCCCCTGACAGGATACGGCAGCCGGGCCGTTCCCAGCCCACAGCCGATCGGGTCGAGCAACTATCCGACCGTGTCATGGGTCGAGGGAATTTCGTTAGATAACGCCATACCGGGTACCAGTCCCTTACGCATTGACCCGCAAACAGGGCGGCTTTCAGTCACCGCCAACAAACTGGGCCTGTTCGTTTTCTCCGTATTGGTAACTGAGTTTAGAAACGGGGAAAAGATCGGATCGGTAACTCGGGACTTTCAACTTAAAGTAATCGAATGCTTCGAGTCTTTCCCACCTAAGATTATCGTTGTTGAAAATGCCAACAGGGTACCCCTCAAAAACAACAGTGTCGTTCGGCTCACGCAGAGTGACTCTGCTTGTTTTACTGTCAAGGTCACCGACCGAAATTTCAACCAGCTGATCCGGGTGAAGGGACGGGTGGTCAACTCTCCCCGTAATGACTTTTTCCTGCTACCCTCCCAATTCCGAACCCGAAAAAGTAACGATACGCTCTCGTTCCAATTTTGTCTGGACGAATGTTTTGTAACAGATGCCAATCGGCCTATCCGGTTAGATATCATTGCGGAGGACGAAAGCTGCCCCGTTCCATTGACCGATACGCTCCATTTAATCATTTACCGGCAGGGTACCCCCAACGCTACTCCTATGGTAGCCACCTCGCTGCCCCATCCCGTAGTACTGGCGTATCCTGGCCAAATGCTCATGTTTGACGTTTTGGGAAAAGACACTGATCCCGATAGTATTCTGCTTGGTGCGTCGGGAGTGGGATTTCCCCTGGAAAAATATGGTTTTCGATTTCCTGTTGTAAGGGGGAAGGGAACCGTAACGCAAAAATTCGTGTGGAATCCGCCTTGTAATTTGCCTGCTTCCGATACAATCGCGGTAGACTTTCGGATTGAAGACCTACGCTGTGGCTCAAATGCGCTCTCAAACTCAATCAGGGTATTTTTTGTGGTTCAGAACGCGCTTAATAATCTACCAACGGTGCGTACCTCGCTTCCTCGAGATACTGTAGTCATTATTTTGAATCCGGCCGTACCGGAACCAATATTGTTCGATGTAATTGCCCGTGATCTGGACACTACCCAACTATCGCTTTTTGGCTTAGGTAGGGGTTTTACTTTGGGGGAGGCGGGAATGGACTTTCTAAACCGGGTGGGTATAAATGAAGTAACGAGTCCCTTTGCCTGGGTACCTGATTGCCGCCTGCTCAACGGTAAATCTGAGCGCCTCTTTACCCTTGATTTCATTACTGAGGACAAGAGTTGTCAGGTCGCCCGCGACACCTCTACAATTTTCATTCTCATTAAGGATGTTGTTTCTGAGTCAGTAGTCAAGTTACCCAATGTAATCACGCCTAATCTGGACGGAAAGAACGATTGTTTCGATATACAAAACCTTCCCCAAAATAATTGCAATGAACAATTTGAAGAACTGACTATTTACAACCGTTGGGGCAAGCTTGTCTTTCGGACTACTGATCGTACTCAAAACTGGTGCCCGCTGGAAGATGCTGCTGGTACCTACTTCTACGAGGTCAGGTACTCCTTACATCGATATAAGGGGGCAATCAGCTTAATAAACTAATACGGCTATGGCCTCAGATTAAGCTGGACCATAGCCGTTTTCCTAAAAACTTGCTTTAGTTCGTTAGTTATCAAACTTAACTGGTAGGATTTGCCCCCGGATTTCCCCCTGTGGGTACGCCAACGAATGAAGATTGATGTAAAGATTGCCAAAGCTCAGCAGATTCTCCTGTTCGGGGGTAAGGGTTGCCGAACCCGTGATAGGCGAGGTACCCACATTACTAAATGGAATAATAACCGGGCCTATTTCCCATGCCGGTTCAGCTTTATGAATATGCCCAACCGTTGGCTTCAGCCCCTGATAGGTTACGTTATAAGTCAGTAATTTAGTAGCCTTGTTGTACTCAAGTACTGCCGATCCCTGGGCGGAAGAAGTCGCTCTGGGAATGGTGTTCTGACTGTTAATCGTCGACTGGTATTTGACAATGTCACTCTTATCGGGTCCATCGTTTTCGCAAGACAGCAGGCTGCTCATCAAAGTCGCACCGATTAATACAATTGCAAAATGTTTCATCATCTTTTTCATAAAGTAAAGCGTTTTTGGATTGATGCCGAAATATACGTCAAATCACTTTTATAACCGTGCCAGTAGGTGGCGTTGTTCTATTTTTTAAGAAATATTCCCACAAAATAGATCTAATTCCGCATTCCGAGGCACTTTGCTCAAATAATCCAAAGGTCGCTATTTTTGATAAAAACGATTTTGCCTTCCCAAATCACCCGGTTCCAATGATCACGGGTGCCGATAATCGTCATTTTATGTCCCCGTTGAATTACCTGTACGACGGGTGCCGCCGCAGAAGGGAATGCCCGAATAAACGATAATTCACTTCTCACGACCCCCGAAGTATAGTTATTGGGAATATTCAATAAACCGAACAGTGCCGTTAGGTAGAAAATCGTGGCCCATTTATGCCTCTTTTGGATTTGTTCGCCGTTTTTGAGCTTGATCATCATGACTGCCACCACATAAACACCAAGTGAAAGCAGCAAAATGGGAATATAGCCTCCATAGCGCCGGTAGAAAATTAGAAAATAGCTAAAATCATTGAATTGATACCCCTGTAAACTGCTTGAGAGAGCTACTTGATCCATTTTCTCCAGTAGAGCGATACTAGGCTCTTTTTGAGCCAGGACACTAAGGTAATATAAACTTTCAGCTGGTTTTTTTGCCTTTTCAGCCAGAAAAGAGAGTTTTATGAGCAAATTCGGATTATAGGTCCGGTCATCTTCATTTTTTTTTTGGTAGATTTTATAGGCCTCAGCGTACTTTCCGATAGTGAACAGAGAATCAGCCAGATCAAGTCGATTTGACTGGGCAAAAAGCCCGGGAGAGTAGCTCCAAAAACCCGCCAGAAGGCTCAGAAATATTAAGTATTTGTTACAAGGTGCTTGCATAGTACGATCAGGAATTCTAATTTTGCATCGCAATTACGGAAAAGGAATGCACCTCTCCAATTGATTGTACGATTCTGTAGCTCAGCTGGTAGAGCAATACACTTTTAATGTATGGGTCCTGGGTTCGAATCCCAGCGGGATCACTGAAACACAAATAAAAATACGATTCTGTAGTTCAGCTGGTAGAGCGATTCACTTTTAATGTATGGGTCCTGGACGGTCGGCCGCAGCCGTTCGAATCCCAGCGGGATCACCAATAAGAGAAAAGATAAATCACGATTCAGTAGCTTAACTGTAGTCTGGCGTTATAATCGAGCAATATATTTTTAAGGTGAAATTTTCGATGGACGTTGCTCACTGACTCCTTTGGAATTATAAAGAAAATACGATTCTGTAGTTCAGCTGGTAGAGCGATTCACTTTTAATGTATGGGTCCTGGACGGTCGGCCGCAGCCGTTCGAATCCCAGCGGGATCACCAATAAGAGAAAAGATAAATCACGATTCAGTAGCTTAACT
>JBBRDE010000179.1:0-11444 GCA_038204185.1 Cytophagales bacterium
CGTCCAACTCGCACCGAATGACTACGGTAGGCCCTTCTTCCGAAAAGCGGAACACGGCGGCTACGCCATGACCGCCCAGGCCGTCAATAATTTGGGGATCAGAGTACGTGCGGATAAACGAAATGACTCGGTGAGCAGTAGCCTGTTCATACCCCGAAAGCTCAGGGAACTGATGGAGCGCTTTGCGTAGCTCAAATACGGGAGGGTATATTGGCATAAGCTGTAGTTTTGCGTTTTTCAAATAAACCATTTTATTCACAAAAAACGGTCAGGGCATGAATTCCTTACAAGTTCTACCCCAAAATTAACAAAGAGCCCACTGAAAAAATCCCTGGGTCAGTAGGTGGAAAATTACCTTGTTTCTCACGGTACTTTATATCCTATTCTTACATATTTCCATGACGGGCTGGAAGCCCGTACCACATTCAGTACCTTTGTTCTATGACATTCGACGATCTTAACCTCACCCAGCCCCTGCTCAACGCCCTTGGCGATCTGGGATTTACGGAGCCCACTCCCATTCAACACAAAGTATTCTCGGCGGTGATGTCGGGGCGCGACGTGTGCGGCATCGCCCAGACAGGCACCGGAAAAACACTGGCCTACCTACTGCCTATGCTTCGGCAGTGGCAGTTTTCCAAAGAAAAACTCCCCCAGCAGTTGATACTGGTACCTACCCGCGAATTGGTGGTGCAGGTCGTGGAGACCATCCAGCAGCTGAGTACCTACACCAACCTGACGGTGGTGGGCGTGTACGGTGGGGGGAACATCAAAGTCCAGATGGCCGAACTCGCCGGGGGCACGGATGTGGTGGTAGCTACACCGGGCCGACTGATCGACCTGGTGATGAATAAAACCCTGAAAACCAAAGCTATCAAAAAGCTGGTCATCGACGAGGTGGATGAAATGCTGAACCTCGGCTTCCGCGCCCAACTGAATACGGTGCTGGATCTACTCCCGCCCAAGCGGCAAAATCTTCTCTTTTCGGCCACCATGACCGACGAAGTGGAAGCCCTGATGACCGTGCATTTCAATAATCCGCTGCGCATCGAAGCCGCGCCCGCAGGTACCCCCCTAGCCAGTATTTCTCAGAAGGCCTACGAGGTACCTAACTTTTATACTAAAATCAATCTGCTGAAAATGCTGGTCACCCAGGATTTGGATATGACCAAGGTGCTGGTGTTTGTGAGTACCAAGAAACTAGCCGATCAGCTGTTTGAAGAAATGGAAAACCGCTTTCCGGCTCAGGTGGGCGTGATTCATTCCAACAAGGCGCAGAATAACCGGTTCGAAACGGTACGAAGATTTCAGGAAGGTGAAGACCTGGTGCTTATCGCGACCGACATCGTGGCGCGGGGCCTGGACCTCACCGGCGTGTCGCACGTAATTAATTTCGACCTACCCGAAGAACCTGAAAACTACATCCACCGCATTGGCCGCACGGGCCGCGCCGATCAGGAGGGCATCGCCATCAGTTTTATTTCGGAACGCGAAAAGGACTTTCAGGAGAAAATAGAGGCATTGATGAACTACGAGATTCCGAAGGTACCCCTACCCGAAAAACTGGAAATCTCGGAAGTATTGACTCCCGACGAAGAACCGCAGGTGCAGATGAAGAATATCATCATCAAAGCCCCGAAGCGCGACGATGTAGGCCCGGCTTTTCACGAAAAGTTGGAAAAGAACAAGAAAGTGAATGTGCGCCGCGACATTGCCGCCGAGAAAATGGCTAAGTACGGACGTCCGATTCGGCGCGGAGCAAAGAAGAAGGGAAAGTAATGATGATCGGTCGGACCCGCGCTCGGGCTGGCGTACCAGTGATGAATTATGAATGATGCTACTTCATCGACTCAGGGTGTAAAGGTTGTCAGATTCACATCTGGGATTGGGCAGGAGATTAATGACATCCTGTCGGTGGAGGAGCCGCTGGAAATCGGGATTCGCTATGGCCTGAATTTGGAATTTAAAAGCCTTTCGGTGACCATGCGCACACCCGGCCACGACGAAGAACTGGCGCTGGGGTTTCTGCTGGGCGAAGGCATTGTTTCCAGTTACGAACAAATTGTTGGGGCTGTACAAGAAGACGCCAATCGCATCACCGTGATTCTGCACGAGGGGGTACCCTTCGATCCGACCCAGTTTGAACGACATATCTACACGACATCCAGTTGCGGTATTTGTGCCAAAGCCTCCATCGAAGCCGTGCGGGTAGAGCGTACCTTGCCCGCTGTTCCCCAAAATTGGTCTATGAAATCCCTAACACTTTACGGCTTACCCGCGTTATTGATGGAACAACAGGCAGATTTTGAAAGCACGGGCGGTTTGCACGCAGCGGCTCTGTTTACGCAGAATGGAGAATTTCTGTATTTGCGGGAAGATGTAGGTCGCCATAATGCGCTGGATAAATTGGTAGGACACGCCCTGCAAATGAGTCTTTACCCGCTGCGTGCCCAAATTCTGCTGTTGAGCGGTCGCGCCAGTTTTGAGCTGATCCAGAAAGCCGCTTTGGCAGGCATTTCGTTCGTAGCCGCTGTCGGCGCACCTTCGACCCTGGCCGTGCAACTGGCCCAGGAAATGAACATCACGCTGATCGGATTTTTGCGTGGAACTCGATTTAATGCATATTCAGGAGCAGAAAGGGTAGAAGGTTAATGGTGAACGGTTAACGAACTTTCAATCCGCGATCAGGAGCTTTCAACCTGCAATCACTCGTACAAAAAATCCCAGAAATGAAATTTTTGTACGAGTGCCCGTTGCCCGTTAACCTTTGACCCTTTAATCCCAAAAATAACTAACCCTACTAGTACCATGCCTACTCCCGCCGCCGAAAACCCCGCCAAACTTACCAACAAACTCAAACTCGACAAACCCAGTACTGTGGCCGCCGGCATGACTGCCGTGGCAATTTCCCTCAAAATGGTAGTGGAGGAAGCTGGGGTGGTGCGAGGGAATAAAGCTTTGTTCAAAATGAACCAGAAGGACGGCTTCGACTGTCCGAGCTGCGCCTGGCCAGACCCCGATTTTAAGCGTTCGCCAGTCGCGGAGTACTGCGAAAATGGCGCTAAGGCCTTGGGTGAAGAAGCGACTGACAAAGCCTTATGGGCCGACTTTTTTGCCCAAAATTCGGTGTATGACCTCTCGCTGCTCAATGATTTAGAGATCGGCAAAAAAGGGCGATTGGCCGAGCCGATGTACCTCCCCAAGGGCGGTACCCACTACCAGCCGATGAGCTGGCAGGACGCTTTTCAGAAAGTAGCCGACCACTTGCACGCCCTGGAATCGCCCGATGAGGCCATATTCTATACGTCCGGCCGTGCGAGTAACGAGGCGGCTTTTGCCTACCAGCTTTTTGTGCGCGAGTACGGCACCAATAATCTGCCCGACTGCTCCAATATGTGTCACGAGTCGAGCGGGGTAGCTTTGGAAGATTCACTGGGGATCGGGAAGGGTACCGTGATGCTGGAAGATTTTTATGATACCGATATCATCATGATTATGGGGCAGAATCCGGGGACCAACCATCCCCGCATGATGACGGCCCTGCAAAAAGGCAAACGCAACGGCGCGATGATCATCGGCGTGAATCCGCTGCACGAAACCGGACTCATCGGTTTCAACGATCCGCAAACCGTGAAGGGCGTGTTGAGCCTGGACAACAAACTGGCCGAACTGTTTGTGCAAATCCGCATGAACGGCGACATGGCTTTCCTGCAAGCGGTGTGTCGACTGCTGCTGGATGAAGAAGAAAAAGCCCCTGGCACGGTACTGGATCAGGAATTTATCCAAAATAAAACCTCCGGTTACGCGGAATACGCCGCCCATCTGCGCCAACAGGATGTGAATGCCCTGGCCGAATTGAGCGGGGTACCCTTGACCAAAATCAAAGAAGTGGTCGAGGCGATCAAAAATAAAAAACGCATCATCATCTGCTGGGCAATGGGCCTGACCCAACATGCCAACTCGGTGGATACCATCCGGGAAATCGTTAACCTGCTGCTACTCAAAGGCAGCGTTGGCATCCCCGGTGGGGGTACCTGCCCCGTGCGTGGCCACAGCAATGTGCAGGGCGACCGCACGATGGGTGTCTGGGAACAGGTGAAACCCGTTTGGCGCAAGAATATTCGCGAAGTGTTTGATTTTGAGATCCCCGAAAAGAAGGGCTACGATACTGTTAACGCCATCCGGGCCATGCACGACGGTAAGGGGAAAGTCTTCTTCGCGCTAGGCGGAAATTTCCTGTCTGCCACACCGGATACGAATTATACGGCCCAGGGACTACGGCAGTGCGCACTCACCGTCCATATCTCCACTAAACTCAACCGCAGCCACCTCGTCCACGGCGAGGAAGCATTAATTCTGCCCACGTTGGCCCGCAGCGATCAGGATATCCACGACGGTACCGAGCAATTTGTTACCTGTGAGAATTCGATGGGGGTCATTCAGGCGTCGCGGGGGGTACTTGAACCGATTTCCAACCAGCTGTTGAGCGAGATCCGCATCATCTGCGGAGTAGCGCAGGCTACGTTGGGGAAAGATTCAAAAATCAACTGGGAGAAGTACGGCCACCACTATGACAACATCCGCAACGACATCGCCCGGGTTATTCCGGGGTGTGAGGATTTCAACCGCAAGGTACGTCAGCCCGCCGGGTACTACCTACCCAACGCGGCCCGCCACGGAGTATTCGCTACCGATACCGGAAAGGCTAACTTCCACGTCGCTGCCGCTACCGCTCCGCAGCCCGGCCCCGGCGAGTACCTGATGATGACCATCCGCAGCCACGATCAGTTTAATACCACGATCTACGGCATGGAAGACCGCTACCGGGGAGTCCACAACGAGCGCCGCGTGGTGTTCATGAATATTCAGGATATTATCGAAGCCGGCTTTTCGTCGGGTGATGTCGTGGATGTGTACAACAACCACGGCGGCCGGGGGCGCGTGGCGCGGACCTTCGTGCTGGTCGCCTACGACATTCCGAAGCGCTGCATCGCCACCTACTTTCCCGAGGCCAATGTACTGGTACCCATCGACACCGTGGCTCAGGAAAGCAATACACCTGTGTATAAATCGGTGTTGGTGAAACTGAGGAAGAGTGTATGAGTAGGGGTTAATGAGTGCATGAGGGAGGAAAAACTTGTTTTTTTGACCGACATACTCCCAAATTCTGAACTACTTTTGTACTCATTGTACTTTATCACTTCGGTACTCCTATACCCATGAATTCTCCCCAACCAACGCAACCCAACAACCCTCTCCATGGTGTAAAACTGGAAGATATTCTTAATCACCTGGTCGCTACCTACGGCTGGGAAGAACTGGGCGAGATCATCCCGATTCGCTGCTTCACCCACGAACCCAGCATTAAATCGAGCCTAAAATTCCTCCGCAAAACCCCCTGGGCGCGGGCTAAGGTGGAAGAGTTATTTTTAGTTGAAAATTGAAAGTGGAAAGTTGAAAATGGGCCTACTCACTTTCCACTTTCAATTTTCAACTATTTAACTGTCATCTTAAAAATCGTCGAGGTATTATAGGTTTCGCCGGGGCGTAGGACCACGGAAGGGAACTTGGGCTGGTTGGGCGAATCGGGATAGTGCTCCGTTTCGAGGCAAAAACCCATCCGCTTGGTGTAGCTTACGCCTTTGCCACTCACTTTACCGTTCAGGAAATTCCCGGTGTAGAATTGCACACCTGGTTCGGTGGTGGATACCTCCAGCGTCCGGCCGCTTTCGGGATCCGTTACCGTCGCTATTTTCAGCATACTCTGGTCGGCGCGATTGATGACCCAGCAGTGGTCATAGCCGCCGCCCATCTTGATCTGCTTGTCACTCACTTCGTCGATGCGCGCGCCAATGGGCTGAGGATTTCTTAAATCGAAAGGGGTACCCTCCACCGGGATCAGTTTTCCGGTAGGAATCAGCGTAGCATCCACCTCTACCAAACTATCGGCTTTGATGGTCACTTCGTGGGCCAGCACATCGCGCTTCATGCCCGTCAGGTTGAAATAGCAGTGGTTGGTCAGGTTCACGATGGTAGGCTTGTCGGTGGTAGCCAGGTAGTCGATTTTCAACTCACCGCTATTGGTGAGTGTGTAGGTGACGGTCACGTCGAGTTTGCCGGGGTACCCCTCCTCCATATCGGCGCTGGTATAGGTTAGTTTTAGTCCCACGGTCGATTCATCCCGAATCTCCTCGGCTTTCCAGATTTTCTTGTCAAACCCTATTGTACCGCCATGCAGGTGGTTGGGGCCGTTATTTTTTACCAGGGGGTAGTTTTTTCCGTCCAGTTTAAACGATCCCCTGGCGATGCGGTTGCCGTAGCGACCTACCAAAGCCCCGAAGAAAGGATTGTTTTTCACATAGGCCGAAAGAGAATCAAAGCCCAGCACGACATCGGCCATTTGGCCGTTTTTGTCCGGAGCCATCCACTTGGTGATGATCCCGCCGTAGTTGGTGATCTGCACCACCATGCTGTCGGCATTGGTAAGCGTGTATAGGTCCGCCTGCTGACCGTCGGCCAGGGTACCGAATGACTCTTTAGTAATAGTTGGTTTCATAGCATCTTCGCTTTTGGAATTACACTGAAAAAAAAGAACGCTCAACAGGGCGAAAACAGCGTAGCGCAGGAGGCCAGCCGCTGACTTGGGTACTTGGAATCTTACGTTCATAGAAAGGGTGGTTGGGGTTTAGGGAGATAAGAGTTATGAGATCGTTTTATGAAACCAGTTCGGAGGTACCCTGGGTGATACTGACACGGTAGCACGGTAGGTCGATGTCGAATTCTTTGTGATAAGCGGCTTTCATCTCCGCTTCGAACGAATCGGCCCCCGTATGGCGCACCAGGTTGATAGTACAGCCGCCGAAGCCACCGCCCATCATGCGGGCCCCGGCTACGTCGGGATTGGGACGGGTTTGGGCTACCAGAAAATCCAGCTCGGGGCAGCTTACCTCGTACTCGTACTGCAGGCCGTCGTGGGTGGCGTACATTTTTTTGCCAAATCCTTCCAGATCGTCTTCCAGCAGCAGAGCGCAAGCCTGCTGAACCCGCTCAATTTCTTCGGTTATGTACTTGCAGCGACGGTACACCACAGGGCCCATTTCGGTTTCGTACTGCTTCACCAATTCGGGCGTGGCATCGCGCAGGCTGTGTACTTCGGGATGGTGTTTTTGTAAAATGGCTACGCCTTTTTCGCACTCCTGCCGACGCAGGTTATACTCCGAATCGGCCAGGGAATGCTTGACGGTCGTGTCGCACAGGATCAGTAGGTACTCATCCATCGGAAATCGGAAATACTCGTAGTCCAGCGAACGGCAATCGAGCCGAATGACCGATTGGGATTTCCCAAACACCGATGCGAACTGATCCATGATGCCGCATTTGACACCCACGTACTCGTTTTCGGCCTTTTGAGCCATCTTCACGATATCCAGTCGATCTAGTCCCAGACCAAAAATTTCGTTTAGGGCAAATAGCAGACAGCATTCCAGCGCCGCCGAGGAGGACATCCCGGCTCCAACGGGTATATCACCGCCAAAGCAAGTCTGAAAGCCCGGGATTTGAATCTTGTGTTTCTGCAACTGATCCAACACCGAAAGCTGATAGTAAGCCCATTCCTGCGCGGGCTTGGAAAGGTCATTGAGCCTGAACTCGTACGTCTCCTTCAAATCTATGGCATGGAGGAGCACCCGGTCATCCGTGCGGGGGAGGATGGCAAAATATACGGCTTTGTCCACACTAGCGGGCAGGACGAACCCATCGTTGTAGTCGGTGTGCTCGCCGATGAGGTTAATCCGTCCCGGCGAACGGAACAGGCGTGGTGTTTCATCAAACTGCTCCACAAAAGCTTCCCGAATACGGTCGGCGGTGGAAGTCAAGGTTTTATCCATCTAGTTACCTGTATGAAGCTACCATCTATTGGTCAATAGATGGTAGCTTTTTGTCATTTTAAAATTTTTGACTGAAATACATTTATTTGGCTTTTACCCATCAACTGGAATGTTCCAATTCTGCTTATCTAATTCGTTGAATAGGGATCATGGTCTGTCAATACCCACGTGCCAAATCAATCTCACTTTCAATCGCATCGCCTGCTTCTAGATTCCTGACATTCCGCAAAAATAACGCTACCTTTCCAACGTCTTCATCAGCCTGGCCTCCACCCGTATGCTGGGTCAATATCACGTTGGGTAGCGTCCACAGCGGACTATCTGTCGGCAAAGGCTCCTGCTCGGTTACGTCCAGCACGGCGCCGCTGAGGTGTCCGCTTTCCAGCGCTTTGATTAGGGCCGTCTCGTCTGTCGTATTGCCGCGTCCCACGTTGGCATATACACTGCCGGGCCTCATGGCACTGATTACTTCCTCGTCTACAAATTGATCCGCCGTACCGGGAAGCGTATTCACCAGAATATCCACTGAGGGCAATTCAGCCAGCAATTCTTCCTTCGTGTGCAACTCAGCTCCCGGCGAGGTGCGGGCCAGAGTTTTAACGCGGCAGCGAAATCCACTCAGGATTTCACGAGTGGCCGTGCCGATGGTCCCACTGCCCAGCACCACTACATTCCGGCGGTCCAGTAACCCGAGGTGGGGTCGCATCTCGTGCCCTACCCACTGTGTGTTCTGCTTCAGGAGCGTGAGCGCATCGATCCCCCGAACCAGGGCAATCAGGCCACCCACGATGGTTTCGGCGCAGGGGCGGGCAAACCAGTCGCCCATGTTGGCAGCTGTGGCATTCAGCCGCAGATGCTTGTATTTGTCAAATCCTGCTGAATCCAATTGCCAGAATTCGAGCACCTCATTCGTCTGTTCCAACCATTCGGCGGGTACATTGCCCAACACCCACTGGGCCTGCCTGAACTTTTCATGGGCCTGCTCTGCCGCGTCGTCAGCTTCCCGAAACACTACCGTATGTTTTTCCGAAATTTCGCTGAGGAGTACTTTCCTCAACGGAGCGTCCAGACTTGTGTGAATATATATTTGCATTATCTTTATTGGTTAAAGGGGATAAAATGGCCCTTATTACCTACAATCTTACAAAGATTTTCTGTAAATTGATTTGGAGTTCCCTGCGTAGCCGCCGCTACCTTCATCCTATCACAAGCTAAGAATCAGTAAAACCTACCTTTGGCCTGACCCTCAGTTCCACAATATCCCTCTGACCCTTCATGCTCTCTTTTCGGATTTCACTGTGTTTCATTGGTTGTCTGCTCTTTAATTGCACACTCAGCGCTCAGGTAACGGGCCGCTGGGAAGGCACCGCCGAGGTCAGGGGCAGACCGTTGCTGATCGCCTTCACTATTTCGTCTGCGGGTGAAGAAAGCTATTCGGCCACGATGGATGTGCCCGCTCAGGGCGCGAAGGCGCTTCCCTGCGATGAGGTGAAGACGGAGGGCGACAGTATTCTCATCGCTATCAAAACAATCGGAGGGCGCTACTCGGGACAATTCGACCCTGACCGTTCGGCCACGACAGGCCTATTGAAGCAGGGTACCTTCACTACTCCACTCAATCTGAAACGCACGGGTGAAGGAGTAGCGTTGGTACGTTCTCAAACGCCCCAACCTCCTTTTTCCTACGTGAGAGAAGACGTAGAGTATTGCAATAAAACCCAATACGTATACCTAGGGGCAACGCTCACTAAACCGCCGGGGGCGGGGCCGTTTCCGGTGGCCATTCTCATCAGCGGCAGCGGGGCGCAGGATCGCGATGAAACGATGATGGGCCACAAACCTTTCTGGATCATAGCCGACTACCTCACGCGCCGGGGCGTAGCTGTGCTCCGCGTGGACGACCGGGGCACGGGCAAATCCGTCGGCCCGGCCCAGGGTACCTCGGCCGATTTTGCGCAGGACGTCCTCACAAGCCTGGACTATTTGAAAAGCCGCAAAGACATCGATCCGAAGAATATCGGCCTGATCGGGCATAGCGAAGGCGGGATGATCGCCCCAATGGTCGCGGTGGAGCAGCCCAGGGACGTGGCATTCATCATCTCCCTGGCTGGGCCGGGTGAGCCGATCCTGGATTTAATGGAAAAGCAGAATACGGCTACTTTGAAAAGTATGAAAGTTTCTGAGCCCATCGCTAAAAGCTACGGTATCCTAATGCGTACCTTCATGAAGGCCGCCACTTTTGAAAGCGACACGGCTGCTGCCTACCGAAAGGCGACGGCCGCCTTTGACGATTGGAAAAAAACGGTCCATCCCAACGTAGCCGCCATGCTGACGGGCGTAGCCGACAGTACAGGGGTAAACCCGTATATCAGAACAGTCGTCGACTCTATGCGTGCGCCCTGGATGCGCTATTTTCTAGCCTACGACCCCACCAACAAACTAAGCCAACTCGCCTGCCCGGTGCTAGTTCTTAACGGGGAAAAGGACATTCAGGTACTAGCTGAACCGAACCTGGCCGGATGGAAGGTGGCGCTGGAAAAAGCGAAGAACCAAAACGTGACTATCCGTGAAATATCCGGCCTCAATCACCTTTTCCAGCACTGCAAAACCTGCACTGTGGCCGAATATGGCGAACTTACCGAAACATTTTCGCCGGAAGTATTGCAACTGATGGGCGACTGGATTACAGAACGTGTAGCACGCTGATTTTCTGTTTGGAAAAGGCTGTTTACTAAAACAAAAAAGCTGATCGATCCCTGAACAGGGAAGCCTATTTGCTAAAAAAATCAGTTGTATAACTCATCTTTGTACTCTACTTTGCAAAGCATACCATTTCGCAACAGACTATGGAAAACGAACTATTGAATGAGGTACCTTCGCTAGACCTGCATGATTTTCTCTCGGGCGACCCCACCACCAAGGCCAACTTTGTGGCTGACCTGGGCGCTGCCTTTAATAGCATTGGATTTGTAGCCATTAAAAACCACGGCCTTACCGACGAAATGCGCCTGAAGCTTTACGAAGCAGTGAAGCGGTTTTTCAGTCTGCCCGAAGAAGATAAGCAGAAGTACGAACACGAAGAACTGTTTGGTCAGCGCGGCTACGTCGGCAAGGGCAAGGAAACCGCCAAGGGTTTCAAGGTGGCCGACCTGAAGGAGTTTTACCACATCGGCCAGCCCGAACCGCCCGAAGGCATGGCCGGCAATGTATTTCCCGAAAACATGCCGGAGTTCGAAGCGTATACTACGCTGGTGTACCGAACTTTTGAAAACACGGGCCGTACCCTGTTGCAGGCCCTGGCGCTGTACCTCGAACTACCTGAGCGTTATTTTGATGATAAAGTAGAAAAAGGGGACAGTATTTTGCGCGCCTTACACTATTTCCCCATTCCCAATCCCGACGACCTGCCCGAGGGTGCGGTGCGGGCGGCGGCCCATGGTGACATCAACCTCATCACGCTGCTGATGGGAGCCAGTGCTGAAGGACTGGAAGTACTGCGCCGCGACGGCACCTGGATACCGATTACGGCCCTACCCGACCAAATCGTTGTGAATGTGG
>JBBRDE010000180.1:0-11425 GCA_038204185.1 Cytophagales bacterium
GTAGAAATAATTGGGCCAGCCGGGATGGATGACCTCGTTGACCAGGTAGTTCCAGTAACCGCTGTAACCGTTCAGAAACGTCTGAATGTATTCGTTCATGGTAGTCTATCAGTTATACACCTTCTGGCCCCGTTCGAGCCACTTGCCCCAGCTTGGGCTGAATGCGTGGACGGAATCGGTAGGCCCCTGTTTGTTTACGACCGGATAGCCCTGATTCACCCACTCGAATATGCCGCCGTACACATTCTTAACGTTCGTGAATCCCTTTTCCGCCAGCGTCTGCGTCACTTTCTGGCTTCGGTAGCCCACAGAGCAATAGACAATAATGGGTCGGTCTTTGGCCACTTTGTCAAGTGCAAGTAGGTTCAACTGACTGTATCCAACGGGCGTGGCTCCCGACAAATGACTCACCGCATACTCTTCCGGTTCGCGGGCGTCCAATACAAGCGCCTTATCCTTTTCTGCTTTCAACTCCTGTACCGATATAACGGGGACGGAGTTGTTGAGCATCAGTCGAAGCAGCCGGTCGTACTTTTTATTCTTGACGGATTGTGCGGCCAGGGGACCAGCGGGCGTACCCAGCAGTACAATCCACACACAAACAATAGTCTTCATTACGTTTCTAAAATTATGGCTTCCCCTGCTCTTGCCAGGCTGGCTTGTATACTTTCGATAGGACACGAGAGAGAACTTAAATTGCACAACGACCCGGAATCCAAGTCCCTTGCATCTTTCCGAAGCGCAATACATAAATATCGTTTTTGTATAACGCTAACTCATGAATTCTACAAAAAAAATGCCCACCCATGTACACATATTCAGCAGACGGTGTAGGATTGTGTAAAAGGCTGCCGGCTCAGCACATATGTCCGGTGGAGTTCCCAGTAAAATTTGATGGCTTTTGGTGGAGGACCGTCATGTTGGGGCCGCACCTGACCGATCAAGCCCGGGAAGGACAGGTATTCATTCCAACCAGTGCATACAATGGACAAAAACTTATCAGGCTGGTCAGGAGAAAAACGGCGGACAAAACAATCAGCACTATGCCCAGAGTGCCGGAAACGGTACCTGTAGCGTACAAGGCGATGGCCGTAATGGCGAGCACCGTACGAACGATGCGATCAGTGATTCCCATGTTCTTTTTCATCAGCGGGTGAGTTATTTTGAATATTGGTTAGCAATGTGACAATGATACGGGGTGACAACATAAAGGTCAGTGACATTTATCACATATATAAGAGGCTCCTGGCAAATCGCCGGGAGTTTCTTATATATGTGATAAACATGGGATGATTCTTCGTCGGGGCAGGGGCAGAATTAATTCCACCAGTCAGTAAACGGGACAGATCCAAGCTGTCAAGGCTCATCGAAAATACTGACGGATATTATCCTCATGCAAACTGCCGCCACGAGCGAGGACCACTGGTAAGGGCCGAGGCATAAGGCGTAACTTCACAAAAAGCTCAGCGTGACTTTTCGTTCGCCCAAACAGAAATTCACCACCACCAGCCCGCTCTTCATTCGCTCCGCACGGGCATCGACCGTTTTCGGTGGGAAAACAATGTCCTTGTCACCCGGTTACCAGTTGAGCGGCACCAAAAGGTGAATTTGCCAGCAGGGGGCACGGGCCCCCTTTATTTGGCTATTTTCGCAAGCATTTCATCCAGGTCATCCCGTACGTATATTTTGTTTCTTCCCAGCTCAACCAGTTTTCTTTTTTCAAGCTGTTTCAGCAAGCGTGACACCACCTCTCTGGATGTTCCCAGCTCACTGGCAATTTCCTGATGGGTCATGGAAAATTCGAGAGATTTAAGCTGTTTTGACTTTACGATCAGGTATTTCAACAACCGCTCGTCCATTCTTTTGAATGCCACGTCGTCAATGGCCCTAAGCATTTCCTGAAATCGCTTCTGATAGGTCATGGCCACAAAGTCTTTCCACTGCCGGTACTGATTGCTCCATTCCTCATGCTTCCGCACCGGGACAGCTATTATTTTGGTTTTCTCCTCCGCAACCGCTTTGATATCGCTCCTATTGGCAGTAGTACAACAGGTCAGCGTGACCGCACAGGTTTCCCCCGCATCGATATAGTAAAGAAACAAGTCATGCCCCTCCTCATCCGTCCTCATGACTTTTACGCTTCCCTCGAGCACGATAGGAACAAGCCTGAGAGTTTGTCCGGGTTCAATGAGAGTCTGTCCGGAGTCGTACTCGTGAATATTCCCATGCTTTGCTATTTCAGTAAGAAGCCCGGGATCTGTTATGGCCGGGATGTGTAAGTCCATGGTCTATATGGGTATATGAAAAACTGTTTTTTAAACCAGGTTATCCATTTAATGGTGGGATATGCGAATAGATGATTATGAGTAGCGGGCAATGACACACAATCGGTGTAATACTTTGGGGTAGCTTCTCAACCCCCTAATTAAGTGGACATAATTTCCGTAAACTAAGTTTTAAATTTACGGTATTATGGAGAAGCATCAAAGAACGTGGAGCCTATCAGAGAAACTGGAGGCGCTTCAACTGTTGAACAAAGCGGGAGTCGGCCAAGCGAGCCGCCAGCTCGGAGTGTCCACCACCACGCTTTACAAGTGGCGTGACTCGTTCGAGGAGCAGGGCGAGCAGGGGCTGTTGCGAAGGCAGGGGCAGCACAAGGACCCGGAACTTGAACGGCTGAAAAGGGAGAACCGGGAACTTAAAATGCTGGTCGCTGAGAAGGAACTGGTCATCCGCGTGCAGAGCGAGCTGCTAAAAAAAAGCCCTTAGAGAGGTGTCTGCGCTTGCTTGTCGCCCAGCACTGCATCAAGACGGGTATGAGAAAAAGAATGGTGCTGGCCGTCTGCCGGATCAGCCGCAGCTCGTTCTACTACAAGGCGCGGAACGGCAAAGCAGGTCGCCCCCGACCAGGACTGAACAGAACCCTTCTGGGATTGTGGGTCAGTGACTTGAAGGTCATGGAGGACATCGTGGAACTGCTGGCCGGGGAGTTCGTCGACTACGGCTACTACAAGACCACGGTTCACCTGCGGGATGAGAAAGGGTATGTCATCAATCCTAAAAAAGTCTACCGCCTGATGAAGGAGAGTAATCTATTATTGCCTAACAGACAGTCGTTTGCCATGGTAAAGCGCCAGTGGGTGAAGGAATTGGTGCCAGACCCGCAGACGGAGTTCACTTACTTTGAGTTTGACATCAAGTACATTTACGTTCAGGGCAAGCGGGCTAACGCCCAGGTGCTGACCGTCCTCGACGTATTCACTCGTTGGAACATGGCGGGGCGCCCCGTGGCGCCAAATCGTCAAATGGAATATCAGGCAGGGCGACGTAGTGGCGCTATTCGACGGGATATTCGAGCAGTATGAATTGCCCGAGAGGTTCTGCGTCCGAAATGACAACGGCAGCCAGTTTGTGGCCGAAACGGTCCAGAAGTACTTCCAAGTCAGGAAGGTCATTCAGGAGTTTACCAAGCCTGCCACGCCCGAACAGAACGCCCACATCGAATCGTATCACAGAGTGATGGAGAGGGCAGTTTGCAAACGCCACGAGTTCGACTGCCTAACACAAGCCGCCCAAACGCTGGACAGGTTCAGGGAGTTCTACAACTTCCGTAGAATCCACTCGGGGATTGGCTACAAGAGCCCCTACAAGTTCCTGCTGGGGCGGGGAGTCGACATGAAGAAGAAGTATTCAAAAAGTAAAAATGTTCCAACCAAACACCTGGGAATTTTGTCCTAAAATTAAGGGGTCGGTACACTAACATCAACATGAGGAATAGAAATACAGTGCAAAATGCACTTACCATAAAAAATCAGTTGCTTTCCGATCCTCGTATTCTTCATTATTCTGACGGATTTTGAAGAAACAAATCTCTGCTTAGGAATGATTAAAAAATAAGATGGTCAATCTCCTGGCTTGATCAGGTAATTCCATTTGGGTATTTTCTCATCAAAAGTGATCAAGCGGCCCATATCTTTTTTGAAGTTCTGGTCGAGCGGCCTCTTGGTGGCGTAATTCTTGGCGTTTATGGTCGTCGCTACCGTCAGCCCCGTCGTAGTGGCGGTCGTGTCGGTGAGTTCTTTGACAAATTGGATATTACAGAAAGGCACGCCCTGCCAAGTGCGCGAGACTTGCGAGAAAAGCCTGTGCTCTATCGGATTATACTTTGAGCAGTAGGGCGGGTAGTGTGCGACCAGTATGCTGATTCCGAGCGACTTGGCCAGCTTGACCAAATCCTGCTTGACGATGTAGTGGGCACTGGCGTTCGAGCCGCCCCCGTCGCACAGCAAAAGGATCGTGTCAGCCTCGGGGTAGTGGAACTGCAGGTGTTCGACCCACACGCGGCGCAGGTTGTCGCAGACGAACTCGGAGGTGTCGCTGCTGGTGCCCAGGGTCATGTAGCCCTTGTTGGCGTTGACGTCGTAGATGCCGTGCGGCACGATTCTACCGTCTGAGAAGCTGGAGAAGTCGTGGTCGTTGACCCGGCGGGTGGCCGTCGAATAGCACTGGCCAGCTCGGTGGAAGTTGCCCAGCATCTCCTTCTTCTTGGTGTCGATACTCAGCACGGGCAGGTTCTGCTCGGTGAAGACCGAACGGTAGCAGCCGATTTTCTCGAACTGCTCGTTACGCTGCTCAACTTGTTTCATGTCGTTCATCTTCAATAGCTTGCGTTTCTTGTAGCCGCGCACACGAAGCATCTGGGCGACGTGGTAGCGGCTGACTTTCAGACCTTCGCCAGCCAGCAGGTCCACGATCTGGCGGCGGTCGAGGTGCGTCCACTTTACCACCTCGTCCTGCGGAAGGCCCGCCGTGCTGCCCTCGAGCAGGCGGTCGAAGGCCTCCAGCCACTCGGGGTGCTGCTCTAGTTTTTTTTCGCACCCCCTCCCGCGCGGCGCACCCGCTGGGGAGGCTCGTCAGGCAGGTTCGACAACTCCTGTTTGCCCTTACGGACGGTCTTGGGGTCTACGCCAAAAGCCTCGCTAACGAGTCGCACACCGCTGATTCCCAGCGACTTGGACTTCAACCCGAGGAAAACCCGCTGCTGGCGCTCGTCCAACTGCTTGTAATATCTGATTTCGTCTTCGCTGATCACTGTAAGTGAATCGTGAGGTGAACCGTAATTTTACCAAGTTATTTTTTAACCGTTACTTAACCGGAAAGTATTACCCTTTTCCATCATTTGATCAGAAAGTCATTCCGCAGTTATTTTCCAAAGTTTCAGTGGTTTTATCTTATATTCGGTGGTGTGTATGAACTACCGAACCTATGAAAGTAGTAACGAGTACCGTCTTTGATATACTGGCGCGCCTGCGCGCTAACTTTCAGGAACGCCGGACCAATTCCCCATTCCTTCATGAAGAACCGCTTCTGGCCGAATTATTCAGCTCCGATCAGATGGATAGGCATAGTATTGAGGTAGCACAATCACACGTCCTACTCAAACGGAATGTGTCCGATTCTCTGTTGAAAAGGCTGGAGGACAATGAAAAAAGTATACTTGAAGTAAGGAATCTACTGGTTGATAGTACCCGCTCGGGCAAAATGATCACACCGGGCGGCGAATGGCTGCTCGACAATTTTTATTTGATCGAAGAGCAGGTAGTCATCGCCCGTAAGCACCTACCCAAAGGGTATAGCGAAAAGCTCCCTTGTCTGGCTAATGGCAAATCGGCCGGTCTACCCAGGGTATACGATAGTGTACAAGAGATCCTTTCCCACAGCGACGGCCGGGTAGATGCAAAAAGCCTCAGTAGTTATATTGCCGCCTATCAAACCCACACCGTACTGGCTCTAAGCGAATTGTGGGCCATCCCAATCATGCTGCGCCTGGCGGTTATCGAACATCTGCAATGTATTTCCCGGAAAATCGCAGTGGATATGGTGGACCAAAGTTTGGCTGACTTCTGGTCCGACCGGTTCCTGACTACTTTACAGGACGAGCCAACTGATCTGATTTTGGCGATTGCTGATATGGCCCGATCCAAGCCCGATTTGGCGAGTCCGTTTGTTGCCAAACTTATTCGAAACATTCAGGGCAAAGGACCAGCGTTGGCTTTGCCGCTCAACTGGATGGAACAACAATTGGTGATTCTGGGTACAAACAGCAATGAGCTTGTCCAGAAAGAGAATCAGAAACAGGCCGCCCATCAGGTATCGATTCGAAACTATATAGGCACCCTACGTTTTTTGGGGGCTACCGATTGGCGCGATTTTGTAGAAGCCCTCAGCCACGTTGAGAAAATCCTGCGTCAGGACCCCGCCGGTACGTATGCGCAAATGGACTTTGCCACCCGCGACCGGTACCGTCACGTGGTGGAGTCCATCTCCAAAGCATCTAGGTCTTCCGAAACGGAGGTGGCAAGTCTGGCGCTTGAACTCACACGGCAGGCTTCGCAAGCTGACGCCAGTACCCAAAGAGAGACCCATATTGGGTACTACCTGATTTGCGATGGCCTGAAAAAAACCGCCACGGGTACCCTTCGCCGGTATAGTTTACAGGAAAGCATCTCCCGCTTCGCCGGCCGAATGCCCGTTTCCCTCTACCTTTTTCTAATCATTCTCCTAACGTCCTTTGGCACCGCGGGGCTGATGTATCTGGCCGTAGGCTACGCCGATTTTTCCTGGCCGGTGCTTTCGTTGATCGGCTTCATATCCGCTTCCGGTTCGGCGCAGCTTGCCGTGTCGTTGGTCAACTGGGTCTCCACTATTCTGGTCAAGCCCGTGTTATTGCCTCGGATGGATTTCTCCAAAGGGATACCGCCTCAGTACCGCACCTTGGTAGCTGTACCTACCATGCTCAGCTCAAAAGCAAGTATCGAAGGGCTCGTGGAAGCATTGGAAATAAGATTTTTGGCTAATCGGGAGCCCAATCTGTACTTTGCGTTGATTACCGATTTTCTGGATTCAGATACCGAAACCCGGGAAGGAGATCAGCCCTTGGTTGATTTGGCGGGCAGTTTGATTGCGGCCCTGAATAAAAAGTACAGTAATCTGGATACGGACACATTCTTCCTCTTTCACCGAGCCCGAACCTGGAACGAACGGGAAGGCAAATGGATGGGCTACGAACGCAAGCGAGGCAAATTGGCCGCGTTGAATGGCCTATTGAGAGGAAAGAAAAAAAACGAATTTTCCCTGATTGTGGGTAGGCATGAGCAGTTGCACGGCATAAAATATGTGATTACCCTGGACTCCGATACGCAGCTACCGAGGGAGTCAGCCTGGAAATTCATCGCCACCATGGCGCATCCGTTGAATCAGGCCCGGTACGACCCTCTGAAAAAGAGAGTTACGATGGGCTATGGTATTCTTCAGCCCCGTATAGCATCGGTAATTCCCAAAACAGGAATCTCTCTGTATTCCCGAATGCAGGGCGACCTGTCGGGAATTGATCCTTATACGAGGGTATCTTCTGATGTGTACCAAGATCTTTTTGACGAAGGCTCCTTTATTGGGAAGGGAATTTATGATGTGGATATATTTGAAAGATCCATTGACCAGGTTTTTCAGGAAAACAGAATTCTGAGTCATGATTTGGTGGAGGGTTGCTACGCCCGCTCCGGATTGGTAAGTGATGTACTACTCTACGAAGAAAACCCAACCCAGTATGACGCTGACATAAAAAGACACCACCGCTGGATTCGCGGTGACTGGCAGATTGGGGCATGGATGCTACCCTTTATCACGGGAAAAGACGGCCGTTTGTTCCGAAATAAACTTTCGCTATTGTCGCGCTGGAAGATTTTTGACAATATCCGCCGCAGCCTACTTCCGCTGTCTCTGACGCTGATGTTGTTTTTGGGATGGACTGTGTTGCCTTACCCCTGGCTATGGACGCTGTCGGTGACCATTATTATTCTTTTACCGGTGCTAACGGCCGCTGGCTGGCAACTGGTCAACAAACCGATTGATCTTTCCCTGGAAATTCATTTATCCGAAGTAGGTACCTCTATACGTGATACGCTGGTTCGGTTTATGTTTGGCATTGCGGTACTTCCCTACGAGGCCTACCTCTACACCGATGCCATCCTCCGGACCAACTGGCGCATGATCGTGTCCGGAAAAAAACTATTGGAATGGATGCCCAGTGGTACGGGAACTTCGCCAGCAAACCGGGGGCTAGTACGTACCTACCAAACCATGTGGATTGCGCCCTTTATGGCGTTGTGCGGTACGGTTATTCTTGCATTTCATAAACCGGAGGCCTTCTTCGTTGCATTTCCAATCTTGATACTCTGGTTTTTAGGACCCGCTATCGCCTGGCGATTGAGCAAAGCTGAAATTGAGAAAAGTGCTGATCTGAGCGGGGAGCAAATCCTTTTTTTACACGCAATGGCCCGAAAAACCTGGGCCTTTTTTGAGCAATTCGTCACCGAAAAAGAAAACTGGCTTCCTCCGGATAATTTTCAACAGGAGCCAAACCGCGTGGTGGCCCACCGAACTTCTCCCACCAACCTGGGGCTGGCCTTACTTGCCAACCTGACGGCCTACGATTTTGGGTATATTGGAGGGCGAGAACTGTTGACCAGGTGTACCAATACCTTGCAGACCATGCTTACCATGGAACGTTACCAGGGGCACTTTTTCAACTGGTATGATACCCAAACCTTGTTGACCTTGCAGCCCAGGTATGTTTCCACGGTGGACAGTGGTAATCTGGTGGGGCATATTCTTACGTTGAGGCAAGGACTTATAAGCTTGCCCGACCAACCCATTTTTGGCCCGAATGCCTACCAAGCAGTAGGTACTACGCTCAGCATTATTCAGGAAGTTGACGCTGAAAACCATCCCGAGATTATCCAAAAAATGCAGGTCATACTGTTGGAAGCGGCTTGTGATGGAGATTCTCTACGGAGAGTTTCGGAGCGGCTTGGGGCTTTATCAGCCCTGGCGGATGAATTTTTACTGCGGCAATCCAAAAGTAAAGGATCGGAATATACCTGGGCGAGTCGTTTGTCAGCTCAGATCGAAGGCCTCAGGGAAGATCTGCACGAAAGTACAGCCTGGCTTTCATTGTTGAATCAGAAGGAAGACAGCCCGTATCTGCCCTTCCTAGACCATATTCCTACCCTCAAAGAAATAAGGGATTTGCCCCGGCACTTGCTGGATGCGGTGAGTTCCGTTGAGAAGCAAACCGAGGAGGTAGAAATGAAATGGCTGGGTCAGGTTCAGCTAGCCGTCCAAACGGCCTGTATAAAGGCTATCGAACGATTAGAATTGATCCAAACATTGGCCAATTTGTGCGAGCAATTCAGTGAGGTGGACTATGATTTTCTCTTCGAACCGGCCACCAGTCTGTTGCGCATAGGCTATAACGTAGAAGAGAACAGAAAAGATAACGGATTTTATGATTTACTAGCTTCCGAAGCACGGCTGGGGGTTTTTGTGGGCATTGCCCAGGGAAAGCTACCCCAGGAAAGCTGGTTTGCGTTGGGTCGCTTGCTGACCAACTCGGGGGGCGATCCTATCTTACTTTCGTGGAGCGGCTCCATGTTTGAATACCTGATGCCGGAAATCGTGATGCCGTCTTATGAAAATACGCTGCTATACCAAACCAATAAGGCCACGGTAAAGCGGCAAATAAACTACGGAAATCAGCGAAATGTACCCTGGGGAATCTCCGAATCTGCCTACAATGCCACCGACCTCAGCCTCAATTACCAGTATCGGGCTTTTGGGGTACCTGGTCTGGGTCTTAAACGTGGACTGGAAGAGGATTTGGTCATCGCTCCCTATGCCGCCATGTTGGCGTTGATGGTAAGCCCCGCAAAAGCCTGCCTCAACCTTCAACGATTGGAGAAAGAAGGGTATACCGGCGAGTATGGTTTCTACGAGGCAATTGACTTTACCCCCAGCCGCCTGCCCCGGGGTAAAACCAGCGCCATTCTGTATTCTTTTATGGCCCATCACCAGGGTATGGGTTTTCTTTCGCTGGCCTACCTGTTGTTGGACAAGCCAATGCAGAAGCGGTTCAAGGCGGAGCTACGCTTTCAGGCCACACTTTTGCTGCTGCAGGAACGAGTACCGAGGGCTACTAAGTTTTATGCACACACCTCCGACATCCTGGAAACGCAAATCCTAACTCCCGATGTACAAATCCGGACGATTCCTACTGCCAATACCGCAGTGCCGGAGGTGCAATTATTGAGCAATGGCCGCTATCAGGTCATGGTCACCAATTCGGGAGGCGGATATAGCCGGTGGAAAAACATAGCCATCACGCGTTGGCGTGAAGATGCAACCCGAGACAATTGGGGAACATTCTGTTACATAAAGGACGTCAACCAGGATGTTTTTTGGTCCAATACGTACCAACCCACGTTAAAAAAGGGGGATGTGTACACCGCTACCTTTTCCCTCGGCCACGCCGAATACCACCGGGAGGATTTTGGCATTGAAACCAAAACTGAAATCGTCATCTCGCCCGAGAATGACACGGAAATGAGGCGGGTTAGGATTACCAATAAAACAGCCCACGCCAGGGTACTGGATGTAACGAGTTATGCCGAGGTGGTCATTGCCAGTCAGGCTTCTGACGAATCCCACGCCGCCTTCAGCAATCTCTTTGTACAGAGCGAGATAGTACCCGAGCAAGGGGCGATATACTGTACCCGCCGGGCCCGGTCGCGAGAAGAATCCCCTCCCTGGATGTTCCACCTGATGGAAATGCACGGAGGTGTGGCCGAGCAAATTTCCTACGAAACGGATCGTATGAAGTTTATAGGTCGGGGCAAAACCCTGGAACATCCCAGCGCTATGGAGGTGGATGCGTTATCGGGACACCAGGGCTCGGTCCTGGATCCTATTGTATCCATTCGCTACCGAATTCTCATTCAGCCGGGCAAAACAGCCACGGTAGATATGATTTTTGGGATGGGCGAAACCCGGGCCATTTGTGAAGAGCTTGTGCACAAGTTCAGTGACCGGCACCTGAAAAAACGTGGTTTCGAACTTTCATGGACGCACAGTCAGGTGCTACTGCGCCAAATAAAAGCCAGCGAAGCCGATGCCTTGCTGTTTGACCGAATGGCCGCCTCGATCATTTATACCAACCCCTCCCTGAGGGCCGACGCCGCCTTGATCTCCTCCAATGCACGGGGACAGTCCAGCCTTTGGAGTCATTCGGTTTCGGGAGATTTACCCATCGTGTTGCTGCGCATTTACCATCCTGAAAGCATCGACCTGGTAAAACAGATGATTCAGGCCCATGCCTACTGGAGTCTGAAAGGGTTAGCGGTAGATCTGGTCATATGGAACGAAGATTATGGTTCGTATCGACACATATTGCAGGATCAGATTTTAGGGCTTATATCCACGTATTCGCCCACTACCTGGCACAGTAAACCCGGCGCAATTTTCTCTAAATCAGCCGATCAGTTGTCGGCCGGTGACCGTATTCTGTTTGAAAGCCTGGCCAAAATTATTG
>JBBRDE010000181.1:0-11392 GCA_038204185.1 Cytophagales bacterium
TCTATCATTCTATCAATCAACCATTCTATCATTGATACCGTAAAACTACGCAATGGGGTTCAATTCTCAAATTGTTAATAGAATGATAAGAAGGTAGGTACTCCCTTTTAACTACTTTTAGCCTGTATAAAACAAAACTTCGTTCCGATGAAAAGATGGTTTCTGCCGCTGATTTCCCTTATCTTCCTAGCATGCAATTTTTTAACTAGCTGTAAGCCCGGCCAAAGCGGTAATCAGTCTGATGCAATAAATTCCCTTCGCGCCACGCGCGTGATGCTGCCCAACGGCTGGTCATTGACGGCGCCCGGTAAAGTTTTGCCCCTGGGCGATTTGCCGCTTAATGTCGCCGTTTCGAGTTCGGGTAAGTGGATGGCCTTTACCAATAACGGACAGGGGACGCAAAGCATCACGCTTGTTAATCGCGCCGATGAAACGGTGGCGGATGAAATTGCCATCCCGAAATCATGGGTAGGGTTAGCATTTTCGCAGGACGAAAAACGGCTGTTTGCCTGCGGGGGTAATGATAACCTGATCAGGATTTACCAAAACAAGGAGGGTAAGCTGAGCGAAACGGGTCAAATCGTGCTGGGGCAGCCGTGGCCCAAACAATCCATTTCTCCGGCGGGCCTATGCCTGGACGACGAGGCCCAGCGCCTCTACGTAGTCACCAAGGACGACAGCGCCCTCTACACATGTGATGCCGTGACGCGGCAGGTACTGCGCCGCGAGCCCTTGCCCGCCGAAGCCTATACCTGCGTGCTTTCTCCGGATAAGTCGTTTCTTTATATCTCCCTGTGGGGTGGGGAAAAAGTGCTGCTGTATGATTTGAAAAAAAGAACGATTGGCGGAGAAGTGGCGGTAGGTAGCCACCCCAACGACATGGTACTTACTAAAAGCGGTGAACACCTCTTCGTGGCGAATGGCAACGAAAATACGGTATCCGTAATTGATGTACCCGCCCGGCGTGTGGTCGAAACGCTCACCACCTCGCTTTACCCCGATGCTCCTGCGGGTAGTACGCCCAACGGACTGGCGCTGTCGGAAGATGAGAAAAAGCTGTATATCGCCAATGCCGACAACAATTGTCTATCCGTGTTCGACGTATCGGAGCGGGGGGAGAGCCGTTCGCTGGGATTCATTCCCACAGGCTGGTACCCGACTACGGTGCGCGAAGTAGGGGGCAAGATCTACGTTGCTAATGGCAAAGGATTGACATCGCTGGCTAATCCCGGCGGTCCTCAGCCCACCATGACTCCCGCCGAGCGAGCCAAGGCGGAGTACATTGGGAGTTTGTTTCAGGGCAATCTTTCCATTATCGCAAAACCCAGTGAAGACTTGCTGGCGGGCTACACGCAATTGGTGTACGAAAACACACCCTACACCAAGGAAAAGGAAACTACGAGCGAAGGCCAGAAGGAAAATCCTATTCCTCGCACGGTGGGAGATCCTTCGCCGATCAAATACGTGTTCTACATTATTAAGGAGAACCGCACTTACGATCAGGTTTTTGGCGATATGCCCGAGGGTAACGGCGACGCCAGTCTGTGTCTTTTTCCCGAAAATAACACGCCCAACCACCACGCCCTGGCGCGGGATTTTGTACTACTGGATAATTTCTACGTCAACGCCGAGGTGAGCGCCGACGGCCACAACTGGTCGATGGCGGGCTACGCCAACGATTTTGTGGAAAAAACCTGGCCTACCAGCTACGGCGGACGTGGGGGTACCTACGACTATGAAGGTACCCGTAAGGTGGCTCACCCCAGAGCAGGCTTTATATGGGACTACTGCCAGCGGGCGGGCATGAGCTACCGTACCTACGGGGAGTTTACCTCGCAGGGCAAGCCGAATATCAAAGCACTGGAAGGGCATTATGCTCCCAACTACCGGGGCTACGACCTGAGTTATAAGGATGTGGACCGTGAGGCCGCCTGGGAAAAAGATTTCGACGCACTAGTAGCGGCCAATGCCGTACCTCACTTCAATACCCTGCGTTTCTCCAACGACCATACGTCGGGCATGCGCATTGGCGCGCCTACCCCGCAGGCTGCCGTGGCCGACAACGACCTGGCATTGGGACGATTCGTGGAGCATTTGTCCAAAAGCCCAATCTGGAAAGAATCGGTCGTATTTGTGGTGGAGGACGATGCCCAGAATGGCCCTGATCACGTAGATGCCCACCGCTCGGTGGCAATGGTGATGGGACCGCATGTAAAGCGAGGCTTTGTGGATCATACCATGTATAGTACCACCTCACTGCTGCGCACGATGGAGTTGATTCTGGGACTGCCGCCAATGAGTCAGTACGATGCCGCCGCTACCCCGCTCTGGCGCAGCTTTACGGCTAAGGCTGACGCGAAACCCTATGTCGCTCGGCCTAACAACATACCGTTGGATCAGCGGAACGTGGCGGTGAACAAGCATTCCATTCGTTCGGGTGAACTAAACCTGACGGTACCCGATGCGATCAATGATGTGGAATTCAGTGACATTGTGTGGAAAGCCGTTAAAGGAATCGATAGCCCGATGCCCGCTCCACGCCGGAGTGCATTTGTATGGGCGAAGCCTGATGAAGAAGAGGAAGATGATGACTGAACGGAACTTGAACCAGATTTGACAACTCTCCGAAGGTTATCAAATCTACGTCTCGAAACGAAATCAGGGGACTAAACTTGGGTAAGGTTCGTAATAAAAAGGAGAATCAGTCCATCAATGGGCTGATTCTCCTTTTTTATTGTCTTTTGGTAAGTGTTTGACCAGTAGAGCATTTCGGTAATTAATTGTACATTTTCCTTAAAGGATAGATAGTATTGATTAATATCGGAATAGTACAATTAAAAAATCGTTTTTTGGATGAAAATAGCGTAGTAAATAATAAACGACTTGTTGTATTATTTATATAAACGTTGTATAATTCTAATTTTATCGTAGGACTGTGCGATGAACTTTTGAAATCAAAAACGATTCTATTGACTGGCGTTGCCCTATGGAGTACGTTTGTAGAGTCAAAACAAGTAACAAACGGCTTTTCAGAAAAAGAGTAAAAGCTGATCTGGGCAAGATTAACAAATTATTAAAAAAATACAATCACGAAGTAGTCGTACCTTTAAAAAAATAACAGATATGAAAAGAATTATTTTAGTAGCTGCAGTATGGATGGGAGTATCCGCTGCAAACCTGGCCACCGCAAACACCATCAACGCTTCAACCGAAGTGCGCACCGATGAAACCGTAGACGTGAATGTGGAAGCGTTTAAGGACATGAAGTTCAAGCTGACGGTAAAAAACCTGTCGAACCGCTCCTACATTGCGATCAAACGCGCCACGGGCGAAGTACTTTATAGTGAGTATGCCGGCAAAACCGAAAACTACACCAAAGTATTCGATCTGTCGAACCTGGCCGACGGAAAGTACACCTTCGTTGTAGAAACCGGAAACGGTAACATGCAGAAGCCTTTCACGATCACCACGGAAACCACCCGTACCGTGACACCAATCACTGCGGATTAAAGTGGAGAACAGACTGGTAAATCAATAAGATCTTGCCCGAAATCAAAGTGCGGACGCCCGGATTGACAACCCGGTGCGTCCGTTTTTTATGTTCAGGGATTACTATTTCAAAGGAGCTGATGCCACGGCAATTTTGGAATCTGCCGTACCGTAATACAGCCACCAACGTCCCCGGTAGGGTACCATGGACTCAACGAAGGTGACGTTATTGACCTGCCCGGTAATCTCGTAAGGTTGGTCGGGCTTCATAAAGTAGCTTTTGGAGCGGTCGGTGAGGCGGTCGGGCGCGTCAAGGCTGAACAGAAATTGCCCGGCGGCATAGGTACCATCGGGTAGGTTAGTGTCTCCGTTTTTACCGTCATTCATCCCGTTATAGATCAATACAATGCCCTTGGGGGTGATGATGGCGGGCGGGCCGGGTTCCATCACCCGATAATCAAAGTTGCCGGGACGGTACCCGGCTACGGCTTTCAGGCTTTTATCCCCTTTGGTAAGCGGGTACCAGTTGATCAGATCATCGGACACTGCCGCGAAAAGCTGCTGCTTGTCGCCCCAGTACATCCAGTACTTGTCACTGATCTTCGTCGCAATCAGCTTGCTACCTACCCGGCGGCACACGATAGACCCTGACTTCGACCATAGATCCTCGCCGCCGCCCCGAATGAAATTGTTGAAGGCCAGCCCGTATTTGGTCCATTTCTGCAAATCGGGCGACGTGGCCACGCAGAGTCGGGCGATATCGCCGTCGTAGGCGGTGTAGGTCATGACGTACTGGCCATCGGCGGTTTCCACGACGCGCGGGTCCTCGATACCGCCCTCCCATTCGTACTTTTTCATAAAGTCATTATCAGGATACAGCACCGGCTGGGGCTGACGCTTGAAATGTACTCCATCGGTGCTGATGGCCAGGCCGATTCGGGAGGTACCATTGTACTTTCCGACCAGATCCTCGGCACGGTAGATCAGGTAAATCTTGCCATTGCGCACTACTGCCGCCGGATTGAATACGTCTTTGGCTTCCCACTTGACGGTTTCTTTTCGTATCGGATCATCGAAGGTGCTGGTATTAATAGGCGTCAACACAGGATTAGCAGCATTGTGTTTACGAAACGGGCCAATAAGCCAGGATTGGGCAATAGCCGGGAAAGACAAAAGCAGCGTAAGCAGAAACAGCAAAAGGGATTTCATGGAATGGGGTTTAGGGTGAAAGTCGGTTCATAAAGGTAAGGGAAATTTTATCCTGATGGCTTGCTTACCGGGGAGAGGGATTGGGATCAAAAACTCTTGAACGATTCTGGGCTTTGGTACAGAAAAGTAATCTTCTGAAGTATTCAACCTGCCAAACGCCTGGCCCAACTACCTAAACCGGGCATTCAGTCCGATTTAGTTTCCGGGGCAGCTGACAGGGGCAACCTTTGTAATAGTTAATCACATAAACAACTGAATATTACCATGAAAAAAACAATCTTATTGATGCTGGGTCTGGTAGCCGGAACCGCATCGTTCGCCCAGGAGTCCAATTCTCAAACTATTGCCGCTGTTGTAGAGCCGCAAGTACACGTGATGGCCCTGTCCAACCAGAAAGTCCGGCTGTTCGTTCAGCCCGAAGCATCGAAGGGTAAAATTGCCCTGCTTGATGAAGAAGG
The DNA here is from genome assembly GCA_038204185.1 of Cytophagales bacterium. GTDB lineage: Bacteria > Bacteroidota > Bacteroidia > Cytophagales > Spirosomataceae > Salmonirosea. The sequence continues at coordinate 5,157 of JBBRDE010000181.1, forward strand.
ACATTCGCTCTTCGCCGAAACTGTCGCCCTCCATGAAGGTATCAACCAGCAATTCGACATTGCCCAGTTGGCCACGGGAAAGTACCGACTGAAAGTTACGACCAGCACCGGCACCGTAACCAAGACGTTCATCATTCAGCCTGTACCCCACGAAACCTTCGTAGTACTGGAATCCTAGAAATGAGACTCAATGCGAAAAGTGAAGTACCTCAGCAAATCCGACCAACTGGCTCGCACCCAGCTGGTCGGATTCTGTATTTAATTGAAGTAAATTTGCCACTATGGATACCTTCCTTCCCGATTCGCTTACATTTCGGCAAAAAGCATGGCTGGCGTTTAGCGTAGTCACGGTCTATTGGCCCATCCGGCTCTACCAGAATATTCCGGGGGTAAGCACTGATTTTTTAATAAAAGCACTTCCCTTTTTGGTGGTAGAAGGAATCCTGACTTTCCTCTTATTTTTAGGGTGGGTCTACCTGATCGACGAAATACAGCGGCGGTTCGTGCGCTGGTTTGGCCGGGGAGATACGGGCGAACTCCGCTGGCCCACTCGCCTGCTCACGCTGTTATTGGCGGTTGGTTTGGCCTTGCTAACCAACGAACTATTCGGAACTGTGCGCCGGGGGATGGACGACGGCCTGATGCGCCAGTTCCCCAGCCTGGGTCAGGCACCGCAAAGGAGCCGCCCATCGCGCGATGCCGGACAGCGGGAGCGCATGAACAACGGGCTGACTTTCCTGGCCTTACTGTCAGCTTTTTACCTGACAGCGAATCGCTGGTCGGCCCAACGCATAAGGCAATTACAGGTGCAGGGTGAGCGCCTGGAAAAAGAGGCTGTACGGTCGCAGTTCGACGCTCTGAAAAATCAGGTAAATCCACATTTTCTGTTCAATAGCCTGAGTATCCTTAGCTCGCTGGTGGAGGTTGACACCCGGTTGGCGGTGCAGTTCATCGGTCGTTTATCCAAAGCGTACCGCTACATCCTGGAACAGCGCGACAACGAGCAAGTGAGCCTGCGGACCGAACTCGATTTCATCGCCGCCTATACATTTCTTCTTATGATTCGCTTCGAGGACAAGCTTTTCGTGGATATCGACGTACCGGAAGCGGCCCGCGGCCGCTACGCCATTGCGCCCTTGACTCTGCAACTGTTGGTCGAAAATGTCGTCAAGCATAACCGCCTGTCGGAAGAGGAACCGTTGCGGGTAAGTATTGCGCTGGAAGGCGAATGGCTACGGGTGGCCAATCCCATACAGCCCCGACCTAAACGGGAGGAATCGACGGGAATTGGACTACAGAACATTACCAACCGCTACCGCCTGCTAACCGACCGACCCGTGTGGGTGGGCGAGCAGGACGAGGAGTTCGTTGTAAAACTACCCCTTCTATGAACGTACTGATTATCGAAGATGAAAAACGCACCGCCCAACGGCTGGAAAAATTGCTGATGGAATACGACCCTGCCATCCGGGTGCTGGCCCAGCTACCCGGCGTGGCGAAGGCGGTAGCTTGGCTGGCCGATCCGGCGCACGAGGTACCCGAATTGGTGTTTTTGGACATTCACCTCGATGACGGTTCGGGGTTTGAAATTATCGAGCAGGCCCGCTTGACACTGCCGATCATCTTTACCACAGCCTTTGACGAATACACACTGCAAGCTTTCAAAACCAATAGCATTGATTATTTGCTCAAACCCATCGACGCCGATGAACTCGGGGCGGCGATTGACAAATTCAAAAAACTACGCGCTGCTCCCGCGCCGGATTTGACCCCGTTACTGCAATTGCTGGGGCAAACGTCCGGCCTGGGCTTGTCTGCCCCTGTGTTCAAAGAGCGGTTCATGCTGACGATCGGTACGAAAATCCGCAGCATCGAAACCGGCGAGATTGCCTACTTTTTCTTCGCCGACAAATCTACCTGGATTACGACCCGTGAGGGGCTGAACATTTCCATCGAGTATAGCCTCGACAAACTTACCGAACTACTCGACCCGAAGCGATTTTTTCGGGCCAACCGGGCATTTCTGGTGGCGTTGGATTCCATTCAGACCATCCATGCCTATTTGGGCGGTAAACTCAAACTAGACCTTCGTCCCGAACCGCGACTGGAAGTGTTTGTCAGCGGCGACCGGATCACGCCTTTCAAGGAATGGCTGGGAAAGTAGTGCCTCGGTACCTGGCTGGGGTACCTTTAACTTTTTGGTCTATAATCCCTTCAAATATCCAATAAACACTTTCCGAATATCCGAGCGTGGATCGTCCGATTCTGGTTTCACGATGGGCTGAAGGATACCGGGATTGGCCGGAATTAGAAAACTCATGCCGAATTCCTTGCCTGTTAACAGGAAATCGGGCAATACGACTTTATACGTATGGGCGGTATCGAGCTGTGGTTCGGCGATGTACCAGGTTTGCGAAAGATCGTTGTAGCGGGCATTGGCGTGATGTAGAAAGCCCCCTTTGCCCCGACTGAGACGACCGGCTTCCAACACTTTTCCTAGAAATTCACCCGTCATGTTCACTTGCGACATACCCCCGCCAAAGGGCAGGATACGGACAATATCGTATTGGGTAATGGGCCCTTCCAGCACGTCGTCCACCCGCACCGAGCCGCCGTTGAACACGGCCAGGTCGCTACCCGGAAAAGCCTGGAACATGCTTTGGGCGATCAGGGACGTGAGTACCCCGTGCTCGCGGCGAACCGTCGCTTCCCGGCCATCCCAGGGGTCGGGCGTGGTGTACACTAGCTCGGTAGGTTCAAATCCCAGTTCCCGAAAGCTATCGTTGGCAATCTGCTGCCATTTCGCTACGGCGGCGGCCGTTTTAGGCTCATCAGGTATAGTTTCATCAATCGTTTTTAGCTCCGATTCCAGATTTATGAGCCGGTTTTTACGGTCGAAGTGAAGACGATGGATGTACACTGTTTTGGCGTTGGCATCGGCTTTGGCAATAGACACCTTCCCCACCTGAAGCTTCATGTGATCGTGATCGTGACCGCCCATAATCAGCGCCAGACCGGGTACCTGCTCAGCCAGTCGCTGGTCGTCGTCCACGTCGAGGTGGGTAAGGGCTACCACTACATCACAGCGATTTTTAAGATCATCGTACTCACGGCGGGCTGCTTCCAGGGGATCGGTCACCTGTACGTAATCTTTTTTGACGGGTAGGCATACCCCTAGCAGACCCACCCGTACTTTGCCATTGTCCAGAATCACCGACGTCGGTATATCGGCCCCGTCTTTGCTGAAAGGTGCCGCTTTGATGCCTTCGCGCTGCTGCATGTTGGCAATCACCCACCTAAACTTTGATTCCCCGATGCGTTTATTGAGTACCGTAGGGGCATCATCGTCATAGTCGAACTCGTGGTTGCCGAACGTCACCAGATCTAGCCCCGCCTGGTTGAGGACATCCACCATCTGTTTTCCTTGAATACGTTCGCCCTGGTAACGCAGCGTACCGATCACCGAGGGACTCAGGAAATCGCCCGCCAGTACGAAGTAGGTACCCCTGGGTTTTTTCTTTTTCAACTCCTTATTCAAGTAAGCCACCCGTGCCAGTCCGGCCGAATGGCCGTTATCGAGTGGGGCGATTTCATACACGTCGTTGGTATGCAGGAACGTGATGGTACGTCCCGTCTGGCAGCCTGCCATGACGCCAAGCAGCAGGAGCCATCGAAGTACGTTCAGTCGGTGAAGCATGAGGTTGAGTATTGGGCGAGGAAATTGAAAGCTCCTGAAAAAGGGTGGTACCGGCCGATCTGATCACGACTCAAACCCCTTCGTTTTCGGCGTTGGATAAAATTTGAGCCGATGCCAGCCAGCGTTCCCACTGCCGGGCCGCACGCATATCGTCCAGTACATTCAACTGAACATTACCGTTGCTGAACGTCGTCATCTGTAATCCTACGAAGGCCAGACACTCATTCAGGCGGGCTTCCAGGGGCGTCGTACCCCCGATGCACTCTTCCCAGTACCAGTCGAGCGGCTCCCCGGCTACCTCTTCCACGATAGCACGGTAGTCCTCATAGCTATATCCCACAAAGGGTTTTCCAAAGCGTTGCCATAGCAGGCGCATGACATCGTCGAGGGAGCGGGCATGGTCATGTTTTTTACGCAGGTACAGATCCAGAATCAAAGCCACGAGCGCGCCTTTATGGTAGACTGATACCTTGCGATTGGGAATGCCTTTTTCGTAACCATCCAGCCACAGATCCCATGATGCTTCCAAAAGCGACTGCGTAGCCTGTCCACTACTCTCGAAGTGCCGTTTCATGTACACCTGCAATTCTTTGACGTATGCGGCATCGTCAAATACGCCCGCCCGCCGCAGAAAAAGATCCCCGTAGTAGGTGGTGCATCCTTCGGCCACAAAGCAGGTGGTGAAGTAATTCTCTTTGGTGAAATCGTAGGGAAGCAGCTCCCTGGGACGAATGCGGATGATGTTCCAGGCGTGAAAAAGCTCGTGTGAACTTACCCCCAACAAATCGGTATACAGTCCTTCACCCTCATCGTCAGGCCCCAGCACGATCATGGTCGAGTTCTGATGTTCGACGCCGTGGTAAAAGGCGGTGGGTAATATGAGATTAATGAAATGGTAATCCTGTTCCGGAAATTGACCCATCATACTGATCTGTTCGCGGGAAAACCGCGCGAAATCGGTGCGGATACGCTTCCAGTTAGGATGTAGATTGCCGTGCATCCACACATGGAATAGGGTACCCTCTTCTTCGTAGGACTCGTGGTGCAGTGTCGCCGATGCCAGCAGTGGACAATCAACCAGCTGGTAATAGTCACGGGCACGAAGCGTGGCGGGTTGCTCAGTGGTAGCCATGCCGCAGGCAATCCGGAACCCCGCGGGTAGGTCGAGTTCTACGGTACAGGGCTGATTAAGGTACCCCTCTGCGCAAAGCGCAAAGTTGATAAAATTGAGGTACCATAGTTCTTCATCCACGTAGCTGCTGCCCGCATTTTGAATGATAGCGTAAAAATTATAGGAAACACGAATGGTTTCTTCTCCCGCTGTCTGCACCCGCCAGGAATCCTTGGTAGTTTTGCGTACCTGTAAAGGTACCCCCGAACCGAACCGCACTTCCATTTTTTGGATGTTCTTGGCAAAATTCTGAATCTCGTAGCGTCCGGGGCGCCAGGCAGGTAGCTGGAGATCGATGGAATCATTACCGTTCGTGGACAGGGTATAAACGATTTCAAGAAAACGGGAAGGGGGATCAGGAACACTGATGCGATAATGCATGGAGTTGAGGCAAGGTTTGAGGTAGAGCGCAACGAACAAAGATCACGCCGGTTCAGAACCAAAGGCACGGTATGTTTCGTTACTACTAGTCAGTAAAAATAACAATCGTTTTCGATATGAAAAGGTTTATTCCCTTCCTAACGGCAATTTTGGCGTTTCTGGGGGCACTTTCAACTGCTTTCGCCCAGAATACCGAGTACTACAAGAAAGATACCGTTCGTCAGCAGCCCCGGCAAACTACGATGGAAATTCCCGGCGAACAGGACAGAAAGTCAGTTACTGAGCCAAAATCAGAGGCACCTCGGCCTATTCTGGATCGTTTGCGTCTAGGTGGAAGTTTCGGATTAGGGTTTGGGACGGTTACCAACATTAATATATCGCCTATGGTTGGGCTCAATCTCACGGACAAACTCGTCTCAGGGGTAGGGACGACCTACATGTGGTATTATTCCAAACGCTTTAATGTTAACAGCAACTACTACGGCGGGCGGGCTTTTTTGATGTACTCGGTACTGCCTATGGTGACGCTTCAGGCCGAATACGAAGGCATGAACGTGCAGTACTTCAACAATGTCGATCGGCGCTATGACCGAACCTGGATCGGCTCCCCCCTCATCGGTGGAGCCTATACCCAACCCCTGGGCGGGCGCTTCACGCGGGCCGTGCACATGACCCTACTGTATAACCTCAATTATCAAAATCAAATCAACCCCTACACGGGGCAGAATATCTCGCCCTATTCCAATCCGTTTGTGTTTCGGGTTACGTTTCTGTAATCAATTTTGAATGATAGAATAGTGGATCAATCACTGGGTGATTTTTTATTCACTCATTCTATCATTCACTCATCGCACCGATTTCTATGATCTATGCAAGCTTTAGGTTATAGTTTTTATCATATTTCTCACCCCTTTCTACGGCCGCGTATATTCTGTGGATAATTTTGTTTCTCACCGCATTCAGAACCAGCATTTTGTTTTTGCCTTC
>JBBRDE010000182.1:0-11338 GCA_038204185.1 Cytophagales bacterium
TGTCAAATTTCAAAACCAATTTTTTCAATGGCATCGTAAACCTCCGCAAAAACTATACGGATTATGTGCAGGGGGGTATGAAGTTCACAACCTGGAACGACCCGGCTACCCCGCACGATGAGGCACTACTCACCTTCCTGACTACGGCCTATAAGTTTTATGAATACGCCGAGCAACAGAACAAAGGCTACCGCACCCCCATCAAGCGTCTAACGAAGTTTCTGAGCGGATTCAACGCCGATTGGCAGCAGCGATACGACCAGCACAACAACACGCCTGCCGCCCAGGCTTTCCGGACCACGATGATGGTGGCAGCCCTATCACACGCCTTCCAAAAGGACCTTCGGGCGGATTTCAGAGCCTTGAATTTCGCAATCAGTGATACTGATTGGGCTTTTCTCAATCCTCAGGTACTTGATATTTCAGTCAAAGAATTAATAGTAGGCGCGAGCGGTAGTGCCGGTACTTTCGATATAGTTTCCAATGTAGCCTGGGCGCTGACCAGCTCCCAACCCTGGCTAACCGCAAATGCCAGCTTAGGTACGGGAAACAAAACCGTGACCCTCACGGCCAGTGCCAATACATCACTGAGTCCGCGCTCGGCCATGGTGGCGATCTCGGCCAATGGGCTCGATGCCCGAACCGTCACGGTCACGCAGGCAGGAGTAGCCCCTTCCCTGACGGTAACAACGAATGCGGTGAATGTCAATGCAGCGGGTAGCGACAAGCCCACCGTTGGGGTTGTTGCCAATACCAACTGGACGGCCACGAGTCCGCAGCCCTGGCTGTCGGTATCACCCGCTACGGGTTCGGGAAACATGACAGTGACACTGACCGCTTCGCCTAACACCTCCGCTACCCCGCGTACTGCCCAAATAACCTTTGCCGCCAACGGCACCGAAAGCAAGATAGTCAACGTTTCTCAGGCGGGCGCTACGGTCTTCACGAACGTTTTGGCAACCACGCTGAACCTTGCTTTTACCGAAGGCAGTACCGCTACTTTTGATATAGTGTCCAATACCGCCTGGACGGTAGCAAGCTCGCAGCCGTGGTTGGTCGTCGCACCGGCAAGTGGCTCTGAAAATGCGAAAGTAACGATCACGGCCTCGGCCAATCCACTGATTGATCCACGTAAAGCGGTGGTAACGATTCGCGCCAATGGCGTAGCCGACAAGACGATCGAAGTAAGTCAGGCTGCAACGCCCATTACTAGCCTTTCGGCCCCGGTTGATAGGGAGATTAAGGTATTTCCCAATCCTGCCCACGAATGGTTGAAGGTAGACGGCTTACCCGCCAACAGCCAAATCACCCTGTATGACCTAGGTGGAAACGAAATGAAAGAAGTCAAAAGCAGTAAGCCGGAAACTTCAATAAACATTCAGGATTTGCCAAATGGATTATACCTGATTCTGGTTCGACAGGAAGGTTACTATTCCATTTTCAAAGTGTTTAAAACAAAGTAAGAGTACTATTTGACTTTTGTTATACTAAACCCCAAAACCCTATGGAAACCCAAACTCAATCATCGATTACCGAGCAGATTCGTCGCTGCAACGATGAATTTGAAGCAGCATTTGCGCGGCAGGATAGCGCCGCCATAGCCAGGTTATACACAGAGGAGGCCGTTTTGCTCCCCCCAGGGGCCGATACGCAAAAAGGCCCAACCGCCATCCAAAATTTCTGGCAGGGAGCCATGCAGATGGGCGTTGCCAAAGTAGCGCTGAAAACCGAAGAGGCCGAAGATCTGGGCGATACGGCGATTGAAGTAGGACGTTATACACTTTACAGCGTATCGGACGATCTCTTGGACAACGGTAAGTACCTGGTGGTATGGAAGCGCCAGAATGGTCAATGGCTCCTGCACCAGGATATTTGGAATACCAGTCAGTCGGCGGGGTAGGTATCCAACCACATTCGTGAAAATAAGCTATTCACTAAAGCGCCATGCCTCGGATGGTGCTTTTTTTATGCCTTGTTTTCCACGTAACAGGATTAACGCATTGATACGGACACATGCTGTATAGTCCCTTTGGGCATGACTGTAGATTTAAACAAGGCAGAGAAAAAGTCTATACTTACTGGCTCATATTGCATGGCTGTCTGGGATTGGTTTATTCAATAGTATAAAAACTCGCATTGGAAAGCCAGCCATAACGCGCTACATTTATGTTTTGAGACTATTCTGATGAAAACTATTTGATAAACCCCCATACTATCATCATCCAAATCCGATGAAAACACATCTTCGTAAACTCCTCCTCCCTCTAGCGCTCACTTTCTTCCTCTCCCAAACCCTCCAGGCCCAGGGGACACGCCTCCTCCGCCAACCCACGGTCAGCGCCAAATCCATCGTTTTCGTGTACGCCGACGACCTGTGGCTCGTGGACCGCGAGGGCGGCAACGCCCGACGTCTGACGACCAACGTTGGCTCGGAATCCGACCCCCATTTTTCGCCCGACGGTCAGACGATCGCTTTTTCGGCGGAGTACGGCGGTAACACCGATGTGTACGTGCTGAATCTCAAAGGTGGCGAACCGCGCCGCCTCACCTGGCATCCCGGCGAGGACGCCGTGCAGGGCTGGACGCCGGATGGGAAGTCGGTACTTTTCCGTTCGGGGCGGGAGGGGTACCCTACGGCCTTGACCAAATTCTGGACGGTGAACGCGAGCGATGGTATGTTTCCGCAGGCTCTCGTGGTACCGCAGGCCCACGCCGGGCAGCTCTCGCCCGATGGTACGCAGGTGGCTTACCAGACCATCGCCTTCTGGGATTCGGAGTGGCGCAACTACCGGGGCGGACAGGCGCAGCCGATCTGGATCATGAACCTGAAAGATCATTCGCTTAAAATGACGCCGCAGCCCGACCGCGAGCGGCATACTGATCCGGTTTGGTATAAAAACACCATCTATTTCCTCTCCGAGCGCGACTACGCCAACAATGTATGGTCGTTTGATCCGGCGACCAATGCGCTGAAACAAATCACTTTCCACCGCGACTTCGACGTAAAAAGCCTCGATGCAGGATCCGACCGCATCGTGTACGAACAGGGCGGGTACCTGCATTTGCTCGATCCGGCTACCGGACAGGCTCGACAGTTGGACATCCGCGTACAAGGTGATTTTAACTGGGCTATACCGCGCTGGAAGGACGTAAAATCCACCGACCTCGTGGACGTATCGCTGTCGCCCACCGGCCAACGGATGTTGTTCGAGTACCGGGGCGATATTTTTACGGCACCCAAGGAAAACGGTACCTGGCGTAACATCACCCAAACCCCCGGCACAGCGGATCGTTCGCCGATTTGGTCGCCGGATGGACAACAGATCGCCTGGTTTTCGGATCGTAGCGGGGAGTACCAACTCATGCTCTCGGATCAGGAAGGCATGAAGCCTCCCAAAGCCATCGACCTGCCAAACCCCACGTTCTTCTTCCGTCCCGACTGGTCGCCCGACGGGAAGCACATCGCTTACACCGACACGGACTATAATCTTTGGTACGTGAATCTGGCGAGCGGAAAAACCCACAAAGTCGATACCGAACGCTACGCCCACCCCAACCGCTCGCTGAACCCGAAATGGTCACCCGATGGAAAATGGATTGCCTACGCCCGACTGCTCGATAATCACTTGAAAGTCATCAAGGCCCACAATATCGAAACGGGCGAAACGCTGCAACTCACCGATGGTATGTCGGATGCCATTACACCCGTGTGGGACGAGAGCGGCAAGTACCTCTACTTCCTGGCTAGCACCAACTTTGGCCTTAATACCGCCTGGCTGGATATGACTTCCTACGAGCATCCGATCACGCGCGGACTATACGCCATCGTCCTGAGCAAGGGGGTACCCTCGCCCATGTTGCCCAAAAGCGATGAGGAGAAGCTGAAAACAGAGGAAAAAGAGGATGAAAAGGCCGACAAGAAAGACGATAAAAAGAAAAAAAAGGGCGAGCCTGCGCTAAAAAAGCCTAAGGAAGTCAAGATCGACAAAGACGATATCGATCAGCGCATCGTGTCGCTGGGCGTACCCCTGAAAAACTATACAGATCTGTTACCAGGGCCCGAAGGAGCAATTTTCTATATTGAAGAAGTAGAGGGCGAACCCGTGCAGAAACTGCACAAATTTACTTTTGAAGACCAGAAGAGCAAGGAGTTTTTGACCGGAATGCAGGAAGCGACTGTATCGCACGACCGCAAGCAGTTGCTATATAACGTCAAAGGCGCTTGGAGTATCGTCCCCACGGCGGGCGAGAAGGCCAAGGCGGGCGAGGGTAAAGTGAACCTGGCTTCGGTCAAGATGAAAATCGATCCGCAGGCCGAGTATCAGCAGATTTTCCGTGAAGGCTGGCGCTACCAGCGCGATTTCCTCTACGTGAACAATACCCACGGTGCGCCCTGGGACTCAGTCTATCGCTGGTACCAGCCCTGGGTGGCAGATGTTCGCCATCGCACCGACCTTAACTACATCGTGGATATCCTCGGCGGCGAGATAGCCGTGGGACACTCCTTCACCTCCGGCGGCGACCTGCCCGAAGTAGACAACGTTCCCATCGGCCTACTCGGGGCCGACGTGGTCACAGATGGTAACCGCTACCGTCTCAACAAAATATTTACGGGTGAAAACTGGAATCCCGGCCTGAAATCGCCGCTGTCGGGACCGGGCATCGATGTCCGGGTAGGGGATTATATTCTGGAAGTGAACGGGCGACCCGTCACCACAGCGCAGAACTTTTTTAGCTACTTCGAGGGACTGGCTGACCGCCAAATCAAACTGCGCGTCAACCAAAAGGCCGATACCAGCGGCTCGCGGCTAGTGACGGTGGTACCCATTCCCAACGAAACGCAACTCCGGCTGCGCGGCTGGGTGGAAGGCAATCGCCGCAAAGTCACCGAATTGTCGGGCGGAAAACTGGCTTATGTGTGGCTACCCAATACCGCCAATGGTGGCTACGAGTACTTTAACCGTTACTACTTCGCGCAGCAGGATAAGAAAGGGGCCATCATCGACGAGCGCAACAACAGCGGCGGCTCGGCGGCTGACTATATCGTGGATGTGCTGGGACGAAAATTGCAGGGCTACTTCAACAGCAACGCGGGCGACCACAAGCCTTTCACCACGCCCATCGCGGGCTTGTGGGGGCCGAAAGTGATGATTATCAACGAGCGCGCGGGTTCTGGTGGCGACCTGATGCCCTACCTCTTCCGGCAGGCCAAAGTTGGCCCGCTGGTAGGTACCCGCACCTGGGGCGGGCTGGTGGGTACCTGAGACACGCCACGCTTCGTAGACGGTGGCCGCATGGTAGCCCCGCGCGGCGGCTTCTACGACCTTGATGGCAAATGGGCCGTGGAAGGCGAAGGCATTGCCCCCGATATCGAGGTGATGCAGAACCCGGCCGATGTAATCGCGGGCCGAGACCCGCAACTCATTAAAGCCGTGGAGGAAGCCATGCGACTGCTGAAAACGGAGGAGGTTGTTTTGAAGCCAGAACCCGAGGCACCGAATAAGTACCGTCGGCCGGAGGGGCGGAAGTGAGGGTATTTTAAAAATGTTTCTATATATTTGTGTACACAAAAAAGTACACGAATGAAAATCATCACGACCCGAGAATTCCGGGAGAATCAGAAGGCTTACTTTGATTTGGCTGAGACGGAGCGCGTCATCGTGCATCGGGGTAAGAATCGCAAACCTGTTCTGTTGACCCCTGTCGATCAAAGCGTGGAGACGGATATTTACTTTTCCGATCCCGCCGTGTTGGCTTCCATCAAACAAGGCATCGAGGATGTGAAGGCAGGAAAAATTACCCGAATTAGTGACCTGAAAGATATATGGGCCGATATCGGGTAGATGTTTCAGAAACGGCTCGGAAGGATTTGTCGATGCTCCGAAAGGCGGGTGATAAAGCACTCATCAAACGAATTGAAAGAATATTTGAGGAATTAGGCGAAGATCCTTACCACGGAATCGGTAAACCAGAAGCTTTAAAACACGATTTAGCCGGGTTATGGTCACGACGACTGGATCGTAAAAATCGTTTGGTATATCAAATTGTTGAACAAGCTATTATTGTAATCGTTGTAGCAGCCCGTGGGCATTATGGGGATAAATAAGAGTTTTACTGACTATAGGGTCAATGAAAATTATCAAGATCGTCAAGTCAAAGACCTGCCCATACCCAACTCTCAGCGGTTGCGGGGGAAGCTGTCGGATAGTAGAGCTGAGGAAATTCAAGCCCACATTGCGCAAAGCCGGGAAGAATGGGATGATTTAACATTCACTTATCAATAATAACGAATTGGGGGTTACAGACTGTTAGCGAATTGCCTTACTAGCCTGAATGATTTCATCAAAACAATCCAAATTAACTTAAATCGAAATAAAATCCCAATTAAGAAGAGAGGTCGGGTTCCGTGGCATTATTTGTGATTGATTTGATCTCAGAAAAATTCCACGCATCTGTGATGCCTATATTGCTTGGCAACCTCTGCGTAAAACCTCCGAACTCTTTGCGGTTAAAAGCTTCGTCGCTCCTTGCCAAACCACCCCAAAGCGTTAAATTTGTAGGTACGCGGGAAAGCGTTTCCGCCCTTACTCCGTAAATACAAATTCCTTTGGCAAAGCCGGCAACACGAGAAACTCCCCTTAACAAGCAATACAACCAAATCAAGGCCAAGTACCCCGGCGCACTGCTGCTGTTCCGGGTCGGTGATTTTTACGAGACCTTCGGTGAGGATGCTATCCGGGCGTCCAAAATCCTGGGTATCGTCCTTACGCGCCGCAACAATGGCGGGGCGCACGAAGAACTGGCGGGTTTTCCCCATCACTCCCTGGATACCTACCTGCCCAAACTAGTGCGGGCGGGCGAGCGCGTCGCTATCTGTGATCAGCTCGAAAATCCGGCCGACGCCAAGGGGATTGTCAAGCGCGGCGTAACCGAATTGGTAACCCCAGGTGTGTCGTTTAACGATAATGTGCTGGATGTCCGGCGTAACAACTACCTGGCGGCGGTACATTTTGGGAAGGACGACCAATTGGGTCTTTCGCTGCTGGACATTTCAACGGGCGAATTTCTGGCTTCACAGGGGAACGCGGGTTACGTGGATAAGATGTTGCAAAGCTTTTCTCCTGCGGAGGTGCTTTTTTGCAAAAAAAATAAGAAAGAGTTCGTCGAACTTTTCGGTGATAAGTTTCACACCTTCACGCTGGAAGACTGGTGCTTCGGCGATGATTTTGCCTTCGAAAAACTGACAACCCACTTCCGTACGACCACGTTAAAAGGCTATGGTGTGGAGTTGCTGCCACTAGGCGTAGTGTCGGCGGGCGTGATCATCCACTATCTCCTCGAAACTGAACACAAGGAAATCGGCCACGTGAGCCGCATCACGCGGCTGGAAGAAGACAAGTACGTCTGGCTCGACCGCTTTACAATCCGAAATTTGGAACTGGTGTTTCCGCAACAGGAAGGAGGGGTACCCTTGATCCAAATCCTCGACCACACCGTGACCCCCATGGGCGCGCGGTTGCTCCGCAAGTGGGTGGTGCTGCCTTTGAAAGAGAAAACCCCAATCGAAGAACGGCTCGACACGGTGGAGCTGCTGCTGCAACAGGAGGATTTGCACGAGCAACTCCTCAGCCACCTCAAACAAATCGGCGACCTAGAACGACTCATTTCCAAGGTAGCCGTCCGGCGTATCAGCCCGCGCGAGTTGGGACAGCTGAAAAAGTCTTTGTTGCAAGTTGCGCCTATCAAAGAAATGCTGGGAAGCCGGGGGATTGCGCCAGGTAATACGGTGGAGGAAGGGGCTGGAAAACCTAAAAAAACGTCTGGCGTACTGCGCAAATATGCCGACCAGCTCAATCCGTGTACCTACCTCCTGGAAAGAATTGAAGCCGAACTCCGCGAAGACGCGCCCATTCTGAGTACCCAGGGTGGCATGATCAAAAGTGGCGTGGACGCCGAACTCGACGAGCTACACAGCATTGCATTCAAGGGTAAGGATTATTTGCTCAAGGTCCAAAATCGGGAGATTCAGGTTACGGGCATTTCTTCCCTGAAAGTGGCTTTCAACAAGGTGTTTGGCTACTACCTGGAAGTGAGCAATGCGCATAAGCATAAGGTACCCTCCGAGTGGATTCGCAAGCAGACGCTCGTGAATGCCGAGCGCTACATTACACCCGAACTAAAAGAGTATGAGGAGAAGATTCTGAACGCTGAAGACCGAATTTTCGCCATCGAATCGCGAATCTTCAATGATCTGATGACGGCCGCTACTGAGTACGTCGCGGCCATTCAGCAGAACGCCCGCATCGTGTCGGTACTGGACGCGCTGGGTTCGTTCGCGACCGTGGCGCGGAAGAATAACTACGTGAAGCCCGTCATCACCGAAAGTAAGGAGCTCGACATCAAGGACGGTCGCCATGCGGTCATCGAACAGCAACTACCACTGGGCGAAAGCTACGTACCCAATGACCTGTTCCTGGACGACGAAACCCAGCAGATCATCATCATTACCGGGCCGAACATGGCGGGTAAGTCGGCGCTGCTGCGCCAGACGGCCCTGATCGTGCTGATGGCACAGATGGGTAGCTTCGTGCCGGCCAGTGCGGCCAGTATCGGGTTGGTAGACAAGGTGTTCACGCGGGTAGGCGCGAGTGACAACCTGAGCCGGGGCGAGAGTACCTTCATGGTGGAGATGACCGAAACGGCCAGCATTCTCAACAACCTCAGCGACCGGAGTCTGGTGCTGATGGACGAAATCGGCCGGGGTACCAGTACCTACGACGGCGTATCCATTGCCTGGGCCATCGCCGAGTATCTACACACACACCCAGACTTCAAGGCCAAAACCCTCTTCGCCACCCACTACCACGAGCTGAACCAGCTGGCGGAGGATTTTCCCCGTATCAAAAATTACAACGTGGCGGTGAAGGAGATAGATAACAAGATCATTTTCCTACGCAAGCTGAAACCCGGCGGCAGCGCCCACAGCTTCGGTATTCACGTAGCCCAGATCGCCGGAATGCCGCAGCTCATCGTCCTGCGTGCCAGCGAAATTATGCAGCATCTGGAAAAGGATCACCTCACCGAGAAACGCGACCAGAAGGTAAAGGACATGCCCAAGAATAATTTCCAGCTCAGCATTTTCGAACCCAACGATCCGCGCACGGAGGAATTAAAGGAAAAGCTTTCGCTGATCGATGTCAACACGCTCTCGCCCATTGAGGCTTTACTCAAATTGAATGAGTTGAAGAGGTTGGTCGAGTAGTATTAACGATTACCCATGATAAAAAATCCCCCACGGACGTAGCGTCTGTACTAACTGGAACTATTGAAATCAAGAATAATAATTATTGGAGCGGGGCTTTCGGGCTTGCTCATTGCGAATAAGTTAAAAAACGCCGGTCATAGTGTACTCATTCTGGAAGCAAGAGGCAGGCTCGGCGGCCGGGTGTTGACGTCCTGGTCGGAGAATGGTACCCCGGTAGAAATGGGTGCTACATGGTTTGGGCCCCAGCACCGTAACCTGATCGCTTTGTTAAAAGAGTTGGAACTTTCGGATTTTGAGCAATTTATGGCCGGTACGGCTTTCTTTGAGCCCTTCTCGATGACTCCCCCTCAGGCAGTTGAAATTCCGCAGGAAGCACCCAGCTACCGGATTGTCGGGGGGACTTCCAGTCTGATAGAGAAGCTTGCTCAAACCCTGGACCAGAGGGAAATTCTATTGAATCAGGTGGTGAGCGGGATCGACTTTCAGGATAAAGAGGTGCTGGTCTTTACGGATGACCTGACCTTTATGGCTGATACAGTGATATCCACTCTGCCACCGGCTTTGCTGGCCAATCGGATTGACTGCGTACCACCCCTTCCCGAAGCTATTCTGGAAGTTTGTAGAAATACCCATACCTGGATGCAGGATTCAATCAAAACGGCCATTGTGTACGAAAAGCCTTTTTGGTGGAATAACAACTGGTCCGGGACACTTTTTAGTAATGTGGGACCGATCACTGAGTTCTATGATCACACTGATGCCTCAGGTACTACCTTCGCCTTGTGCGGTTTTGTCAACGGTGGTCTCATGAAGTTTCCGGCCTTTGAGCGAAAGAGTCGCGTTTTGGCGCAACTCCGGCGAATTTTCGGGGAGGAAGCGGAGAAATACCTGAACTACCAGGAGCAACTTTGGGCTTTGGAAGAGTTTACCAAACTACCGGGAGGACCTGATCTTTTTCCCCATCAGAACAATGGCGACGAATTGTTTGCCAAAAGCTGGTTTGAGAACCGATTCTATATTGCCGGGACGGAAACCTCACCCCAGTATGGAGGGTACCTGGACGGGGCGGTTTTTGCGGCCAAACGAGTAGCAGAAAAAATAGGGTAGGCGTAACCATAAACAGGAAGGTACCTGCTCGTGGACGGGTACCTTCCTGTTTACGGGAGCTAGACAGTTATGCCTTCACCATCCCCTCAAAAATCCGCTTCTGATCCAGTAGTGCGGCTACCTTGTCTTTGGGATCGGTGCGGCATTCGAGCAGAATCCAGCCTTTGTAGTTGATGTCTTTGAAGAGCGTCATCAATTTCTGATAAGGGTAGTCAGCCGAGTCCAGCTCGCGGACGTGGACGGTATCACCGAAGCGGTCTTTCACGAGGTTGAAGTTGTGTTCCAGACCCTGGCCGATAAGGTCTTCGGGGTTGCAGTTCCAGCATACGTAGCTGTTACGACTTTCGCAGTTGTCCATGATGGTCTTGATGTTGGGCAATTCCTGCGTACCGTTGCCATGTACTTCCAGCCGGATCTTCTGACCGAAGTCGGTGGCATACTTTCCTAACTCACTGAGTGATCGGCCAATCTGTTCCAGCGTTTTCTCGTGGGGTACATCTTTGTGAAACTGATTGGGCTTCACCTTGACACCTGTACCGCCGATGTCCGCACTCAGTTTAATAAACTCCTTCGTCCGGTCCATGTTGGCTTTCAACTTAGCGGGATCGGGCGAATCGTACTGCTCGTTGGTACCCATGCCCACGATTTCAACGGGGCTGTCCTTGAACATTTTCTTTACCTCCATGCGCCGGGCGGCCGAAATGTCGGGCATTACTTTATGCGCGTGGTCAACGCGTAGTTCCACGCCGTTGATACCAGTCTTGCTGCAGTTTTCGATGAGGGTAGGTACGTCCCAGTCTTTCCCCCAGAGGTAAGTGACCAGGCCCAGTTTCATTTTGGATTTTTTCAAAAGATCGATTTCAGCAAAAGACAGGCCAGGCAGGAGAGAAGCCGCTGCCAGGAGCGAGAGATCTTGGAGAAATTCTTTGCGGGAAGTAGGTTTCATCGGTTAATATTTTTAGGCTG
>JBBRDE010000183.1:0-11322 GCA_038204185.1 Cytophagales bacterium
GAATTGAAGAGAATCAGAAAGATCGAATGAAGGCAATCCGTTTTGCCCCACAGGGTAAATTGTTCCTGTGGGTGGGTGGGGAGCTGACCCGTAGTTACAGCTTTTTCAGAAGAAGGTTGGTCGGCCTCCCTAGTTTTATCATAACCCCCTAATTTCTATGAGTTTAATTAAAAGTTATTTCCTCTGCCTGGTTTTTCTTTCCTCAGCAGCGATTTGTTCTTGTAGTCCGAATAAGAAAAATTCAGGCACTACCCGGCAATCCGACGTCATTATCTACGGTGGTACTGCCGCCGCCGTTACCGCTGCTGTGCAGGTCAAGAAAATGGGCAAGTCGGTCATAATCGTCTCGCCCGACAAGCACCTGGGCGGGCTGTCGTCCGGCGGCTTGGGCTTTACCGATACCGGCAACAAGTCGGTCATCGGCGGCCTGTCGCGGGAGTTTTACCAGCGCCTGTACCAGCACTACCAGAAGCCCGAAAACTGGAAATGGCAAAAGCAGGCCGAGTACGGCAACAAGGGACAGGGTACTCCCGCCATGGACGGCAGCAACCGCACCATGTGGATTTTTGAGCCCCACGCGGCCGAGCAGGTATTTGTGGATTTTATCAAAGAAAACAACATCACCGTCTACCGCGACGAGTGGCTGGACCGCTCCAAAAAGGGTATAACCATGAAGAACGGCGAAATCAAGTCGTTTAAAACGCTGAGCGGAAATACCTACCAAGGCAAGATGTTCATCGACGTTACCTACGAAGGTGACCTGATGGCTGCGGCGGGTGTGAGCTACCACGTGGGCCGCGAAGCCAACAGCGTGTATGGCGAAACATGGAACGGCGTGCAGGCGGGTGTATTCCAGCACGGGCACTATTTCAAAAAACCCGTGAGCCCCTACAAGGTACCCGGCGATCCCAAAAGCGGACTTTTACCCGAAATTTCCTCCGAGCCTATTGCCCTCAACGGCAGCGGCGACAACAAAATTCAGGCCTACTGCTTCCGCTTGTGCATGAGCAACGACCCCAACAACCGCGTAGCTTTCCCAAAGCCAGAAGGATACGATCCGGCCCGTTACGAACTACTCCTTCGGGTATTCGACACCGGTTGGCGCGAAACGTTTGAGAAGTACGACAACATTCCCAACCACAAAACCGACACCAACAACCACGGTCCATTCAGCAGCGATTACCTCGGCAAAAACTACGATTACCCCGATGCTACTTACGAGCGCCGCCAGGAAATTATTAAGGAGCACGAGAAATATCAGAAAGGCCTGTTGTACTTCATGCAAAACGACCCGCGTATGCCCGCTGACGTGAAGCAGGATATGCAACATTGGGGACTGGCCAAAGACGAGTTCACTGACAATGGCAACTGGCCGCACCAGATTTACGTTCGCGAAGCCCGCCGCATGATTGGCGAAGACGTTATGACCGAGCAGCATACCCTGGGCGAAAAGCCGGTATCTAATCCCATCGGCATGGGCTCCTACTCACTGGACGCCCACAACGCGCAGCGCTACGTAACGGCCGAAGGCTATGTACAAAACGAAGGCGATATCGGCGTGAAGCCCAAGCAGCCCTACTCGATTTCCTACGGCTCCATTCTGCCCAAAGCCTCCGAGTGCAAAAACCTGCTGGTACCCGTGGCCATGTCGAGCTCACACATCGCCTTTGGTTCCATTCGTATGGAGCCGGTGTTCATGATCCTGGGGCAGTCAGCGGCGGCCGCGGCGGTGCTGTCTATCGAGAATAACGTGACACCTCAGCAGTTGCCTTACGAGAAACTGCGGGGCTTATTGATGAAGGAGGGGCAGAAGTTAGAAGTAGCTACCAAAGCAGAATAATCTTATTACCACAACTTAGTTTTTTATGAAGGAACTCTTGATTCTTTTGCTGGGCATTCTACTAGTATCATGCAGCGCCAACCAACCACGACAAAACCAACAAGAAACTGACCTTATCGTGTACGGCGGGACATCGGCAGGCATCGCCGCAGCCATCGAGGCCAAACGGATGGGAAAATCCGTGGTGCTGATCGAACCCACCTCCCGTGTTGGCGGCCTGACGACGGGTGGCCTGGGACAAACTGACATTGGCAATAAACGCGTGATCGGGGGGATTTCGAGGGAGTTTTACCAAAACATTAAAACCTACTACGACAATCCCGAAAACTGGACATGGCAAAAAAACCAGGACTACCTGGACGGGGGACAAACCCGGACCCAGAAAAACGAAAATAGTATGTGGACTTTCGAGCCGTCAGCCGCCCTGAAAGTGTACCACGCTATGCTGAAAGAGGCGAATATTCAGGTGGACTACAATCAGAAATTGGATCGGGCCAAGGGCGTTCGGAAGGTCGGCAACCGCATCGCGGCTATTACAATGCTCTCGGGAAAAACCTACCGGGGCAAGATGTTCATCGACGCCACCTACGAAGGTGACCTGATGGCCGCGGCGGGCGTCAGCTACACCGTGGGGCGGGAAAGCAATAGCCAATACGGAGAAACCCTCAACGGTGTTCACAAGCGAGACTTAGACACGACCATGACCGGGCAAAAGTCTCGAAACTCAATCAATCACAACTTCGTGGGTAACGTAGATCCTTACGTGGTCAAGGGCGACAAGTCCAGTGGACTACTGCCCTTCATCAATTCCCAGGACCCTGGCCCACACGGTGCAGGAGACAACAAGGTACAGGCCTATTGCTACCGGATGTGCCTCACCGACCATCCCGACAATCGCATTCCCTTCGCCAAACCCGCTAACTACAACGAGCGCGACTACGAACTACTCCTACGCAACTACGAGGCCGGGGAGAAGGGATTTCCCTGGATTAATTCCCAAATGCCCAATCGCAAGACCGACACCAATAACCGAACCGGGTTTTCCACTGACTTTATCGGCCAAAACTACGCCTATCCCGAAGCCAGCTACGAGGAACGAGAGCGCATAGCCGAGCGGCACCGCCAGTACCAACAGGGCCTGATGTGGACGTTAGCCTACCACGAGCGGATGCCCGATTTCATCAAAAAGGAGGTGTCGCGCTGGGGTACTTCAAAGGACGAATTCGAGCGGGAAGGCGGGTGGCAACACCAGCTGTACGTGCGTGAAGCCCGCCGGATGGTGAGTGATTTGGTCATGACGCAGTACCATTGCGAAGGCTTGAAGATTGTAGAAGATCCGGTCGGCATGGGAGCTTATGGCATGGACTCGCATCATATTCAACGGTACGTGACCGAGGAGGGATTTGTAAAAAACGAAGGCAACGTCGAGGCGCATGTGACGGCTCCGTACCCCGTCGGTTATAGGGCCATAGTTCCCAGGCAAAGTGAATGCGCCAACCTTATCGTGCCGATCTGCCTGAGTGCCACCCACATTGCCTTCGGATCGATTAGGATGGAACCCGTGTTCATGGTTCTGGGGCAATCCGCCGCCCTCGCGGCTTCGTTAGCAATCGACAAAAATCTAGCTGTCCAGGACGTTCCCTATCAGGATTTAAGGAAATTACTTTTGGATAAAAAGCAGGTTTTAGCCGATAAAGCGGAGTAGAACAACCATGAAAAGAAACACGAAAACTCTTACCTGATTTCTATAACTTTCGTTACCGATGCCGGCTATTGAGAAAAATCTTATTCCGCAAAAACTTGATTACGTGGAATTAAAGCAGGAATTAGTAAAGGAAGGCCAAAAATTAGAGTTAAAATAAGGTTATTTACGCTTTATAGTCAGGGGTACCTGGCCAGCGTACAGGCATGGGCCAGGTACCCCTTCTTTTTCTAATCTTCAATGCTGTTTAAATTCTCAATGAACCCTACTGCAACTACTACTACCCGCTCTACTGCTTCGCATCTTTTTAGTATTCCTGTCATCGTAGCCGCGCTGGGTTACTTTGTTGACATCTATGATCTCCTTCTTTTTGGGATTGTCCGTATACCGAGCCTTGTTTCGTTAGGCCTTTCCGAAGAGGCCGTCTCGTCGGTAGGGGCCAGCATCCTCAACTGGCAGATGACCGGCTTACTGATCGGGGGTATTCTCTGGGGGGTACTGGGCGATAAAAAAGGGAGGTTGTCGGTGCTATTTGGATCCATTGTCACCTACTCGCTGGCCAACATCGCCTGCGGTTTTGTGCAGGATGCCGAAACCTACAAAATCCTGCGGTTTGTGGCCGGGGTAGGTCTGGCCGGGGAGCTGGGCGCGGGCATCACGCTGGTGTCCGAAATCCTGCCCAAAGAGCTTCGCGCCATTGGCACCTCGCTGGTCGCCGGTATCGGACTATTAGGCGCGGTGGTGGCCTACTTCACCGTCGAGTTTTTCGACTGGCGCAATGCCTACTTTATTGGTGGCGGCCTAGGCATAGCCCTACTTTTACTCCGTATCGGGGTTTTTGAGTCCGGTATTTTTGAACAAGTCAAACACCAAAAACACGTCCAGAGAGGAAACTTCTTTTCCCTGTTTACTAATAAAGACCGCCTTATACGCTACCTCAAATGCATCGGCATGGGGCTACCTACCTGGTTTGTGATTGGGATTCTGGCTACCTTCAGCAACGAATTTGGTAAAGCCCTGGGCATCGCAGAGGTTATCAAGCCTGGCCTGGCCATCATGTGGTGCTACGTAGGGTTATCCATCGGTGATTTTTCCAGCGGACTGATCAGTCATGCGCTAAAATCGCGCAAGAAAGCGGTCTTTATCTTCATGCTGTTCACCGCCATTGTCAGCGTAATCTACCTATACGCGGGGGTCAACACCGCCGGACAACTGTACCTGCTGTCTGGCTTGCTGGGTCTGGGCATCGGCTACTGGGCTATGTTCGTCACCATCGGAGCCGAGCAGTTTGGCACTAACTTACGCGCTACGGCTGCTACCACCATCCCCAATATGGTGCGGGGTACGGTGGTGCTCATGACCACCCTTTATGGTACCTTCAAAACCTCCTTCGCCGTCACCGATTCGGGGGCGCTGGTAGGGCTTATTTGTTTTGTCATAGGCTTTTACTCGATCCTCACCATTCCCGAAACTCACGGCCGTGACCTGGATTTTCTGGAAGAGTAGCGGGTATTTTATACGAAACAGAGGCTTTGTAGCAGGAAGACCCAAATCCCTCCCCCAAGCCCATGCACTCACGAAAAGAATTTCTTACCTCTGCACTGGGCCTGGCTGGATTAGGACTTCTGTCTTCATCGGGGCAGGCCCAGCCTTTTCTCTCTTCCCCTTCGGAAAACGAACTCCCGACCTGGTCTTTCCCCGATCTTTCGCTGCGCCTAAAAAATCCGGTCACGATTCGCTCGGTAGAATTACTCAAAACGCAGAGCGAACTCTTTCTGGTTGTGACTTCTGACGAGGGTATAAAGGGCATTACCCAATGCAACGACCGTATGCCCAATCTTATCTCGCTGCTAAAAGGATTGGTAATCCCGCATTTTGTGGGGAGAGATGCCCGTACCCTACCCCAGTTGGTGGACAACGCCTATCGGCTCAACAGCAACTACAAGTACGCGGGTATGCCCTTGTGGAACTGCATCGGTTCGGTGGAAATTGCCGTGTGGGACCTATTGGGACGGATTACTGGAAAGCCAGTGTACGAGTTGTTGGGTAAGTCGGTGCGTCGTGACTACGGGGTATATATCTCGGACTTCGACCGCGAAAGTAATCCTGAGACGATTGTGGAGCGCCTGTTGGAAAAATTGGAACTGACTGGAGCCCAAGGCGTGAAAGTCAAAGTAGGGGGTCGTATGGTGAATTCCCCCAAATACGAAGCCCAAACTCGAAAATTCATTCCCTTGCTTCGTCAAAAACTAGGCGACGAGATGACCATCTACGCCGATGCCAATGGTTCTTACTCGGTCCGGGAAGGGATCGAAATAGGACGTTTGCTGGAAGAGCATGGCGTTGAGATTTTTGAAGAGCCCTGTAATTTTGAGGACGAAGATGGCATTCGCACCGTCAATAAAGCCCTTCGTCAACTGAAACTGGCCGGCGGTGAACAGGATACCAGTACCTACCGCTTTCAGCGCTTGGCCCAAACGGATGTGTATGACATTCTGCAGCCTGACCTTTACTACAATGGCGGTATCCTGCGGGCGTTGCAGGTTTCCGAAATTGCCCGACTCGCGGGCAATAAAGGCTTTGCGCCCCACTCCCCCAAAGCCGACCCACTGATTGGACCTTTCTGGCAGGTAGCCGCCCTAACAACCAACTTATACGGCCTGCAGGAATTAGTCTTTACTCCCGGTGAAAAATCTCCTTCCTGGCGCACTGAAATCAAGGTAGAAAAGGGAAAGATTCATATTCCCGACCGGGAAGGACTGGGAATCCAGTATGAAGAAGCCATTTGGAAAAATAGTGTAAACCTGATATAAGCTATGAATTATGGGATATGAGATGAATTGCAACGTTAAAGTAAGCCTCTCCTTAAGTGCTTTTTTTGTACTCAACCTCCTTAGTTCCACTGCGGGGTACAGTCAGCAATCCCTGGAAGTAATGTATAAGAAAGTGGATAGTACGGAGTTGAAAATGGTAATCGACTATCCGCCCGACTACCAGCCCGGTAAAAGCTACCCCACCATGATTTTCTTTTTCGGTGGTGGCTGGAACAGCGGTAGCATCGTTCAATTTGAACCCCACGCCAAGTATTTCGCCAGCCGGGGTATGATATGTGCCCGCGCTGACTACCGCGTAAAAGCCCGGCAGGGTACCACCCCCTTTGCCTGCGTTGAAGATGCAAAGTCGGCTATGCGGTACCTACGCCAGCACGCGTCTCTGTTGGGCATCGACCCCAGTCAGCTTGTTGCAGCAGGAGGCTCGGCGGGCGGACACCTAGCCGCAGCCGCGGCCCTGCTTCCGGGCCTAAATGCCTCAACTGACGACCAATCAGTCAGTACCGTACCTCAGGCGCTGGTGCTCTATAACCCTGTCATCGACAACGGTCCTGAGGGCTACGGCTACGAGCGCATCGGGAAACGCTACCCTGAGTTTTCGCCTATGCATAACCTCGACAAAGGCTCACCGCCTACCATTTTCTTTCTGGGGACAGCGGACAAACTAATCCCCGTGGGTACCGCCCAAGCCTATAAGAAGAAAATTGAAGAGAAAGGCGGCCGCCTGGAACTACACCTGTACGAGGGACAGCCTCACGGCTTTTTTAATTACAAAAAAAACGACCTGACCAACTTTAAGGATACCGTATTGAAAACCGATGCCTTCTTGCAATCCTTGGGGTACATTAAAGGCAAATCCACCCTGGACAAATTTCTGAAAGCTGAATAAAGCGCCGGAAACCAGGCAGGGTAACTTATTAAAATTTTTGTCTCTTTATTAGAAACAACCCACTCATGATCAAGAAAGTCTTACTGGGTAGCCTGGGAGTTGTGGGTACCCTACTTATGGCCGCCATGCCCACAGACGACGCGCCACGCCGCGTAGCACCCAGAAAAAACGTGCTGATGATTGCCGTGGACGATTTGAACAACGATCTGGGTACCTACGGCCACGCGTTGGTCAAGTCGCCCAACATTGACCGGCTGGCCCGGCAGGGCGTCCGGTTTGAGCGGGCCTACTGCCAGTTTCCGTTGTGCAGCCCCAGCCGCACTTCTCTGCTCACCGGCCTACGTCCGGACTCCACCAAGGTGTATGAGCTGAAAACCCACTTCCGTACCACGGTGCCCAACGTGGTCACGCTCCCCCAGCATTTCAAAAATAATGGCTACTTCACAGCCCGCGTAGGCAAGCTGTATCACTACGGCGTACCGGGCGAAATCGGCACTAATGGCCTGGACGACGCTCCTTCCTGGACAACCGTCCGCAACCCCAAGGGCCGCGATAAAGCCGAGGAGGATTTGCTCACCAACTACACCCCTAAGCGTGGGCTGGGCTCGTCGCTGTCCTTTCTGGCCGCGGAGGGCACCGACGAAGAGCAGACCGATGGCATGGTAGCCACGGAGGCCATCAAGCTTTTAGAACAAAATGCTGATAAGCCGTTCTTTTTGGCGGTAGGTTTCTACCGGCCGCACTGCCCCTTCATCGCCCCCAAGAAATACTTTGACCTGTACCCCAAAGACAAAATCAAATTACCGACCCACTCGCCCGGCGACACCAGTCAGTACTCCCGCGAAGCGTTTTTTACTTACCCCTTCAACTGGGGCCTCACCGAAGACCAGCGGCGCGAAACCATTCAGGCCTATTTTGCCACCATCACTTTTATGGATGCTCAGCTGGGTCGCGTACTCGATGCCCTCGAACGACTGGGCCTGGCCGAGAATACCATCATCGTATTCTGGAGCGACCACGGGTACCTCCTCAGCGAGCATGGGCAGTGGATGAAGCAAAGCCTGTTTGAAGAATCGGCCAGGGTACCCATGATCGTGGCCGCGCCGGGTGCCAGGGGCAATGGCCAGGCCAGCCCGCGCACGGTGGAGCTGCTGGACATTTACCCTACTCTTACAGACTGGTGTGGAATCAGTACTCCCGGCCACGTAGCTGGAAATAGCCTGGTAGCCTTGCTCAACAAACCCCGGCAGGCCTGGGATCATCCGGCCTTCACTCAGGTACTGCGCAACAATGGTATGGGTCGCAGCATCCGGACGGAACGCTGGCGGTATAGTGTCTGGCAGGATGGGAAGGGGGCTGAAGAGCTATATGACCATAATACTGATCCGTATGAGCTAAAAAACCTGGCGACGGAGGAGCGTTTTCTGAAAGTTAAAAATGAGTTACGAGCCCGATTGGCTAGTCAGAAGCAGAAAGTAGCCAAACAGTAGAAAGTAGGAATGTAGCCCATCTTCGTTTTTAGTATTAAAAGACAACTACACTGGTATAAGTGACTTCATCCCGAAACGATACACAGGTGTGGCTTGCCTTAAAAGCAGGAAACGAGCAGGCTTTGGAGTTGCTGTACAACTGGAACTTCAAAGCCCTGGTTGCCTATGGGTACCGCATCACCTGCGACAGCGCCCGGGTAGAAGACGCCATTCAGGATGTGTTCGCGGATTTGTGGCGAAGGCGCGAGTACCTGAGCGAGATAGAGAATGTCCGATTTTATCTTTTTCGGGCTTTGCGCAATCAGCTCAACCGAAACATCCGGCACGACCTCTTTGATGGTGCCGAGGACATTAATGATTTTCTGGATTACCTCGCCACTTTGTCCTCCGAACAACAATCCATTGAACACGAAGTGCAATTGAGCCGAAACCAGGCCATACACAAAGCCCTTGACCACCTCAGCAACCGGCAGCGCGAAGCCGTACACCTCCGATTTTACCAGGGCCTGAGCCTTGACGAATCCGCCGAACTCATGGGGATACCCAAGCAGGTAGTCAAAAATCTTCTTTCCAAAGGGTACGCCATACTGCGGCTTTCCCTCAAGGCCGTCCTGTCCTTCCCTCTCTTTTTCATTTTCAGATAGTTCTGCTCCCACTTTTTCTGTGCCTTTAAAGACGAATTCGCTGCATCGAGGCCATTTTTTTAAAAAATTTTGGAAAAAATATACTATTAATGGTTACGATTTTCCAAAAGTTGTACCTGTATGGATAAGAGCCTTACTGGGCTTTACTTTGACGAATGGATAATCACTACCAGCATACCCACGAGTTCCTGAACGACGATTCGTTCGTTCAATGGGTCCTTTTTGGCACAAATAAAACTCAATGGCAGCGCCACCTGCTGGAAAATCCGGGTCAACGCCTGGTGGTAGAAGAGGCACGCCGGCTGCTGCTGGGTATTCGTACCGCCGAAGGGCAGGATATGCCCCCTCTGAATCAGCAAACCGTCTGGAATAAAATACAAATAGATCTGCACGGGTCAGCTGAACCGCAAAAACCAGCCGCCCGCACCCGCCTGGTTTCTCCTGCCCTGGCTTGGGTAGCGAGTTTCGTATTGGTGCTTGGCCTATCATGGCTGGTGTGGGAAAGTCAAAAACCCGGTAGGATATCTTATCAGGAACTGACGGCGGTTATCCAGGAGAAAAACAAACTTATCGAGAAAGCTTCGGGAATTACCGATTCTGTCAGGTTTGTACTGGAAGAGGGTAGTGTCATTACCCTGGGTAAAAACAGCAAACTTAGCTACCCGAAACATTTTGATGCCCACCGCCGAACCGTAGTACTGACGGGTGAAGCCTTTTTTGACATCGCAAAAGACCGGAGCCGTCCTTTCTATATCTATACCAATGAAGTAGTGACCAAAGTACTTGGCACCAGTTTTCGAATTCAGGCCTTTGAGTCGGACAATCAGGTACTGGTACAGGTAAAAACTGGCCGGGTATCCGTATTCAGCCAAAAACGTCCAACCCTCACCGATCCCGAAACCGACGGCCTGGTATTGCTCCCCAATCAGCAGGCCATTTATAGCAGAACTGAGAAGAACCTGAGTCGGCAATTAGTCGAAATACCCCTTCGGGTAATTTTCAGGCAAGAAAGTATTCCCGTACAGTACGATGAAGTACCCGCCAGCAAAATCCTGCGGGATATTGAAATACAATATGGAATCACGATTCTCTTTAACGACGATGCCCTGGATCGATGTGTGATCACTACTACGCTGGGGGATGAATCATTGTACGAGAAGCTGGATCTCATTTGTCGAACCATTGGGGCCACTTATAAAGAAGTGGATGCCCAGCTTATTATAGAATCGAAAGGTTGTCGGTGAAGCTGTCGACTAAATGAGTCCGCTGACCATAATTCATTTGCTACATTTCAGTAAAATAACTTATTCCGTAAAGAATGAAGCCTATGAACATATAGAGTACCGCTAATAAAAAGGGGAAACAATGCGTAAACATCACTTCCCCGGGTTTGTACGTCCGTGCCTGCGAAGCAATTGGACGCTTTCGTTTTGTCTTTTTCAAACAAAAACAATCAAAGTTATGACAGAATTTATTACTAAAAAATTGATTTTCAGGCTTATGAAAATCTTTTTAGTGCAATGCCTGCTTCTGGGAATACTGACTGGCGTAGGGTACTCCTTTCCGAGTGATGCCCAGGAGTTGCTGCAAAAGCGTGTCACGCTTTCGGTTGAAAATGGCAATCTAAAAAGTGTCCTACGAACCATTGAGAGGCAGGTGGGGGTCGTTTTCTCCTATCAACAGGGCGTGCTTGCTCCTGATGAAAAGATGAGTGCGGAATTTAAGAATGAAGTGCTGCAAACGGTGCTCAACGAAGTCCTGACTTCGCGCAGCATTCGGTTTCAGGTAGTTCGTGACAAACAGATTATTATGAGCCGAACCCATGAGCAGGGCTTTTTAAATAGCAGGGAACTTGAAAAATCGCATCCGCTAGTGGTGGATGTCACCCTCACTGGTAACGTAACGGACGAAAACGGGGCCGGGTTA
>JBBRDE010000184.1:0-11266 GCA_038204185.1 Cytophagales bacterium
CCCCGGTAGCCACCGACGCCCTGCCACATCCACTGACCCTGTGGATTTACTTTCACTTTCCACTGCTTGTAGTCGTAGCCGGGAGTTAGGTACTTGCTTTCATCCACGGATTGAATAGCAAAATCGGCTGAACCGTAGGCCGGATTGATCAGTTTCTTCTCCTGTTTTTGCGCGTCTTCGTCCCAGTTACGGGCCATCGTTTTGGGATAGTAGCTAAGCACATCCGACTCGTTCATGGCTTTTTCGCTGATCCAGCCTTCCACCTGCGAGCCACCCCAGGACGAATGGATCAACCCCACGGGTACCCCTAATTTCTGTGCAATATCCCGCGCAAAGAAGTACCCCACCGCCGAGAAATCGCCCACTGTGGCGG
Source organism: Cytophagales bacterium (assembly GCA_038204185.1). Classification (GTDB taxonomy): domain Bacteria; phylum Bacteroidota; class Bacteroidia; order Cytophagales; family Spirosomataceae; genus Salmonirosea. The sequence continues at coordinate 374 of JBBRDE010000184.1, forward strand.
GCGCGCTGATGTTCCAGTAGCCCGATTTGAGGTCCTTCTCAGGAGTGAAGGCCAACTCGTGCGCTACTTCAAAGTGTCGGATGGTAGGGTGGTTAGCCCGCGCGATTTCAATTTTGGCACTGTCGGCATTCCTCACCCGCAACTCCATGTTCGACTGTCCCGACAGCAGCCACACCTCGCCAACCAGAATGTCGGTAAATTTCATCTCGTCTTTGTTTGTTTTGATGAGCAGTTCGTACGGTCCACCGGCGGGCATCGCGGGTAGTTCAGCGATCCATTTGCCGTTGGCGTCGGCTTTGGCGGTCGTTTTTTGCTGGTTGAAGGTCAGGTCGACCTTATCACCCTTGTTGGCCCAACCCCACACCGTGACGGGCTTTTCACGCTGTAATACCATGTGGTCGCCGAAGATGCGCGCCACTTGCAGTTGGGCCGTAGCGAGGGTAGCGGTGAGGAAGACGAGGAGAAGCGAAGCCGTTAGTTTCTTTACCATGATGCAACCGTTATTTATTGATTTCAAAAGTACAAAGCGTTATCTCGCTTAAAATTAATCATTCCCTTAATCCAAATCGCGAGCGGTGGGTACGAAGGCGGTCTAAAAAAAACTTCCTAACTTCGGCACTGAAAAATTTTGAATGAGGAATCCGCGCATGAGCTCTCCCAAAGTAAACAGCATGAGTCAACAAAAAATACATTTCATTTCTATCGGGGGTAGCGTCATGCACAACCTGGCCCTCGAACTTCAACGCAAAGGGTACCTGATCACCGGCTCCGACGACGAAATCTACGAGCCTTCGCGCAGTCGGCTCGCCGGGCGGGATTTACTCCCAGATGAAATGGGCTGGTTTCCGGAACAAATTACGGCGGACCTGGATTCGGTGATTCTGGGCATGCACGCCCGCGCCGATAACCCGGAATTACTACGAGCGCGCGAACTGGGCCTGAATATTTACTCTTATCCCGAATTCATTTTCGAGCAAAGTATCGACAAGCAGCGGGTGGTGATTGCGGGCAGTCACGGCAAAACCACCATCACGTCCATGATTCTGCACGTGTTGCGGCACAGTCAGCGCGTCTTCAACTATCTGGTGGGCGCGCAGCTGGATGGCTTCGATACCATGGTACGTTTGGATGCCGATGCCCCGATGATCATCATCGAAGGTGACGAGTATTTTACCTCGCCCGAAGACCCAACCCCGAAATTTCTGCACTATCACCCCCATATGGTGTTAGTAAGCGGGATCGCCTGGGATCACTTCAACGTGTATCCCACCTGGGAATCTTACGTGAAGCAGTTTGAATTACTGGGCGACTCGCTGCCCCGCGCCGGAGTAATGGTTTTTGACGAAACGGACAATATGCTGGACGTGATCGGGCAGAAGGAAATCAACGGCGTAAGCAAAATCCCTTATGAAGCGCACCCCTTTAAGGTAGTCAATGGGCATACCTATTTGATTACCCAAACCCAGGGGGAGGTACCTCTGTACGTGTTTGGGGAGCATAATATGAAAAACATCAGCGGGGCCAGGGCGGTCTGCGAGCGCCTGGGCGTGACCGATGAGGAGTTCTACCGTGGTATCCAGACCTTCAAAGGAGCGGCCAAGCGGCTGGAATTACTGGCCAAAGGGCCAACTACCAACGCCTACCGCGACTTTGCTCACGCGCCTTCCAAGGTAGAAGCCACGACACGCGCCGTGAAGGAGCAGTTTCCGAAACGCCGCTTGATTGCCTGCACTGAGCTCCATACCTTCAGCAGCCTGAACAAAACTTTTCTGAAACAGTACCGGCACAAAATGGAGGCCGCCGACGTGGCCGTGGTTTTTTATAGTCCCGAAACGGTTGAGCACAAGCGCCTGGAACCCATCGCCGAGGACGACATCCGCGCTGCTTTTAAACGCAACGACTTGCTGATATTTACCGAACCCCTGGTCCTGCACTCGTACCTGAAAGCGCAGAACTGGAACAATACCAATCTGCTGATGATGAGCTCAGGTACCTTCGGTGGGTTAGATCTGAAAGCTTTGGCGCAGGAATTAGTTTAAGGAATACAGGCGTTCAGGGGTACAAAAGTGCCTGAGTACAGAAGTGCAAAAACCTTAAAATAATAACCTACTTCTTACTGACTACCGACTTTTTAGCTATACCCTACCATTAGCAAATCCTGTACTCAAAAACTCTAAACTTGAATACTTCTGTACTCCTGTACTTATAATACCTCACTACTCATCAACTCCAAAAAATGAAATCCATTGTCGTCTACTGCGGGTCAAATCCCGGTAAAAACCCTGTGTATAAAGAGGTAGCATATGCCCTCGGCCAGCAATTGGCCGAACGGCAGATCCAGGTTGTGTACGGTGGCGGCAATCTGGGCCTGATGGGCCGGGTTGCCGATGGTGCGCTGGAGAATGGAGGTAACGTGGTCGGTATCATTCCCAACTTCCTGGCAAAACTCGAAGTGGCGCACAAAACCCTGACCGATTTGGAATTCGTAGATACCATGCACGAGCGCAAGGCCCGCATGGTGGCGCTATCCGACGGGGTGATTGTGCTGCCGGGCGGTTATGGCACCATGGATGAATTATTTGAAATCCTGGCCTGGTCGCAGTTGCGCCTGTTCCATGGCCCAGTGGGTGTACTCAACACGAATGGCTTCTACGATCACCTGATTGCCCACACCGAAAAAATGACGGAGGAAGGTTTTCTGCGCCCCGAGAATCGTGACCTGATGCTGGTGGCTGAAAGTGGAGAGGAATTGTTGGGAAAGATGGAGGACTTCTTCCGGCAACGCACAGAAAATAAGCCGCTCGACCATACGTTGTATGTAAAGTCAGTTGAAAATTGAAAGTTTAAAATGGATAATGGAAAATTCCTCCTTCTGTTAATTGGAATTATAAGCCACACCGCGTGGGCCCAAACGGGAAAAGTCGAAAATCTGGGCAAAGCGATCAACTCGGAATACAACGAGATTGCCCCCGTCATTTCACCCGACGGACAGACCCTCTATTTTTCCCGGATCAGCCATCCGCAGAATTCTTTTGGTGAAAAAGGGAGTCAGGACATTTGGTTTACCGAAAGTGTCAATGATATGTGGGGGCTGGCGCGCCGCCTGCCTGCGCCGATCAACAAGGAAGAGTACAACAGCCTGTACAGCATTACCCCTGACGGCAATACGATTTTGATCAAAGGTGCCTACGCCAACGGGCGTTATGAAACGCGCGGATTTTCTACCAGCCAGCGGCTTGCCAAGGGCTGGTCGCCCCCGCAGAAACTGGATATTCCCGGCTATGAGAAAATGAGTAAGGGACAATTTGACTGCGGAGTACTTTCCAATGATGGGAAGGTACTGGTCATGTCGTTTAGCGAAAAAAAGAATAGCAAGCAGGACGACATTTACGTCAGCTTCAAACAGAAAAACGGCTCGTGGACCAAGCCCGAGAATCTGGGCCCGGAAATCAATACCGATGATTTTACCGAAACTACCCCCTTCCTGGCTGCGGATGGCGTTACGATTTATTTTTCCAGCGACCGTACGGGCGGACAGGGTAGCAACGATATTTATTACAGCAAGCGCATCGACAAGTCGTGGAAGCGCTGGTCGCGGCCCGTCAACCTGGGCCCAGCCGTGAATACCGATGGCTACGACGCCTACTACACGGTATCGGCCCTGGGCGACTATGCCTACATGACCTCTTTCAAAGAAACCAATGGCAAAGGCGATGTGGTGCGTATCAAACTCGGTGGTAGTGGTAATGGCCAAGACACCACCAACACGCAGCCCGTAGCGCCCGCGCCCGATCCGGTGGTGATGATCAGTGGTAAAGTCATTGATGCAAAAACCGGCAAACCTGTGGTGGCCAGGATTATCTACGAAGACATGGCCGATGGCGAAGAAGCCGGTACCGCCACGACCAATCCGCTCACGGGTGAGTACAAAATCGTGCTCCCCTACGGCAAAAAGTACAGTATGCGGGCCATAGCGCCCAACTTCATTGCCGAGGGCGAAAACGTGGACTTGACCGATTCGGTGACGGCTTTGCAGGGAAAAAGCTTCCGCGAAATCGCCAACAAGTCCCTGAAACTCATTCCCATCGAGGCGGGACAAATCGTGCGGCTGAACAATATTTCCTTCGAGTTTGCCAAAGCGGCTCTGCGGCCTGAGTCCTTCCCGGAACTTGATCGCATTGCAATTACGATGACTGAAAGTACAAAGCTCACCATTGAGTTGGGTGGACATACCGACAATGTTGGTGGTGACGCGGCCAACCTCAAACTCTCTCAGGATCGCGCCGATACCGTGCGGGAGTACCTTATCGGCAAGGGCATCGAGCCTGACCGCGTAGCCAGCAAGGGCTACGGCGAAGCCCGCCCCATCGCCACCAACGACACCCCCGAAGGCCAGGCCGCCAACCGCCGCGTGGAGTTCACAATTCTGACGAAGTAGGTGTGTGGTACTGTGGTACGGTCGGACAGACGCATCTGCATCTTGCCCGTTTCTTCTATCAGCCCATTTAGCCAAAATAGGGCAATACCCTGTCTACAAATCAGGAAGGAAGACTTCCCCAAATCTCAACTCCAAACCACAAAACCGCGTTAGATAAGACAAAATCAAATTCAACGATATCTATGATTCAGGAAGATACTATAACCCTACCCCAACGCCACGCCCGCCCCTTCATCGGGGAAGAAATACAACTCACCAGCTGGAACGATGTCCTGCCATTCTACGAAAACCTTAAAAATCGTGAAATTCATAACGCTGCCGATTTACGGCAATGGTTCTTGGACCGCAGCGAGATGGAATCGTACCTGTCTGAAAATTTTGCCTGGCGTTACATCCGCCAAACCTGCGATACGGCCAACGAAGAACTGATTCAGTCGCTACAATTTTTCATCAGCGAAATCCAGCCAAAACTGGCTATCTATGGTAACGATTTGGATAAAAAAGCGACCGAAAGTACCTTCTTATCAGAACTGACGGATCAGGGCTTTGATATTACGATTCGCGGGATGAAAAAAGCCATCGAGATTTTCCGGGAGGAAAATGTACCCCTGCAAACCCAACTCCAAACCGAAGAGCGCAAATACGGCGCTATCGCCGGGGCTATGTCGGTGACGCTTGACGGTGAGGAAATGACGCTCCAAAAAGCCGGAGACCGCCTGCAAAGTACCGACCGCGCCGTACGCGAAGAAGCCTGGCGTGCGATTATGGAACGCCGCTATCAGGATCACGAAACGCTGGACGAGCTAATGGACACGCTCGTCAAACTCCGCGATCAGGTAGGGCGTAACGCGGGCTTCGCTAACTACCGCGACTACATGTTTGCGGCCATGGGCCGCTTCGATTACACCCCGCAGGATTGTTTTGATTTTCACGAAGCGGTGCGCGAAGCCGTGGTACCCCGGTTGGACGCAATGGCTCAGGCTCGAAAAATTGACTTGCAGGTGGACACGCTACGCCCCTGGGATACCAAAGTCGACCCGCAGGGACTTCCACCATTGAAACCTTTTGCCAGTGGAGATGAGCTATTGGGAAAAACGATCCGCTGCTTTACCCGACTCGATCCGTTTCTGGGCGACTGCCTGCGGATTATGAAAAGTATGGGCCACCTGGATCTGGAATCGCGGAAGGGCAAAGCACCGGGCGGCTATAACTATCCGCTGGACGAAATTGGGGTACCTTTCATTTTTATGAACGCGACGTCCAACCTCCGCGACATGGTAACGCTGCTGCATGAAGGCGGCCACGCGGTGCATTCGCTCGTCACGCGCGACCTGATGTTGAACAGCTTCAAGCACACCACCGCCGAGGTAGCCGAACTGGCCTCCATGTCGATGGAATTGCTTACGATGGATTATTGGGATGAGTTTTTTGACAATGAGGAAGACCTGCGCCGGGCCAAAATCCAACATCTGGAATCCATCATCGAAACCCTGCCCTGGGTAGCGACTATCGACAAATTCCAGCACTGGATGTACGAGAATCCTGACCATACGGCGGAGCATCGCTCCGACGCCTGGATAAAAATTTACCAAGAATTCAACGATACAGTCATGGACTGGGCGGGCCTGGAAAAATTCCGCGCCTACCTCTGGCAGCGGCAGTTGCACCTGTACGAGGTACCCTTCTACTACATCGAGTACGGCATTGCCCAACTCGGGGCGATCGGGGTTTGGAAAAACTACCGCGAAAATCCCCAACAAGGCTTACAGGGATACCTCGATGCCTTGAAACTAGGATATACCGCGCCCATCGGCCAAATCTACGAAGCCGCCAGGGTACCCTTCGATTTTTCCAAAGCGCACATTACGAAACTGATGAATTTTGTGTGGGAAGAGTTGGAGGCGTTGCGGTAGGTAATTGAATTCAGTACAAAAGCTCGGTTGTTCGCTATGAATAACCGAGCTTCTTTTTGTCATTCCTTCACTCTACTAAAACCGGCTCCTCAGGCTCAGGCATAACCACTGGTGCCGCATCGACCGGCTTAACGTAGCGGGCGATGAAGATGCTGCCAAAAATAGCCGCCATGGCCAGAAAACCTACGGTACCATAGTTGGTAAGTTGCCCACTGGCCGTTTTGCCGATGATGGATCCGGCGCCATAGGTAGCCAACGCCTGCGCCAGAAGCTGCACCGACGAGTTGATCGCCATGAAGCCGCCCCGGTTCTGGGGCAGCACCACCGAGGTCGTCATGGCCTGGGTAGGTACGAGCCTACCGTTGGAAAAAATAAAGAACAAGCCCGCCACGAACAGTACGTAGGCCAGCGGCGACGGATTCATGTGGGTAATGAGGTAAATGGGAATGAGCGATAGCAGCGCGAACACGACAAAGATCGAAAACTTCCCCCGTCGATCGGCCAGTTTACCTACCATCGGAGCTGAGAAGATCGTCAACGCACCGCCCACCAAATAAATCAGGTAAATGTTAGACTCACTGAACCCGACATTGGAAACCAGGTAGGGCGATAGGTAAGGAATAATGCTGAAATGCCCCAGCATGATCGTCGTCGTGAGCCACAGGGCCCGAAGTTGGTTAGGGTTGCGGACAATCGTAGTCAAAACAGCGATGGGATTGGGGCGCAGGTGCTTACTTACCAAATGCGCATCCAGCCGGGGTACAAAGCGCCAGATGAGTCCCAAAACGCCAATCCCCAAAAAACCAACGGCCAGAAACGGTGCGTGCCAACTGAATTCAGTGGCAATGTACAGCCCGAAAGGTACCCCCACGACCGAGGCCGCCGAGAAGGCCGTCATCACAATGGACATGGCCTGCGCGCGGCGTTCATACGAAAACACATCGCCGACGATGGAAAGTACCTGCGCGCCCAGAATACCGCCGAAGACGCCCGCCAGAATTCGCGCGGCGATCAATAGTTGGTAGTTAGGAGCCACCCCACAGGCCAGGGTACCGATGACAAAACCTGTGTAGGCCATCATAACCACCTGGTTGCGAGGGAAACGATCCACAAAAAACGCGGCAAAAAAACCTGATATTCCCGCACTCAAACTGTAAGACGACACAATGAATCCGAAGGCCTGCGGCCCGATGGCAAAATGCCGCATCAGTTGCGGCCCCAGCGGCATCATGATCATGAAATCAACGATGTGCGTAAAGTTGATACACGCCAGGACAAAGAGCAGTATTTTTTCTTGCTTAGTCAATAGGTGAATTGTTAAGTACGAGGAGTACAAAAGTTCAGGAGTACAGGAGTTTAGAGATAAGTGAGCAACTAGATGTGCCTGAAAATCTTCTGTACTAAGGTACCCCTATACTCTACCCTTTACCCCTCATTTCTCCGCCACCAACTTGTCAATCAGCTGGTTGAAGTCCGCGACGAATTCATCGTAGTATTTGCCGGTGCCGGGACCGGAAAAGCCCGTATGGATGTTGCGTACCTGGTGCTTTTTATCCAGAACGATCGTCGTCGGAAACGACATCACGTGGTTGAGCATGGGTAATGATGTCGCGGCGGAGTCCTTATCGCTCAGTCCGGCCAGCAGAATCGGGTAGTACACATCGTAACGTTCAGCCATTTTGCGAAGTTTGGGCGCGGAATCCTCCATTTTTTTCGATCGTTCAAAAGCCAGTCCTACAATCTCGACACCACGGTCACGGTTTTTCTTGTACCAGGGTGATAGAAAACGGGTTTCGTCCATACAGTTGGGACACCATGAACCCATGATCTGCACGACGACGACTTTTCCTTTAAGAGCAGGATCTTGCAGCGAAACCATTTTTCCATCGGCATTGGGAAACGTAAAATCGAAAGTTTCGTAGCCTGGTTTGAGGTAGGTCAGCGCGTTGGCGTCGGGTAACTTGGCATTCGGATCGAGCTTCGCAGTCCAGGTTTCAGAATCCTCCAGGCCGTACCAGGCTTTTCCCTGCAATGTACCATCGGCTTGACGAACCGCTTTGAACAGAAAAGCGTGAGAGCCATCGAAGCAGGATAGAAACAGACTGTCGCCCTTTACATTGCCGGCCAGATAGCGGTAGTCACCCGTGGGAGTCAGGAAGGTACCTGTTAGTTCGGTACCTTTTTGCTCAAAGATTCCCACCGCTTCGTACGAATCGGCGGGGTCTTCCGTAATGAATTGCACAGCCCAGGTACCCCCCAATGAAACAATATCCGGAGCATTGGTAGCTTTGAAAAAACGGTATTCCTCGCCCAACACGGCCTCAAAAGGCAGCTCACCGCCTACCTGATCGGCGCGGCGCACTCGCCATACCCCCGTCAGCCGTCCTTCACCTATCTTCCCGACAAGCTCCGAGTCGTAGAGGCTCATGGGAATATGCAGGGAGTCGTTTTCGACATAAGCCGTATCCAGTTTGAATCGCTCTGATCCGTTTACGGCATAAGCCGAGTAGGTACTCCCATCTGAGTTCGTTTCAATATCGAGTTGAAATGGCAACACATGGTCATCGCGGGTCAGAGTGGCGCGCCAGGAGCCTGATTTGAGGACAGTCGTGGTGGTGGAAGAAGTGCAGGCAGCCAGGAACAGGCTAAAAACGAGTAAAAAGCAAGAAGAAAGTTGCTTCATTATCAATCTTTTGAGATAAAGAGTACGTTCAGGGACTGAAATTAAATCAACCAGAAGGGAGGGGGCTTCCCCCGGAAAATTAGTAAGTTTGTAACGGACGCCCTGTAAGAATAAGTTCCTAAGGGCGTTGCTATTTATATAATGGAATCAACAACACAATACCACGCCCCGGTCATGCTTCCCGAATGCCTCGACGGCCTTGCTATTCGGCCCACAGGTACCTATGTCGATGTGACTTTCGGGGGGGGAGGGCACGCTCGGGCCATTCTTGAACGCCTCACGACGGGCCGACTGTTGGTTTTTGATCAGGATGCCGATGCCGTAGCCAATGCGGCTCCGTTAAAACTTGACCCCCGATTTACCTTTATCGCGGCCAATTTTCGGCATTTGCGGCGCTATCTTAAACTCTACAAAGCCGAAAAAGTAGACGGTATCCTGGCCGACCTGGGGGTATCATCCCATCAGTTCGACACGGCCGAGCGAGGATTTTCCACGCGCTTTGAGGCACAGCTGGATATGCGTATGAATCAGCAGGGCGAACGCAACGCCCGGCAGATTCTCAATGAGTACAGTGCTGCCGAGTTGCAGAGCGTGCTGGGACGCTATGGCGAGGTTCACAACGCCCGTACTGTGGCCGAGGCGATTTTCGCCTCCCGCCACAGTACTCCTATTAACACGGTGAACGATCTGAAAGCCGTGGTAGAGCGCTATGCACCCCGGCACCGCGAGAACAAATACTTTGCCCAGATCTTTCAGGCACTACGCATCGAAGTGAACGAAGAAACGGCGGTACTGGAAGAGTTCCTGCTCCAGATACCAGATGCACTGGCACCTGGCGGAAGACTGGCGGTAATGTCGTATCACTCGTTGGAGGATCGATTAGTCAAGAATTTTATTAATAAGGGAAAACTGGAAGGAGAGGTGGAAAAGGATTTTTACGGAAACGAAATAAAACCGCTACAACCCATCACTCGCAAACCCACCGAAGCCAGCGCCGAAGAAATAGAACGCAACCCCCGCGCCCGCAGCGCCAAGTTAAGGGTCGCGGAGAGGATAGTTTTGAACGAGTAAAGGATAAGGCCTGTGTTTATTTGATAGGCTGTTCACTCATTCAGTCACCCGGCAGGCGTTCCTGTCACTCATCGCGCGGGCGACCCCGTCAACATTAAAAAATGGCCCAAAACAGACGTATAAACCGTTCTACCCCGCCGCCGCCTAAACAAAAAAAAAAGCGTATCTATCCGCTTTTTACGTGGTTCAGCCGGTTTTTACCTTTGGAGAAAATCTTTGGAGAAAAAACCGAGCGTAATCAGGATTTGATTCCGATCCGGTATTTTAACTATTTTCTGTGGGTCGTAGTGCTACTGGTAGCGTACGAATGGTTGGGATATGCTTCAGAAAAATACGTGCGCCAGAGCCTGATCCTTAAAAGGGAAGTAGAAGACCTTCGCGCCGAGTACACTACCATCAAAGCTGATTACATGAAAAGCGGAAAGCAATCAGTGGTAATTAAAAAAGTGCAGGGAGTGGGACTGGAAGAAAATCTTACGCCCCCCATGAAAATCGTATCACCATCAGAGGAAAGGTAGGAAGGAGTACAAGAGTAGGAGGAGTACCTGAGTACCTAAGACACTCATAAACTTCTGTACTTTTAAACTTTTGTACTCCTGTACTCAAAATCCCATAAATTCATACCCTAATCCATGAAACGCGTTCAGCAGCCCAAAACTAACGAAAAGCAGGCCCTGATCCGGCGGTCTTACGCAGTAGCGGCCCTCTTACTGCTTTTAGCCATCGGCGTTATATTCAAGCTAATTCGGGTGCAGTACTACGAGACCTACAAGGGGAAGTCATGGGCT
>JBBRDE010000185.1:0-11180 GCA_038204185.1 Cytophagales bacterium
GAAACGAGGCCTGGCCGGCGGTCATTCCCGTAAGGCGCTGGTCGCCCCGCACCGAAGGCGGAATTTCCTCGCCCTGCATGTCGCGGAGTTTGGGTTTGTAATCAAATAATTCCTGCTGGGAAGGTGCGCCATTTTGGAATAAATAAATGACCCTTTTGGCTTTGGGCGCAAAGTGCGGAATGCCGGGCGTAAAGCCGTTTTCTACCTCACCGTCACCCCGGAAAAGGTTCGGCATAAGTAGCGAACCAAGGGCTACGCCCCCAATTCCCAAACTCATCGACGACAAAAACCGTCGTCGGTTAAAGCTCAAACCATGTTCTATTTGTTCCTTTTCCAATTTTTTTTTCATTTTTTGTTTTTTGTTTGTTGTTGAAATCGGGGGTTCATCTCATTCGACTTTCCACAATCCCACAAAAAACAAAAAACAGTTCAACATCTCTTCCTACGTTTTCGTAATCGTTTCTTCAAGGTTATAGATCGTGGAAATCAGGCGCATGAGCGCGGCGTGTTTGATTTTATCCACATTTTTGGTCAAAGGATACTCCCCTACCGTCAGCATTTGGGTGGCGGTTTCGGGAGTAATGCTTTGGGTTTCTCTTTTGTAATAGCGGGTCAGGATATCCAGTTCTTTTTCTGTTGGTTGACGGCAGACAATCAGTCGGAATGCTTTGGTCAGTTTGTCATTCAAGGTACCTTTTTCCTTTAACAGTCTGCCCGCCAGCACCCGGGAGGCTTCCAGCACTGCCGGGTCGTTCATCATCACCAGGGCTTGCAGCGGGGTATTGGTCTTTGACCGACGTACCTCACACAAGTCCCGGTTGCTGGCATCGAAAATACCCATCGTGGGCGGGGGTACCGTACGCTTGATGAGTGTGTACATTCCCCGCCGGTACAGACTGGATCCATGATCCTGCTTATAGACCGACAGCAGTCCGCGACCCGACGTCGCGCCTTCCCACAAACCGTCCGGCTGATAGGGCTTTACGCTGGGGCCTCCGATGGACTTGTTCAATAAGCCACTGCTCGACAACACTAAATCCTTGATAAACTCAGCATGAATTCGATAGCGTGGTCCCCTGGCCAATAGAATATTCTCGGGATCGACGGCCAGTTTTTCCTTGCCCACCGTTGCGGATTGGCGGTAAGTGGCCGTAGTGACCATTTGTTTCACCAGCCGCTTTACATCCCAGCCGTGTTCCATGAAATCGACGGCTAACCAGTCCAGCAGGGCCGGGTGCGAAGGCAAGTCCCCCTGCATTCCGAAATCGCCGGAGGTTTTGACGATCCCACGACCGAAGAATTCCTGCCAAAGGATATTGACATACACGCGGGCGGTCAGCGGATTCTTTTTATCAAAAAGCCATTTTGTCAATCCCAAGCGGTTTTTCGGGTAGTTTTTATTAAAGGGCAGAATCGCACTGGGGGTACCTGGTTGTACTTCGTCGCCGGGCGCGTCGTAAGCACCACGTTTTAGGATGTAGGTCGGGCGGAGTGTGTCCAGATCGCCCATGACTGAAACGATCAGGCGGTTGGTATCGGGTTTGTTGACAAATTTCAGAATACTTTGGACGTCCTCATCGCTGATCTCCATCATTGGCTTCTTGGCGTAAGTTTCCGGCCCGCCAATGACGGATTCTCTCCCTACTTCTTTAATATTGTTAAAGAATGCAAACATCTGGTAGTACTCCTTCTGCGAGAAGGGGTCGTACTTGTGGTCGTGGCAATGGGCGCATTCCAGTGTGACGCCCAGCAGCCCTTTGCCAAACAAGTCATTGCGGTCGGTCACATACAGCAGGCGATACTCTTCATCGATTACGCCACCTTCTTCGGTTATCTTATGGTTGCGGTTGAAACCCGTGGCCAGCAATTGTTCCTTATTAGCATTGGGCACCAGATCCCCCGCGATTTGCCATGTGACAAATTTATCGTAGGACAAATTCTCGTTGAAGGCGTGAATCACCCAATCGCGCCAGGGCCACTGGGTACGGTAGCCGTCGTCCTGGTAGCCGTGCGAGTCGGCATAGCGGGCCAAATCCAGCCAGTGAATCGCCATTTTTTCGCCGTAAGCCGGATTTTTTAACAACTGATCTACCATGCGCTCGTAGGCGTCCGGACGGGTGTCAGCCCGAAAATAGTCCATCATTTTCAGGGTGGGTGGCAGCCCCAGAATATCCAGGCTCAGCCGTTTCAACAAGCGCTCCTTATCGGCTTCCTCGTTAGGAGCCAGTCCCCGTTGTTCTTGTTTTTCAAGTACGAAATAATCGATTTCGTTGCGCGGCCAGTCTTCCTGATCTACTTCGGGAAGTTTCGGTTTTATAGGAGCTACGAACGCCCAGTGCTTTTCGTACTTCGCGCCTTGTTTGATCCACTTCTCTATGAGATTGATTTCGCGCTGGGACAATTTTAGATTGGAATCCACCGGCGGCATCCGCTCGGAGGTATCCTGAGCCGTGATGCGTAGGAAAGCCTGCGAGAGCTCCGGCTTTCCGGCCACTAGCGCGTGGGCAGTTGGGTTCTCTTCCAAGGCTCGGAATGCATTTTCCGCAATATCCAGCCGTAGTCCGGCCTCGCGTTTGTTGGCATCGGGTCCGTGGCAGGCCAGGCACTTGTCCGAAAGAATGGGCCGGATGTCAAAGTTGTAGCTAACCTGGTCCGGCAATTTTCCATGATCCGACACATAGGAGCTGTCTTTACCACAACTCTGCAATACAGCCGCCAAAAAACTTAGGTAAGCTAAAAAACTCAGAATCTGTCGCATCTTTATTCTAAAAAATTATCAATTATCCACAGCACGGGCTGCCCCGTCTCAACTATCCACTCCATTTTCAAGCTTTCGCTTCACCACATCGGCTGGGTAGCGGAGTGCCAGCTCTCTGATTTCGTAGGTAAACTCCGAAAACGTTTTCTCCCACAACTCGGCTTCGCCGGGAGCATAGTCGTAAAATCCTTTCCCATTCGCCACGCCCCGGCCGCCTTCGCGCACCACTTTATCGATCAATTCGGGCACCTCGGTGCTATTGTTGAGAGTAGGTAACAGGCGTTGCATGACCGTATGATAGGCAGGTACCCCCGTCAGATCCATCCAGCGAAACACCCCCACCATCGTCATGAAGTACCCCGCGTTGTTACGACAAGAGCGATCAACATCCTCGATGGTTGCATAGCCGCCCTCCACCAGACTGATGGCCTCGCGGTACATGGCATACATGAGTCGGTTGGTGATAAATCCGGCAATATCCTTGCGCACCAGAATGGGTTCCTTGCCCCAGGCGTGCGAAAGCTCGTACAGGTACTCGCCGTTTTTTACGTCCGTTTCATTGCCGCAAATTATTTCCAGAAACCGGGTCGTGTGGGCGGGTTCAGTCCAGTGCAGTCCCAGAAAACGGGCGGGGTGCTGGGTCAATTTTTGCAGGGTACTGATGGGAATTGCCGAGGTGTTGCTGGTGAGCAGGGCATCAGGACTGAGGTACCTTTCTATCTTTTTATAAACGGATTCTTTAATACCAATATTTTCGATAGTACATTCCACCACCAGCCGACACGCCGCCAGTGCCGTGTAATCTTCGGTAATCGTCAGATTTTGAAAGTAGAATTCCGGCGGATCAGTGGTTAGCCCATTAGCCAAAGCCTTACGCAAATGTTCCCGGATCCGCTCTACTGCGTGAAGCAGGTCGTCGGGTATGGGTGCCACGGCAACCACGGGGTGGCCGGCCAGCAAAAAGCAGGTCGCGATGCTGCACCCCATAAGACCGAGGCCTACGACGGCGACGGAGATTTTATTTGTTTCCAATATATTACCCTACCTAGCGAGGTGAACAGTTGTTCTAGGTAAAGGGAAAAGCAAAGCATTTCTACTACAACCAGTGTATCGCGATTTTATCCAAAAAAAATTTGAATCTGCAAATATTTTTGAAAGGTGTAGATTTTTAAAGTGAGAGGCGTATGGCATTAAAATGATATTCTCCCCCCCCCCCTAAGCGCTTCATCACTTAAATTTTGTCGGTAAGCTAACCATATACTCACGCCATCGCCCATGATTCAACTGATTTACGGATCACGAGGAAACGTGCAGTACCCGTTCCACTTCTTTTTGATACAACCGGCCAATAGGTAACTCCTGCCCTGCTACCTCTACATGGCGGGGCGTGTAGGTGGTCACTCGGGATGTAGCCGCGATAAACGACCTATGAATCCGTACAAACTGATCAGCAGGCAACATGGCTTCGACAGCGCTGATGGTTTGTTTGACAACCAAGGGTTTACCGTTGGTTGTTATAATTCGAATATAGTCTTTCAGACTTTCGATATATAGGATGTCGCTGGTCAGTACCTTCACCAGTTTGCGGTCGGCCCGGAAAAAGAGGAACCCTGCTTCCTGATGCCGGGCATGCTCTTTGTCCGGAATCGGCATCGTAAGCGAACTTTCGGTTATTTTCAGGACTTTGCCTACGGCTCGCAAAAACCGGTCGAACGGAATGGGTTTGAGTAGATAATCCACTACGTCTAACTCATAGCCATCGAGGGCATACTCGCGATAGGCGGTGGTGATGATGACCGGGGGTGGATTTCGCAACGTTCGCAGAAAATCGGTGCCCAGCAATTTAGGCATCGTAATGTCCAGAAACATCAAGTCGATGGGTTGTTGTTGAAGCGTCTGAAACGCTTTCAGGGCATTTTCGCAGCGAGCGGCTACGGTAAGTCCCTCCACCGATTCGATGTAGAGTTCTAACACGTCCAAAGCGGGCAGTTCGTCGTCAACAATAAGGCAGCGTAAGCTCATAGGGCCTCAGGCAATCGTGTCGGTAGTGGCCTCCGATACGGATGTTGGACTATTAGTCGGGAATTCGATAGTTAAGGTAACAACTTTAATCCGATCTTCCTGCCAAATTTTTAGTTGATGTCGACCCGGGTAGTAAAAAGTCAACTGTTTTTGGAGTCCCGCTAAGTCCGGCAATCTATTATCCTCATCATGAGTCAGGTACGTACTTTCACTTACTACCTTCAGGCTCACCAGCGACTCACTGACAGCCAGATCGACACTCATCCAGTTTGGTTCATCGGCTCCCTGAGCAACGGATGCGGAATACAGCTGGCGAAAAGTATTTTCAACTATGGGAAAAAGGGTTAAAGGGGCGATTGACTGATGATCAATTGAGCCACGAACAGAGAACGATACGTCTAGATTGCTAGGATGTAACGTCTGTTGCAAAAAAATGTATTGGTCGATTATGCCTATTTCCCTGGCTATGGGAACGCTTTCAATCTGACTTTCGTAGAGGATATACCGCAAAAAATGGGCAAGTTTCAGGATGACCTCCGGCCCTTGTTTGGCTTGTTGCCGAATAAGGGGCTGTAAAGTGTCAAGTATGTTAAAGAGGAAAGCAGGATCGAGTTGTAGCTTGAGGAGATAGAGTTCAGTCTGTAGTTTTTCACGTTCGAGCCTTTGGCTTTCGGCTTGTTTTTGTTGCCACTGAAGAAAAAGCTTCCCGCCTATGAACAGCCCTGCTATTACATTACTTATCCAAAAGGTTGTGCCCGGAAATAATGAGCCGAATAGCCAGGTATCCTGTTGAAAGGGGAGCTCCTTGTGAAGCCAGTGCAAAAGCGGGAATGTAAGACAATACGACAGCAGGTCATTCAGTATCCACTTAGCCAAGCTAAGCACCAGCAATCCTACGAAAAAACCGACATATTGCCCACGAAATATCAGAGGTAAAACCTGGTAAGTCAGCAGGTACGTATAAAAAATAAACGTTGGAATTCTAGCCAAAAACAAATCAGTAAACACACCAAACTGGTGAGAAAAAGAACCAGAATTACTAATTACATCTAGTACATAGGTCGATCCAGCCAAGAGGATAGCAGCCACCCAGAACAACAGGTGCCGTGTTAGTCGGTTGGTGGGCAGACGCGGAGCCATAACTTAGGAATCAGTCAGTAAATCAGCTGAAAGTAGTTCGGAATATTGGGGCTCATTCCCTAAGTCGAGTCTCAATTCGACCATAAACAAACTTGCATTATTCTGTATGGTTAATTCATGAGCGTTTGGATACAGTAATGCCAGTCGTTTCCTGACGTTCATCAACCCTATTCCCTGTCCCTGCCTGAGTATATTGTCGGCTGGTTGGCTGCGGCTATTTTCAAGCCTGAACTTAATTGTATTGTCGTTCACGGTTAATGCCAAATCGATGTTGGCGGAATCAATTTGTTGGGCGGCTCCATGCTTGAAGGCGTTTTCAACGAACGGAATTAACAACAGGGGTGCAATGCACGTTGTACTAATCTCACCGCTCACTTGCATAGAAACCGTCAATCTTGATCCGTATCGTAGTTTTTCAACCGCAATGTAGTTGTGAATGAACTCGATTTCCTTTCCCAAAGGTACCTGTGGCGTGCGACATTCATAAATCATATACTGCAACAGCCTGGTCAATTTCTGAGCCATATCGGGCGCTTGAGGCGACTGTTTTAAGGTTAGTGAATAAAGATTATTGAGCGTATTAAACAGAAAATGTGGATGAATCTGCGCTTTTAGTACCTGCAGTTCGATTAGCAGTGTTTGGCGAAGCAGTTCTTGATTGGCCTGATTACGCTGTTGCCAGAACCCGAACAACCTAATACCGACTGCCACCCCTGTAAGAAATAGCATGGTGAGGAAGACCCCAGGCGCAAAAAGAGAGTGAAATTGTGAAAATAAGGCGGGTTGGCCTGTTCGTAGTGGCACTAAAATATAGAATCGGATTAAGTACTGCGTTATGAAACCGCTACTTAAATAGATTAGAAAACGACTTACAAATACATTATACTGCTTTATAAACACAGGTGGTAAGACCCAGTTTAACCCCATATAGACGAAGGTCACTTGATAAGGCAAAAAGACAAGCAGGGTAAGTGCCAGTTGCGGAAAGATAGTGAGCGAGTGGGAACGAATGGAAGATAGGACGTAGGGGGCACATAAACTTATAGTCAAGGTCACATACACAACCAGCCAGAACAGCAGATGTCTTTTTAGTTTCTGTCGGCTCTGAGGATTTCCTATCGTTGAAAACCGCTTCATTTTAGGTAGTTAATTTGACTACACAAAGTGGTTAAAGTTTTGGAATTAATCTATACATATACCGTTTTTTAGGCGAACGGTAAGCTCCCGCCGACTGATACCGTTCGTCGCCGACAAGCGGCATTAGTCGTGGTAAATAGGTTGTCTGGCCCCAGTAGGTCCGGCTCAGTCGAATAAGCCAGCAGGGCTCGTGGGAAGGCATTACTTTTCGGTTCATTCTAAAACCTATTGTCCCATGAACCGACCGAGACATTTCCGACGCGTTCTGCGTCCTGTTAGCTGGCTACTCTTTTGTATCCTGCTGGCAACCTCTTGTAAAGACCATGATCTGCCTGGCCCCAAATACGATTTAGATGTTACGCTCCGGGGAATAGGAAAAATGTCTGGATTTTTGAAATTCCGGCAAATCTCCGACCGCCCCTCCACCATCTTTCTGGACACGTCCGTACAAGCACTGGAGCCGAACACTAGTTATGTACTCCAACGGGCCGTAGACACTAACCTCGATGGTATTTGCACCAGTTCGACTTGGCTAACCCTCGGTAAAGACCTAGTGCCCCAAGCCATTTTAACGGATAATGCTGGTACAGGTAACGCGGCCCTCTTTCGTGGTGTATCGGCTATCCCTTCTGGGAGTACCTTTGATATTCACTTCCAAATCATCAATCAGGCCACTTCGGCAGTCGTGCTGACCAGCGACTGCTATCAATACACAGTTAGGTAGTTGGCTGAGTTTAATCCTAAGACTCTCTAAACCAGTAAAAAAACATTAGGCATGAAAACATTCGTCAATTACCGCTCCGCCCTTTGCCTGCTCCTGATACTGGTGTTGAGTATTATACACCAGCCGTGTTTCCCCCAAAATAGGGAACTCCCGATATTGCAAACCACGCCGACCGAAACAGATTCGACCCAGGGTTACTGGCAACTCAAAACGCTGGTAGATACCCGGATGACGGTGATTCAGTTTTTCGCTCCAAACCGACAGTTGATCTACCAGGAATCGCTACCTGAAAAATGGGTGAAGCCGACACCCCATAACCGACGGCAGTTTGATCGGCTGCTACAAGAACTACTGTCCCACCGACTCGTGACGACGCGGATTAAAACCGCAACGTTGCCCACGCTGCTGCCCGAACCCCGCCTGCCGCTGCTCAAACCTGGTGCGGACCGCGAGCAGATTGTTTCTGGTAAAGAATTGCCTTTCACGATAAGTGCCTATGTCAATCAATCGGGCAAACTTCGGATCCTGGTCGACAGTCCGCTCAGGGAGCGTTACAAAATTGAATTGACCGACGAGCGCGGCAACGTGCAATACCAGGAATTCAACAACCTCCCCCACTACTGTTGCTGGCTCGACGTCTCCGCGCTGGGTTCAGGTGTATATTCACTCGTAATCCGCATCGCCGGTCAGGATGTCCGCTACACGCTGAACAATGGGCGCATCAAGCAAACGTACCAACTGGCACACCTTGCCGTAAACTAACGGTAACCGGATCGCGGCATTTGGCTTCCAGTCACCCGGTTCAATTCTGTTGGAAAATAGACAAAACTCTGCGTCTCCTAACAGTTTCATATTCTTCCTGACCCTGATCCGAATGCAACACCCCAATTCAGTAAATACATCAGTAACAAGCGCGTAGGGTCCTGAATCATAGACAAGGTACCGATAAATAGGCATATCCGCTCCGGGCGAAGTGAAGGCTCTGTTTAGCGAAAGTAGACTTTGATCGTCCACAAGTTCCACTCAGAATTTGGGTTGCTCAGGCGAAATTCCATACCACTGATCCTGCCCTTTTTTTGCCCTTGCGACAGGCGGGTACCTATATGACAGTAAAAGGGGTGCGAACCCAGCCCTACTTCTCGACGCGGTACCAGTAAAACATCCGATATAATATTAAAGCTCAGGGACATCGGAGCTCTGTGGGAGAATTTTATTATTTCAGAGAGAGTGAAATTCGTTCACTAACTCGATATCTGGGCCAATAGCTACTACTGGCGGACCAAGGAGCAAACCGAAATTGACTATCTGGAGGAAACCGATGGTAAACTATTCGCCTACGAATTCAAATAAAACCCGAATGCCCGAGCGACCTTGTCAAAAACATTCTCCAACGCCTATCCCGAGAATGAATTAAAAGTCGTGCATCGGGATAATTTCGAAGAGTTCATTTTGAAAAAACGCGCACTTTTACTTCTTCCCAAACGAGAAATTCCGCGTCAGCCCTATAATGAAGGTAGTGCGCTGGTATTTGAAGCCCTCGAAGCTATTGACCACTTCCACCCGGAACGGAAAGCGGATGCCCACATCGAGGCCGTAGCCCAGTTCCAGGTAGTGGGCGGACGCAGGCGTGGCGAGGTAGTGGGCCTGGAAGTTCTCCTTAATTCCCATCACCCGGAACCACTGGATTTGTGTCAGCAAAAACTGCCGCAGCTCGGCCAAAGCATGTACCTCCCCGAATTGCCGGGCAGTGCTGAATCGGTAGTAGTCCAGCATCCGGAAGGTACCTACGGGATCGCCGTACTGGAAGAAGAAGCGATTGCCCGCAAAGTGCTGGTAGTCGGGAAAGTACACCGCTTTATCATTCAGAAAAGCACCCGCCGCTACCTTGTAGCTCAGCTTGCTACGTACCCCCGTCGCAAAGCCGTGGGAGATACCCAGTTGCATGAAATCAAAATCCGTGTCGCTGCCGAAGGTACCCCTGATGCCCTTGCGGTAATTGACCGACAGTTTGGGTGAATCGTCGTCGTAGTAAGTCGTCTTGCCGCCTTTGATCTTGTAGCTCTGCCAGGGTTTGTAGGAGGCGGAAATCCCAACCGTCAATGCTTGATGGGTACGCATGACCATTCCACCGGGATCCGGTATTTCATATTCTTCATTATTAGGATCGTTCGAGGTAAATGAGCGCTTTTTCCAGTCAATCCAGCGGTAAGGATTGGTATTTTCCAGATTTCCCAATGCCCGGCGGTCGGCGTACTCTACATTCGTTTTTAGCTCAAAATGTTCGTTATTCCGGCTGGTTTTAAAATCCAGCCGGACGAAGTCCTTCTCATAGTTTTTGATGAAGTTTTGTTCCAGAAAAAGCGTAGTCATACTGTTCAGAATCGGCGACATCGGACTATCCGGATTGAATTGCGACACGGTTTGTCCACCCGAAATATTTAGCGTATTCCGTTTCCAGGCGTAGTCCACGCCACCGGTAGCCATCAGCTTGTTCCGGGCAAAAGAGTAGCGTGTCAGGCCGTTGAGGGACAATTCACTCAGTTGTCGTACCGAGTACCTTTTAACACCATCATTACCAAGCTGAATTACCTCCTGATCTTTTTTTACGGCTCCCCCTCCCTTTTTATATTTTAATTTTAAGCCCCCGCCGTTCAGTACCCATCCTTCGGTGGTATTGACTTGTAGACCCAACAACGGGCTGACGTATTCGAGTCGCCACGGACTTTTCTTCCCTCCCAGGCTGAAGGTATGGCCTGTGAGCAATTCGCCCAGGTACCCCGAACCGCCCCCTTTCCCATTATTCTCCTTTTTCTGGGTAGTGTCACGTTGCGCTACTTTCATGCTGTCGCGCTGCGCTTTGGTACCTTCATTGATAATGATGAGGCTGTCGAGCCTGGTATAGCTTTTTACCTCGGCCTTCGTGAGGGGTACCGAGCGGATCGAATCCCAGAAAGCCATCGTGCGTGTCCCGGCTAAAGAATCGACCACTGTGGAGTCACGGCGGGTATTTTCCATATCCACATCGAGACCCTTTTCTTCCTTTTCCTTCAAATCCTGTTTTTCATATTCCTTCATTACTTTGCGAAGGTCTTTGGCCGAGAATTTCTTCTGCTGGCTGATGAGTTCGTCCAGACTTTGGTTTTTGATCTCTTTGTTGGACAAACTCATACGCCGGGCGTCGGCCTTTTCTTTTTTCGCATCCAGCACCACAATGTCCGGTTGGAAGGCAGGATTTATTTTCAGCGTCGAGAAGGTTTGGGAAATCACCAGATCGCCGTTTCCTTTGAGTCCGTAGATACCCCCCGCCACATGAAATTTCTGCGTGGTAGGCATCCAGACTTGCTCCACAGGGCTATACAATTGCCGAATATTGATGGTGAAGCCCGTATTCACGGTTTC
>JBBRDE010000186.1:0-11145 GCA_038204185.1 Cytophagales bacterium
CAACAAAATGTCAAAGAACTAAAATGAGAATTTATGTCGATAGGGACACAATCCGTAAACAAAAATTTGCAAACCAACTTGTACTTTTCTAAGTTTATACTTTCACAAAAATGTCAACCTATTTCAGGACAAGACATATAATCACTTTCAACTTTCAACTTTCAACTTTCAACTAAGAAATTGTCCCAAAAACGACTTATCCTCAGCAGCCCGTTACTGGAAATCATGACCAGCCGCCTGTGCCAGCAGTTGATCGAAAACCACCAGGACTTTTCACGGTCGGCCGTGCTGGGCCTCCAGCCACGTGGAATTCACCTTGCGGAACGCGTCGTGGCCGAACTCCGTGCCCGAACGGGCGTTAGCATTCCTATGGGGCACCTTGACGCCACCTTCTACCGCGACGACTTCCGGCGGCGCGACTCGCCCCTGATGCCTAACAAAACCCAGGTACCTTTTTTGGTGGAGAACAAAAATGTGATCCTGATCGACGACGTAGTAGCTACGGGTCGTATGGTACGAGCCGCACTCGACGCCATGACGGCCTTCGGTCGCCCCAACCGCGTGGAGCTGCTGGTGCTCATCGACCGCCGCTACAACCGTGACCTACCCATCGAGCCCGATTATGTAGGCATGAAAGTAAACACGCTGGACAGCCAGCGCGTGCTAGTGGAGTGGAAAGAACAGGGATTTGAGGCTGACCGGATTTGGCTGGTCGATTGAGGTTTTGGGGCACAAAGTTGTACAGAAACAAAGTGATGGATTTCAGGGTACCTTAGCTAGTAATGGAACATGCAGCATCCTTAGTTTCTTATGAATCCTACAACCGGCAGGTACCTTATTATAATCGGATTCGGAGTTGTGCTCATTGGTGTGGTAGTGTACTTCCTGCACGATAAGTTTAATTGGAATGGCCGCCTACCCGGCGATATTCGGATCGAGCGCGAGAATTTTCGTTTTTATTTTCCCATTACCACGCTCATTCTGTTCAGCATCCTGCTGAATGTAATTATCGTTTTAATCCGGAAGATTTTCGGGTAGAAGCCTGAGATTTGGGCTTACCGATGTCTTCGGTATTGTAGGTAAACTTATTAACGTAGAAGACTTCCCGCTGAGGCGCCCCAACGGGTGCATTTTTACTGGGACTCACCCGCTGAATGCCGTAGGCCAGAAAGTATTTGTCGTACCAGGCCGTGAGGGTAGCATTCTCGTTGTACATCACTTTCTCTGTTTCCGATTTCGCCTCGATTTCGTACTTCTCATTTTCTACCACTACTTTTTCCCGGCGGATTACTTCGGTATGGATGTTGCCATCCTGTGGATAGGCCAGTAGGAAATAATCGTCGATAGGCGTTAGTTGCACCATTTCCTGTAAGTCGAAACTCGTTAAATCCTTGATCGTAATACAGTTATCCCACAGAAAATTCCCATCGCGGTCGAACCCGCAGACGATGGCATGGGTATAGCGGAAGCCATCCATACTACGCATGTACTGGCGACTCAGCCCATTGAACATGGCCGGGCTGTTGGTTTTGTAATTGGGATAATAAACCTCAGCCACCAGCACGATTTCGTTTTCGGTCTGAATGAGGTTGTGCACCAGGAGTCGATACCGAAACTTGTTTTCTTTGCCCATCGATTTCCTTTTACCAATCCGATCCAGCACCCGCTGTCGCCGGTTGGGCTTCATAAAATTGAAGAAATTCTGTAATTCCGAAAACTCGATAAAATTGGGTTCATCGGGTACGTTGTCCTCGATGTGGGTCACGTACAGTCCTTGGGAAAAGGGTGTACACCCTATGGAATAGTTACCGATCAGGTACGAGTCTTCAGGGTTTAGGGGTACGATCTGTCCGGATATCAGGCTATTCTCCGGATCTTTCAAAGCGGTGGTTTTGAGCAGTTTACCCTCGTAATTGTAGGTCTTAATGGCAAACACACACTCCCGCTTCTTTACGGCATAGGTAATGACATTAATCAGACCGTCCACTTCGTTCACGTCTACGTTGTTGATCTCCATATTACGCTCAAACAGCCCCGGCAACACCCGTGTGGTATGGTCGAAGAACGAATGGACGATTACGACCGGACGACTGCGGTAGTAGCCCGCCACCAGCGCTTTACTGCCTATGACCTTGAACTGATTCACACTGACGTTGGCCAGCAGGGTACCCCGGTGCGTGTCGATGTGGCCCCGTTCCAGGTCGAGTTGCAAGAACAGGAACTTATCGGTATCAGGTTCGGCGAACAGCCAGTAGGCGTAATTGGCGTTCTGGTACGACATGACCGGGATGTAGCGAAAATCCATGCTGTACTCCTGGTTCCAGACTATCTTCAATTCGGTGTCGTATTTGCTGAAAATCCATTTTTCATTTCGGTTGCCTACGTACTCACTGCGTCGGATCACCATCAGGGCGCCCCGCTCGCCCAGCGAAAACACGTCAAACTGCTCGTTGGTGATATCGCGGGTAGGTATTTCGATGCGCGCGGTCTGCTCCAATTGGGCAAAGGCCTCCAGCGGAGCCAGGCACAGCACGAGCCAGGCAGTTTGAATGATTCGAGACTTTATGGTGTAAAAATACGGTTGCATTAGGGTGCTTTATCCAAAAAAACGACTGAAGAATCTCACTCCAACAGGTACCGAAAGATAGTACATTTCTTTCGACTGTAAAACGCTAAACTACGAATAAGCTTGCAGTGGACTACGGCGAGGTCGGAATTTTGCCCTAATTTTGTACATATTCCAGAAACGACCAGCCTACCCCTATGTCATTAATAATAGAAGCTACGCTCAAAAAAGATATTGAAACCGCCATTCAGACGTGTTACCAAATGTCTATTGACGATTTCGTGCTGCAACCTACCAAAAAGGACTTTGAAGGTACCTACACCTTCGTGACCTTCGCGCTAACGAAAGTACTGCGACGGGCACCCGCCGAAATTGGACAGACTATTGGTACTTACCTGGCCGAGAGCTCGTCGGTGGTCAGTGGTTTCAACGTGGTGCAGGGCTTCCTGAATCTAAGCATCAAAGCCGATGCGTGGCTGGGGGTGCTGGGGGAAATTCATTCTGACGCCGATTACGGGAATCTGCCGGCCAACGGGCAGTCGGTGATGGTGGAGTTTTCTTCCCCCAATACCAACAAACCCCTGCACCTGGGCCACCTGCGCAACAACTGCCTGGGCGATTCGGTGTCGCGCATCCTGACGGCCAACGGCTACAAAGTGGTCAAAACCTGCCTCGTCAACGACCGGGGCATCCATATTTGCAAATCCATGCTGGCCTACCAGAAGCTCGGCCACGGCGAAACACCCGAATCGTCGGGATTAAAGGGCGATCATCTGGCGGGGAAATATTATGTGGAGTTTGATAAAGAATACAAAAAACAAATCGCCCAACTCAAAGACGAGGGGCTGAGCGAGGAAGCAGCGGCCAAGCAGGCGCCCTGGATTCAGGAAGCGCAGAAATTACTGATTAAGTGGGAAGAAAGCGATGCGGAGACGGTGGCGCTCTGGCAAAAAATGAACGGCTGGGTGTACGCAGGTTTTCAAGACACCTATGACAAAATCGGTATCGCGTTTGATAAAACGTACTACGAGTCAGACACCTACCTGCTGGGCAAGGACATCATTGAGGAGGGATTGCAAAAGGGTGTTTTCTATAAAAAAGAGGACAATTCGATTTGGATCGACTTGACCGAGGAGGGCCTTGATCAAAAACTGGTGCTGCGGGGCAATGGTACCTCGGTTTATATCACGCAAGACCTGGGTACTACCGAACTCAAATACCAGGATTTTCATAATGATCGCTACCTATGGGTAGTGGGCAACGAGCAGGACTACCATTTCAACGTACTATTCGCGATTCTGAAACGGCTGGGTCGTCCCTATGCAAAGGAATGTTTTCACATTAGTTACGGCATGGTGGACCTACCCTCGGGTAAGATGAAGTCACGGGAAGGTACCGTGGTAGACGCCGATGACCTGCTGGATCAGATGGTAAAAACCGCTGAGAATCGGACGCGTGAACTGGGGAAGATCGACGACTTTGCGAGCGAAGAAGCGCAGAATCTGTACCATTTGCTGGCGCTGGGGGCTTTGAAATACTTTCTTCTCAAAGTCGACCCCAAAAAACGGATGCTCTTCAATCCCGAAGAATCAATTGATTTCCAGGGCCATACCGGGCCATTTGTGCAGTACACCTATGCGCGGGTACGTTCCATTCTGCGCAAAGCCGAAGAAAATGGAATTACAGCGCAGGTACCCTCAACCGACTACGCGCTGCATCCGACCGAGCAGGACGTTATTTTCTATCTGTCGCAGTATCCGGTTCGGGTACAGGCAGCGGGGCAGGAGTTTTCGCCTGCGCTCATTTCACTGTATGCCTTCGAGCTGGCCAAGATTTACAACCAGTTTTACGCCGAACTTTCCATTTTTGCCGATCCCGATCCGCAGGCCGTGCAGATGCGGGTAGCCCTGTCGGACGCCGTAGCCCGAACAATCCGCCACGCGATGAGTTTATTGGGTATCGAGGTGCCGGAACGGATGTAGGTTTGTGAGAAAGCGGTTGGCTGTAAGCTTTTGGCTCACATCGGCATCGGGACTTTTGGAAACATCCAGAATTTAAAATCCAGCATCCAGTACAATGAGCTTTATCCAAATAATCTTTCTTATGTTCACCAGTCTGTTAACGGGCATTTTTGCCAATAAAAAGGAATCCGCTATGCGCCCCAACGAAGAAATTACCGCCCAAAGAAGTCTGTACGATTTCAAGATGAAAGCACTGGTAGGCGACGAAACAATTGATTTGAGCCAATACAAAGGCAAGAAAGTGGTGCTGCTCAACGTGGCATCCAAGTGCGGCTTCACGCCCCAGTATGCCGACTGGCAGAAACTTCACGAGCAATACGGAAAAGATATTGTGGTTCTGGGCTTTCCGGCCAATAATTTTGGTGGTCAGGAGCCCGGCTCCGAAGAGGAAATTGCTACCTACTGCCAAAAAAACTACGGCGTGACCTTTCAACTATTCGACAAGATCGACGTGGTGGGAAAAGATCAACACCCGCTGTACCAATGGCTTTCTACCAAAGCCCTCAACGGTTGGAACGACAAAGCCCCGACCTGGAATTTTTGCAAGTACGTCGTCAACGAAAAAGGTGAACTCACGCATTTCTTCGCCTCAGCCGTAAAACCCACCGATGCTGAATTCAAACAAGCCGTGAAACTTTGATCAATGGATAATTGATAGTGGATTGTGGATAATTGAGAACTCCGAACCGTAAATACACTATCCACTTTCCACTCTCAACTAGAAAAAATGAATCCCTGGATCGAAGCGGCGCGGCCGCGAACCCTACCCCTGGCCCTATCCTGCATTCTGATGGGCTGCTTCCTGGCGTATGCCGACGGAAATTTCAACACGTTAGTGGCCATTTTGAGCGTCCTGACCACCATTTTTTTACAAGTACTTTCCAACTACGCCAATGATTACGGTGATGCCGTCAGCGGCAAAGACAGTGATTTGCGCCAGGGACCTCGCCGAGCAGTTCATTCTGGGCAAATCACCCGTTCCGCTATGGGGAAAGCGATTATTCTGTTTTCTGTTTTGGCGCTGGCTTCTGGCATCGGGCTGCTCTACGTAGCGTTGCAAAACGCCCCGACTAGTATTTTTTGGGTATTTCTGGGCATTGGTTTGGCCTGCATTGCGGCGGCGATCACCTATACGGCGGGCAAGCGCCCCTATGGGTACGTAGGCCTGGGCGATGTGTCGGTACTGATTTTTTTTGGCTGGGTGGGAGTACTGGGTACTTATTACCTGCACACGCTCGTTTGGAACTGGAACCTACTGCTTCCTGCCACGAGTTGCGGACTATTCGCGGTAGCGGTGCTGAATATCAACAATATTCGTGACATCGAGTCTGACCGGGCTACGGGCAAAAACTCCATCCCTGTGCGGCTAGGCCGCGAGCGGTCGGTGGTATATCATTGGGGAATTCTGCTCACGGGTATGGCTTGCGTATTACTGTACACCTCCATCCATTTTACCCAGTACACTCAACTCTTCTTCCTGCTAAGTTTCCCACTCTTCGTTCGCAATGGCCTGGCCGTATCGCGTCTTCGTAAAGCCTCCGAATTAGACCCCTACTTGAAACAGATGGCCCTTTCCACCCTGCTCTTTGTAGTACTGTTCGGAATTGGTTTAGTAGTGTAGTAATCAGGCCGTTTTAAGCGAGTCTCCGATTTTTCTTTTAATGAGTGCGGCGGTCCTTAAACAGTTCGATATCAAAACTGTTTACAAACAAAAATCCTCCGGTCCACGGAACCGGAGGATTAGGTATTAGAATATGCAATTTTAAAATCTTTATTACCAGCGCTCGATCTGTATCTTGCGGTGGAAATCCTGCTGAGACTGGTCGACAGGCAGATCTAGTTTCAGATAACGCCGATCGTCGTCATAATGTGCCGAGATGCCTTCCACATCTACATCGGCGGGAATATGCATTTTACTGATGAACCGGATCGAGCGCATTTCACTCTCTTCGCCCTCCACTTTACCAAAAATAGGCAGTAAATGGTAAATCATCAATTTATCTTTCAATATTTCTACTTGTAGGTCGTCAGGGTTGATACCGGGAGCTTTCACCACCACTTCGTAACCGTCTTCCTTGTTTTCAATGTTCATGATGGGCTGACTCATGCCACCGTTGGCGGTGTTCATGAAGTCGATACTCATCAACATTTCCTGGGGTATGTTCAGTTTATTTTTCATGACTATGTTGTTAAGCGTACACAGTATAGACTTAAAAACTACATACCAGTTTAAAGGGTGGATCAAGAATATGATTACTACACAATCAAATAAAAACCTATTACGCTTGTTAACAGACTATTAATTAGCCATGTACATATTTAATAGACAAGGCAATATGAATATATCATTTTTAAAAAAAAACCGAATCTGACAAAATAGCCGACTTGAATTCACAAAATGCCATTTTGGCAATTGCAAATAAGACCTTTGGAGTGGGTAATTTTCTAAAATAGGGCGAAACATTTGATTTCTCCTGGTTGGGGTCTACTGGTTTTTTAAAGTAACCAAAGCTTTTTTATCCGCTTCATTGCCCGGATTAAGTTTCAGTGATTTTTCGTAGTTAGCGATGGCCGTTTTTTTCTCTCCTGCCAGCGCGTAGCCTTCGCCCAGGCTGTCCGTAGGCATTCCAGGAAGTAGGGTTGAGTTTTACATTCACAGCAAACACGTCGATGGCCTCGCTCACGCGCTTTTCTTGGAGCAAATCTAGCCGATGGTAATCAATTCGTACTCGCGGTTGGGCCAAACTAATCACTTCCCGTGAAGAGTTTACATCCATATTTTCGCAAACAGCAGGTGCGCGTTCATATGGGGGGGCACCTTTGGGCATGTACCCCCCCGACCCGGCGCAGAGTGGGACGAATTCCCTTTACTGGACAGTCAGGTGCCAAAGTACCTCGGTCTCGAAGGCAAGCGAATTAGTGGTGGCTGGCATGCCGGCTTTCACTACCAGCGTGTGGCTACCCGGCGGCAGTTTCATGAGAATGGAATAGCCCGCAGTGTATGCTTTGGTCGTCTTGGCGCTGTAATCGCAATTGGGATTATCGAAATCCTTGTGCTGTTTGAGGGCATACAGCTCGGTGTCTGCGTAGAATCCTTCCCGGTTGGCGTTGGTAATGAGTTCTTGCCCGTCCAGCACCACCGACAACGTACTTGTCGATTTCAAGTCAATAGTCGCCGATTTCAGGAAATCGAGCAAACTCTGGCCGGGGGCGGGTTTAAAGTCCGGGTCACAGGCATCATCGTCGTAGTACCAGGCGCCCGCAGCAAAGATGTTCGCGAAAATGTACCGATCACGGGGAATCACCAGGCTCCGCTCGGCCTTTCCGCCAAACGTACCGATCAGGAATACAACATCGGGGCGGGGTTGCTTGTCTAGGCTGTGTTTCGCGCCCGTCTCGTCCGTACCGGGCCCATCGTTAAAAGGGCTTTTAAAAACAAAAAAGTTCAGGTCGCGCAGCAAGTCTCTGTAGCTAAGCGTAGCGGGTTCTTCCCCGACTTTGAATACTTGGGCGCTTTCGACCGAGTCATGGTCCTGGCAGGAGAACAAGGAAACTGACAGCAGGATGAGCCCAGCCAGACGGGTTGTGAATTGCTTTTTCATCGGGTTAATAATTTTAGTTTGAAAGTTTACCAAATTTCAGGCTTCGTACCTCGGCAGAGAATTGCGAATTGTTGCTATTTCGCAAATCCACCCATTTACCTGGCACATCACCCAAAGCCTTGTATGTCAAATGCTTTGTAAGCTAAGCTTTGTGGATTCATTAAGCCTGAGAAACTTATCAAACGGTATGTATTCTTATTAAACGGCACAAAAAAAGCCGGGGAAAGCGCGCTTTCCCCGGCCTGACCGGTGTGGATGTAAGTTTATAAGAGTAGAGTACAGTTAAATCAAGGGCGGCTCAAAATTTGAGTTCTCAGTTTTCCCGTCACGTCCGAAAGGGCCTGATGCCAGGTAGTCGAGCTAGCCTCAGCGAAGAGATTCTGCCCAGGTACCCCCACCCGGATACGGGCTAGTTTGTTGTCGGGAGCATCAAGGTCAGACTCTTTCAGATAAACATCCGCGCCCACAATATTTCCATAAATACGCATCAGTTTTCTCATCTCTGTACGGATAACGCCCAAAATGTCATTACCTGGATCGAAGTCCTCGGCCTGGATATCCAATTTTATGTTCTGAAATCGCTCGGTCTTTTTCATGTTTTTTTTTCGTTGAGTGGCTTATGCATGTTTTGAGCTATTGACCGTCAACAGGTTACTAGTACTTTTTTTCCTCAAAAGGGGTTTAAATTCCTCATTTTCTCTATTCTCCCACCCCTTGTTCTCGCTTTCTAATCCTCCCTGATTCAGTTCAATAGGTGTCCAAGAGCCATTTAAGCCTGGTGTGGAACAATCTTATCAACT
Organism: Cytophagales bacterium; assembly: GCA_038204185.1. Taxonomy (GTDB): domain Bacteria; phylum Bacteroidota; class Bacteroidia; order Cytophagales; family Spirosomataceae; genus Salmonirosea. Next base: position 8,990 of record JBBRDE010000186.1, read on the forward strand.
ATTATAATACAAATTGCTTGCCCACGGGCCTCACTTTAACGTACCCAGTACCTAATCCCAAACTACTATGGAAATTTTCAAGATAGATCAACTTAATGAATTGCTCAATGTCAAGGGCCTCCACCATGTGACCATCTACTCACCCACGAGTCGCGATTCCACCAATAACTACCAGGCCGACAAAATTAATTTCAAGAATCAGTTGAAGAAGGCCGTCGCCCAGCTCAGTGACCAGTACCACATGACCGATGCCGATGCCAAAGCGTACCTCAAACCCGGCTATGATTTGCTGGAAGACATGAACTTTTGGCAGCACGGCTCCGACGGGCTGGCGTTCTTTCACAGCTCCGCCGGCACCCACATCAAGACCCTGCCCCTCGAGATGGATGAGCCCCAAACTTACGTGGGAAAAAACTTCATGCTGCGGCCGCTGATTCCGTTGCTGAACGCGGAAGGACGTTTTTATATCCTCAACCTCAATCTGAACGGCGTGAGGCTTTACGAAGCTACCCCAAGTACCATCTCAGAAGTGGTACTTGGAGAAGACGCTCCCACGGAGATCAAAGACTATACCAAATTCATCGAACACCAGGAACACACCGGAGCCAGAAGTGTACAGGGTGGCGGCGGAGCCGTGCATTACGGACAAGGCGGTGGCAACGATTCGGAAAAAGAGGAAATTCAGCAGTACTTCTATGAGCTAAGTAAGGCCGTAGACGACATTATCCAGTGTGATCCGCTACCTACCGTACTAGCCGGGGTGGAGTACCTTATCCCGATGTACCGCCAGGCCAGCGACTATAACAAATACGAGAAAGAAAGCGTCCATGGTAGTTTTTCGGAGGAGGACGCCACACTGCTACACGAAAAGGCGCTGGCGATTGTCGAACTGAAATTCGAAGTAGACCGCGACCAGGCCTTTGAGAAATTCGCCGAAATGCAGGGCGGAGACTGGGCCTCCACCGATGCCAATAAAGTAATTAAGGCCGCTATGACGGGACAAGTCGAAACGCTGTTTGTTAAAGAAGATGCCGCTATTTGGGGTGTGTTCAACGAGCAGTTGTACGAGTTGGAAATCTACCACGCCGCTACCCCCGAAACCAAAGACCTGCTCACCGAAGCCGCCATCAAGACTATCACGCAAGGGGGTACCGTGTACCAGTGTGATACGGATGAGATGCCCGAAGGTGCGAAGAATATCGCAGCGGTGTTTAGGAATCCGGTAACTGTTTAGTGAGGAATGATGAGTGATGCGGTTCGCCGCCCGGAGAATATCAAGTACCTTGCAATAAAAGAAGCCGCTTCCAGGTTTGGAGGCGGCTTCTTTATGGAATAGGCGTCAGTGAACCCTGACCGCAAGAAAAAGAAAGTACTACTTGATAAGTTTTTTTGCGGCTCCTGACTCAGGTAGGTTGCTTTGTAAAAAAACTTTCTAAATTTAGTACTTCATCCTTTGCCCTATCCAATCCATGTCCAAACTCGCCCTCCGCCTTATAATTGAAAATAAACTTGCCCATTCTTGGGGCAAAGATGCTAGTTTCTTAGATTTAGGGAATTGTGGTTTGGTCAAGTTACCTATGGAGTTGTTCAAGTGTTTTTGGTTAGAGGAGTTAATTTTGAGTAATAGATATTGGGATGAAACAAGGAAAGATTGGGTGCTTAGCACAAACATGGATTCGCCTAATATGATTAGTGAGTTTCCCAATGCAATATCCAAACTAATAAATCTGAAAACTTTAAGAGTTGGGGGAGAAAAAGACAATCAACGCAAACTACTTAATATTGAATCACTTGCTACACTGACTTCACTTCGAACACTAGATTTATCTAGAAGTCAAATACGCGATTTAGGCCCGCTCAAAAACCTCACCTCCCTTCAGAGTCTAGATCTTTGTAATAATAATATTCGTGACTTAAGCGATTTAAAATTCATGGTTTCTCTCAAATATTTAGATCTTTCAAGGAATCAAATCAATGATATAAGTCCACTTACATCAATTTACTCACTTCAATTTCTATCACTATTCAACAACCGACTTCAAGACATAAGTCCACTCTCGAGCCTAAAAGAGCTTAAATCTTTGGACCTTTCCAGAAATCAAATATCTGATATAAGTCCGCTAGCTTCATTGAAAAACTTATTCTTCTTGGAACTA
>JBBRDE010000187.1:0-11075 GCA_038204185.1 Cytophagales bacterium
AATGTATCGCCGCGACTGGCACGTACTTTTCGTTGTGGCGCGCCGCAAACTCTATTCCCAGGAGAATGCTGAGGAGATTGTCCAGGACCTCTTTGCCAGCCTTTGGTCACGGCGGATGGATGTTCAGATCGAGGATTTGAAAAACTACCTTTTCAGTTCGGTCAAATACCTTATTATTAATAGCATAAAATCAAAAATAGTCCGCCAGGAATACGAATCGCATACTTCCGCGACCCGTAGTTTTGACACTACCCGGCGCACCGAAGAAGAACTCGCCTACCGCGATTTACACAGCGCTATCGAGGATGGGCTACTCCGGCTACCGAAAAAAACGCAGCATATTTTTCGGCTAAACAGGTTTGAAAATCAGTCGGTACGGGAAATATCCCTGCTCCTAAATATCCCAGAACGAACTGTTGAATACCACATCACCCAGTCTCTGCGTGCGCTTCGCCTGCACCTCCGCGACTACCTTCTGGGTACCCTGCCGTTTTGCATCGTCTGGGGCAGTATTCAGTAGTATCCTCTTTCCATAAATATAATATTAACAAGAAGTTTTTGAATATATAATCTTATCAATATAATTATTCAAATAAATTACTAGACACCTTGCGGTAATAGTGGCTTAGATTGACTTGTTAGGTACTAGACCCTTCTAACCTATTCAAGAATGTCTATGCAACGCCAAGACTTTATTGCCCTGCTCCAAAGGTACCTCAACGATACCTGTACCCCAGCCGAAAAGCAGGTGATGGACTACTGGTATGACCTGCTTGACGAAGAGTACGATGAAAAAATAAACACCATTTCCAGGGAAGAATTAGAGGAAGTGCTGTGGGCCAAAATCCAGGATAGGATTGAACCCGCTGAAAAGCAAATACAGTCGAATCCAGTGTTTAGCTGGTGGCAAAATCGCCTTTTATACTGGGCTGCGGCTTCCATTCTCCTGGCATTCGGTCTTTCTTACTTCCTACCCTCAGGCACTATTTCCCCCCAGCGAATAGCAGGATTGGCAACCACCGGGACACTGTCGGGAATGCACAGGGAGCACAATACGGATTCCATTGACAAATGGATTGTGCTGGAAGATAGTACACGTATCCTGCTCAGACCAGGGAGCAGCGTTCAATACGATATTCCCTTTTCCCAAAAACTACGATCCGTACATCTGGCGGGCGATGCTTTTTTTGAAGTCACTAAAAATGAGCGGCGTCCCTTCATTGTGCATTCCGGCGACATTGTTACGAAAGTGGTTGGCACTAGTTTCGGAATCCAGTTCCGGGAGGACGACCTGGAGGTAAGTGTGGCCACGGGCCGGGTGATTGTTGAAAAAGCTCTTGGCTATCGGGAACGTTCACTTCGATCGGCTTCGGACAGCGTGGTGCTGACCCCTAACCAAAAAGTCACCTACTATTCTAAAAATCGATATTTCGTTACGGGACTGGTAGAAAACCCCCAGCCAATTACACTGCCACTAGTGGAAACAGCCAGCCCGGAAGATGCTTTCCAATTCGAAAGCGTACCACTAGTACAGGTGCTGTCCCGCATTGAGGCAACTTACGGGGTAAAAGTATTCCTGATGGACCAGGCAATGGAAACGTGCCCTGTTACTGCCGATTTGTCCCAAGAGCCGCTTTACTCCAAAATGGATATTTTGTGCGCTGCACTACGAGCTACTTTTGAAGTAAAAGGTACAAGCCTGGTGTTGTCCGGCGGCAATTGCGACTAATGATAAAGTACCCGAATACTCTCCTACCTGTCGATTAACCTAAACCCCTACCCCGATGACCTAAACCACAGCCCTCCAAAAAGCAACTGGTAGTTTTGGACTACCCCCACCCGCTGCCTTTCCCCGGCTATCCCCTCGGGACTTCTGTCAAATTTCTCACAATCCAACTTTAAAAAATCATGAAAGAACGTCGACAATCCGTTATGCCATTACGCTTGCTGGTGAGGTTCTCACTGGTTCAGTTATGTATTTTCATCATTTTGGTCAATCAGCTGTATGCCGGGAGCGCAACCGCTCAGGAGCTCCTCAGCCGCCACGTCAGTATCAGTGTCAGGGAAATGGAAGTCAAGGCCGTTCTGACAAAACTGGAAGAAATTGCGGACGTAAAGTTTGTACATAGCTCCAGATCGCTGCCCGTTCAGCGCAAAGTGACCCTCATGATGCAGGACAAGCCCCTGTCTGAGATACTGGAAGCGCTATTTCGCCCAGACCGCATTTCCTATCAGGTCGTAGGCGGAAGGATCGTGCTCAATCCAAAATCGGATGCGAACGAAACGAAGGCTGGCGAACATCAGGAGGCATTGATTCTGAATCCTGCTGTGGATCGAACCGTGACCGGGCAGGTTCGGGACGACAACGGCATCGCCCTGCCTGGCGTAAGTGTGGTACTTAAAGGAACCACCAGGGGTACCTCCACCACCTCCGATGGAGGTTTCAGACTGGACGTACCCGAAACCGGCGCTACCCTCATCTTTTCATTTGTAGGGTATGTTTCTCAGGAAATAGCCCTGGGCAACAAAACGAACCTGGACGTAACCATGGCGATTGATAATAAAGCGCTGGAAGAAGTGGTGGTAGTGGGCTATGGCTCGCAGCGGAAACGCGATATCACCTCGGCGGTTTCCGTGGTCAATATGGATGACATCGGTGAAGTGCCCGCCTCCAACGTAACACGGCTGCTGCAGGGACAGGCACCTGGTGTGGTCATCAAGCAGAAGGATGGAGCTCCGGGAAGTGCCTTTGAAGTACGGGTACGGGGGATTGGCTCGCTGGGAGCGGGTAGTGATCCGCTTTATGTCATCGACGGCTTCGCAGTAGGCACCTCCGTGGGCCAAAACCTGAACCCCAACGATATTGAGAGCATATCCATACTGAAAGATGCCGCATCCACAGCCGTGTACGGTGCCAGAGGTTCCAACGGGGTAGTACTCATCACCACCAAAAGCGCCAAAGAAGGCAAAGTGAGTCTCAACTTCAAGGTGGATTATGGCGTTCAAAATATCCCCCAATCGCGCCGTGTACAGGTACTGAACGGCGTAGAGTTTGCCCAATTCAAAAAAGAGGTTTTTATGGATGGCATCCGGTATTTCAAAAAAAGGGAGCCCACTATCGAAGAGGTACCCATTGGCTACCGCTTTCCCGAGCAGACCAAATACTCCACGGACTGGTTTGCCACAATACTGGACAACAACGCTCCCTATACCGATTACAACCTGACTCTCTCTTCCGGCAAGGGACCTATCAAATCAACGGTATCGGCGGGGTATTATTCCGAGAAAGGTTCGATTATCAACACCAATTACGACCGCTTTTCGGTACGCACCAATCTCGGGGGGGAAATCAACAAGTTTGTTTCCATGGGTCTGAATTTGAACGGTACCTACTCCCTGCAGAACACAGCTCCCACCAATGGCCGCAGTGCCCTGGTGGGCTCCACGCTGATCATGGACCCCCGCGAGCCGGTGTACAACGAAGATGGCTCCATCCGGCCCTACATCGGGGGTGTCGATGGTGTTTTCGGATTTCCTAACCCGCTATTTGTTTTAAATAATACCATCCGGAAACGGAGTGTGGCCGATGTACTTTCCAATGCGTACCTGGAATTTTCCTTACTGCCGGGACTAAAATTCAGGTCCTCCGTAAATGCCAAACTGAACTTCAACAACTACCGGGAGTTTATTCCATCCAGCATTGGTACTGCCCTCAACGGCTTTCCGCCCCGGATCGCTACGGGCGGCGAAACAACCGACCAGCTCTACAACATTTCCACCGATCAGCTACTTACCTACGCTCCTACGCTGGGCCCTAACCACCAGCTGGATGTGCTGGTTGGCTTCAACGCACAGCAGGAAGTCGTGAAGGGTGTGTCAGGCTCGGGCAACACCTTCCCCGACGACCTCGTACCCTACCTGGGAGCGGCCATTATCCGTTCTTCCAACTCCTACCAGTACGGCTGGACTATGCTCGCGTATTTGGCACGCGCGAACTACTCCTATAAAGATAAATACCTGCTGTCGGCTTCCATGCGCCGTGAAGGCAGCTCCCGCTTTGGCGCCCTGAATAAGTACGGGAACTTCCCGGCCTTCTCGGTGGGGTGGCGGCTTTCCGAGGAGTCATTTATCCCCAAAGTCAACTGGCTCACGGATATGAAGCTCCGGGCCAGCTGGGGTATGACCGGCAACAACAACATCGGTAATTACTCCCACCTGGCTTTTATGAATACCAATAACTATATCCTGGGCGACGCCATCGCGCCGGGTAAGGTGGTGAGTTCGTTTGCCAATACGGCCCTGGAATGGGAAAAATCCAACCAGCTGGATGTTGGCCTGGACCTAGCCGTTCTGGACAACAAATTGGTTTTTACGCTGGAATACTACAAGCGTATTACCAACGATATGCTGCTGCCAATCTCGATTCCGTCGGTATCCGGCTTTACCACGAGTTTGGCCAACATCGGAAAAGTACAGAACAAAGGCTTTGAAATCGCCATTGACTACCGCACCCGGGTAGGCGCGGTCAACCTAAGAAGCAACTTCAACGTGGCCATCAACCGTAACAAAATCCTGGCTATCAAAGGCGCGAATGATATGCTTTGGTCGGGAGGATTTTACGGGGGATACAACGTCCAGAAGGTAGGACGCCCGATCGGGATGATTTACGGCTATAAAAAACTCGGAATTTTCAACACCCAGCAGGAAATCGACGCCGCCCCCAGACAGGATGGCGTGATTCCGGGAGGCATGATATTCCAGGACACCAATGGCGACGGGGTAATTTCCTACGACACCCAGGATATGGTAGAAATTGGCAATCCAAATCCCAAATTCACCTGGGGCTGGACCGTAGCCGGTGATTACCGCCAGTTCGATCTCAATGTGCTGTTTATGGGAGCGCACGATTTTGACGTGTACCGCAACATCGAAGCATCCACCATGAACATGGATGGAGTATTCAACGTACTGGACAAAGCCAAAGACCGCTGGCGTTCGGCCGAAAACCCGGGCACTAATCCCCAGGATGTACACTCGCAGGGGGGCACCAATTACTTCAAATGGTCGCGTGAGAGTAGCGATCGCTACGTCTACGACGCCAGCCACGTGTGGGTCAAGAACGTGAGCCTAGGCTATACGCTCCCGGCCATGAAGTCGTTCCTGAGCAACGCCCGGATCTATGTCAATGCTGCCAACCTCTTCATTATTACCAAATATCCCGGCAACAACCCCGACGCCGGAGTACGGGGAGGCAACGAACTCAACAACGATGATGAGTCCTACCCTGTGCCGCGTACATTCTCCATTGGTGCCAACATCACTTTTTAATCGACCTACCCCTATGAAAAAAGTACTCACTCTGGGAATTCTGTCACTCTGTCTGGTTCAGTTTTCCTGCAATGATTTTCTGGTCACTACTGACCCTACCCGGGTAGAGGGTGGCCTGTTTTTCCAAAATCAGACCCAGCTTCAGCAAGCCCTCAACGGGGTGTACGGGCAAATGCAGTCCATTACCAATACGGCCTATTTATTCAAGGAATTCAATTCTGACAACACTACACTGGACTTCAACCCGCTGGACCGGGGGGGAGCCGCAGGTTGGGAAGCCTTTGAATTCTCTACGGTAAACCCCGGAAATGGTGAAATATCCACCCTTTGGAACAACTATTATTCGGCCATTTTCAATGTCAACAATACGCTGGAAAAGCTGGAGGCAAGTACCATCGACGAAACCGTCAAAAAGGAGATTGGGGGACAATTGAAGTTCATCCGGGCTTTCTATTATTTTGATTTGGCTCAGTACTTTGGCGATGTCGTCCTGGTGACCAATACGCTCAAAACGCCCGATGAAGCCTTCGAGTTGGTAAAATCGCCGCAGGAAGCTGTTTTCGCGCAAGTAGAATCGGACCTCAAAGATGCCGCGGCCTCCCTTCCCGCCTCATACAAATCCACGGAGGCTGGCCGGGTAACCAAAGGAGCGGCTCTGAGCCTTTTGGGGAAATACTACCTGACCCGCAAAAAATATCCGGAAGCGATAGCGGCCCTAAACCAGACACTTCCTTTGGGATATATACTCAATGCCAACTACGCAGATAACTTTGACCCCCAAAAGAAAAACGGCAAGGAATCCATTTTCGAAATCCAGTACCAGGGTGGTAACGACCTGGGTGAATGGAGTAACTTCATGTATTTGTTTGCTCCCCGACTATCAAAAGGGGCCATCACGGGGTACGCCAATGTGAACCCCTCGGGACGCAACATTCCGACTAATGACATGATAGCGGCGTATGAAAAAGGAGATCTCCGAAAGGACGTTTCGCTGAAAGAGGGTTATACACTAAATGGGGTATACTATCCTATTCCGTACGTTAACAAATACAACCACCCCCACACGATTTCGGGGCGGACGAACAACAACTGGCCCATTCTTCGTTATGCGGATGTATTACTGATGCTGGCCGAGGCCATCAACGAGCAGTCGGGTCCCACGGGGGAAGCCTTCGGCTACCTGAATCAGGTAAGAGCCCGTGCCGGACTTGCTCCCAAAAGCGGCCTTGACAAAACCGCTTTCCGGAGTGCGGTTCTACAGGAAAGACGTGTGGAGCTGGCTTTTGAGAACCAGCGATGGTTTGACCTGAAACGCACCAAAACCCCAGCTGAGCTGACGCAGTTCCTGAATGCCTATGCTTCCAAGGAAAAAGCAAAACCAACGGTAGACCGGGGAGGAATCGCCTTTAATGTATTAGACTATGTCTATGAGGAGCACGAGTACTTTTTCCCGATCCCGGCTCCCCAGATTTTGATTAACAGTAAATTGACCCAGAACCCGGGGTATAACTAACATACGGTGAGGCGTGATTGTAGACCTGATTTTGCCTGATATACGACCGTCCTGAAAGACTTTCGTCCGCCAGGCAAAATCAGGTTTTATCAAAAATCCCTGCACTTGACCGTTATAAATAGGCACAACCCCTGATAGATCGTTTCTTTTTTTCATTAACTACCAGAAAGCAGTGCAGGAAATCTCAGATACCTTTTGGCTTTGGCAATTTTTGGGGAGGTTGCACCCGCTCATCGTTCACTTCCCGGTAGGATTACTTTGTGTCGCGCTCCTGCTCGAAATCCTCGACTGGCGGGGTACCCGCAAAGAGTTGCGGGGTGGAATCACCATGCTATTGTGGATTGGTACCGCAAGTGCTGTGGTGGCCGTGGCCCTGGGGCTGTTGTTGGCCAATCAGGAGGACTATGGCGGTGATACGCTTGACTTTCACCAATGGGCCGGCATAACCACCATGACCCTCTCGATCGCGACCCTGGCCATGCTCCGGGCGGGACGCCTTCGCTGGTACCGGAGCACCCTCATCCTGACCGTGGTCGGGGTTAGTGTAGCCGGGCATCTTGGAGCCATGCTTACCCACGGCGACGACTACCTCACCAGTGTATTGCCAGGTTCCAACGATTCGACCGCTCCGGGTTCACCTACCCCCACCTATGTCCTGGCTAGTGCCGGTCAGCCGCTTTCTACGAAACAAGTGGAAGACCTGAACCTGGAAGTCCGTTCCATTCTGGCGCACAATTGTTACAGCTGCCACGGCGCCACCAAGAGTAAAGGCGAGCTGCGGCTGGATAAAAAAGAATTTGTGATGCAGGGCGGTGAAGACGGCCCCATCGTGGTAGCCGGCCAACCCGGAAAAAGTGAGATGATCCGTCGTATTTCCCTGCCGAAAGGGCACAAGGAGGCCATGCCCTCCAAGGGTAAACGACTATCGGCCCAGGAAGTGGCGGTACTGGAATTCTGGATTAAACAGGGCGCACCCTGGCCTGACGGCGAAGAAAAGAGTCTGTTCAGGGTAGCGCCGCTGGCGCCGCGAACCCCCGTTCTTCCGCCCGCTACTGCCGGCCTCACCAACCCCGTGGATCGCTTCGTCAACGTCTATTTTCAGGAGAATAAGTTAGCTTGGGAAAAGGTCGTTTCCGACCGTACCTACATCCGTCGGGTATTTCTCGATGTCATCGGTTTAGTCCCTCCTCCCACGCGGGTACAGGCTTTCATGTCCGACAACCGTCCTGATAAGCGCGAACTCCTGGTAAAAGAATTGCTCTCCCGCGAGGAAGACTACGCCCAACACTGGATTACCTTTTGGAACGATGCCCTGCGTAACGACTATTCCGGTACGGGCTACATCACCGGCGGACGTTTCGATATGACCAAATGGCTTTATAAATCTCTAAAGACGAACAAACCCTACAACTGGTTCGTGCGTGAACTCATCAGCCCCCAGGAAGAGTCGGCGGGTTTTATCAAAGGAATCAAATGGCGGGGTACCATCAATTCGAGCCAACGGACCGAAATGCAGGCTGCCCAGAATGTGGCGCAGGTCTTGCTGGGCCTTAATCTCAAATGTGCTTCCTGCCATGATAGTTTTGTCAGCGACTGGAAATTGGCCGATGCCTACGCCTTTGCCAATGTATTTGCCGATACACTACTGGAAATAAACCGCTGCGATCAGCCCACGGGAAAAATGGCAGGCCGCCAGATTCTTTTCAAAGATCTGGGCGAGATCAGTATCGACGCCACCACGGAACAGCGGCTGCGCGAGTTGGCCGATTTTCTGGTGAAGCCCGAAGACGGACGCCTATACCGTACTTTGGTTAACCGAATCTGGGCGCAGCTTATGGGCCGGGGCATTGTGGAGCCTGTGGATGTGATGGACAATCTGCCGTGGAGTCAGGATTTGCTGGACTGGCTGGCGACTGATTTTGTCCAAAACGGCTATGACATCAAAAAACTAATGTATACAATTCTTACCTCAAAGACTTACCAGCTACCTTCCGTGGCTGTACAGGAGCCTGATTTGCTGATGTCGCCGTCCTATGTGTTCCAGGGTATGGTGCGCCGTCGCATTACCGCCGAGCAATTTGCCGATGCGGTGAGTACCACCTTTAACCCCATCTACGGTGACTCTTCCATCGTATACAAGCGGTTTCCCGAATCCATGCCACAGCAGGTACGTTTTCCGAGAGCATCCCTGGTCAAAAATGATCCTTTCCAAACTGCCCTCGGACGTCCCAATCGCGAAACCGTGAGCACAAGTCGTACTTCACAGGCCAGTCTGTTGCAGGCCCTGGAACTTACCAATGGCGAACTTTTGAATTCATCCATCAAAACCGGAGCCAAACGTTGGAAAGCTCGCTTCCCGCAATCTGACCAGCTCATTAGAGCCTTGTATCAACGAGCCCTAAGCCGTAATCCTATGCCCCGGGAAATAGCCGTGGCCGAAAAGATAGTTGGTAAAAATCCCAGCGAGGAGGGCATTCAGGATCTGGCCTGGGCCATCATACTACATCCTGAGTTTCAGTTGATTTATTAAAAAAACCGTGCATTATAGGCACGATATCCGACTGGCAAGGGTTAATAATAGTAAGAATTGACCCCTACCACCCAAACAACCTACCCATGAAAAGTACCTGGAACCGACGTGAATTTTTGCAGCGCAGCAGCGCAGCTACCCTGGCCGCGCTGGCCGCTGGCGCACCAATGGCCAGTTTGCTTTCGGGCTGCAAATCCGTTGGCAAAACGGACGGTACCGCTGACACGGTCATTCTGTTATGGATGGCCGGGGGCATGGCCCATACCGAGACTTTCGACCCCAAGCGCTATACGCCCTTTGAAAAAGATATGGAAGGGAATCGCGTACTCAGTACCTTCAAGTCAATGCCCACGGTCCTGGACGGCATCCACTTTTCCGATGGTCTGCAAGGCATTGGCAAAGTCATGGACAAAGGTACCCTGATCCGGTCGTACGTAGCCGCTGACCTGGGGCACATTCTGCACTCACGCCACCAGTACAACTGGCACACCTGCTACGAGCCTCCCCAAACGGTGGCAGCCCCCCATATCGGGGCCTGGATTGCGAAAGAATTAGGACCAAAAAATCCGGTAATTCCGGCCTTCATCGACATTGGGCAACGGTTTACGGTGGGCGAAGCCGAGGAGTTGAAAGCATTCCATACGGCTGGTTTTTTGGGCAATGAGTTTGGCCCCTTCATGATCCCCGACCCCAGTCAGGGGCTAGAAAGCGTGCGCCCGCCCATCGGGATGGACGCTAAGCGATTTGAACGCCGCAACCAGCTCTACAATGAATTAATTAGTCAAAGTCCAGTGGGTGAATTTGGCAGCGACTACCAGAAAGAGTCGCTCAAACGCTCTATGGAGCAGGCCTATATGCTGCTCAACTCGCCCGAATCCAAAGCCTTTGACCTTAGCAACGAACCCAAAGAAAGCTACGATATTTATAACACCGGGCGTTTCGGCCTGGGGTGCCTGCTGGCCCGTCGCCTCACCGAGCAGGGCGCGCGCTTCATCAGCGTCACCACCGAGTACGAGCCTTTCAAAGGGTTCGATACCCACGAAAACGGCCACACACGCATGGCGGACATGAAAAAAATGATCGACGGTCCCATTGCGCAGTTGATTAAAGATCTGGACAAAACCGGCCACCTGGACCGGACGATGGTGATACTAGCCAGCGAGTTCAGCCGCGACATGATGGTGGAGGGCCGCCCCGATGCCAAGGTTAAGGAACAGGTCAACCAGCCCGATATTCTGACCGAGGAAAAGTTTTACGGCATGCATCGCCACTTCACCGACGGCTGCTCCATGCTGATGTTTGGCGGCGGCATCAAGCGGGGACACGTGTACGGCAAAACCGCCGACGAGCGCCCCTGCAAAACCATCGAAAATCCCGTCAAGATCGACGGCATCCACCAGACCATCTACCACGCCCTGGGCATCGCGCCCGACACCAACTACGACATCGAGAAGCGACCCTTCTACACCACGCCCGACGGTAAGGGCAAGGCGGTGCTGGATTTGTTGGCGTAGGTGGGCGGCTCTTTACGTGAAGCTTTTAATTCGCTCCGCTAAAACTGCTGCTATTTCGCGGATTTCGACGGCGATGCTAATAATTAGTCGGTTCTTAAAAAGGGGTTAATCATTTGATTATCAGAAAATTAAATGGTTAAATTTAGGGTAGAAAATGCAAGAAAACGCCTTTCACTTCTAAAAACCTTGC
>JBBRDE010000188.1:0-10819 GCA_038204185.1 Cytophagales bacterium
TACTGGCGTCCGGCGAAAAAATCAGCCTGGACGTTACGAACGAGCCACTGGGGACTGTCCTTGATAAGGTGCTGACCCCGCGCGGTGTTAGTTTCCAGGTACTTCGCAACAAGCAAATCGTACTTCAGCGGGCAAAAGGCATAGGGCAACCACCACATGCTCCCACAACCTTAGTGGCTGTACCCACCCCCGCTACCCCTACCCCTAATGCCCTGACGGACCTCACCGTGACGGGCCGCGTCAACGACGAAAGCGGCATGGCGCTGCCTGGCGTGAGTGTGCTGGTCAAGGGTACCCAGCGCGGCACTACTACCGACCAAAACGGCAGTTACAGCCTAACGGTGGACAATCCGGAAGCTACCCTGGTCTTCTCTTTTGTGGGGTACCTCTCGCAGGAAGCGCCGGTAGGCACCCGCAGTACCATCAATATTTCGCTCGTCCCGGACACCAAAAATCTGGACGAGGTGGTAGTGACCGCCCTGGGAATCAAGCGGGATAAAAAAGCCCTGACCTTCGCCACGGGCGAACTGAAAGGCACTGATTTTACCAATGCCCGGGAAACCAACCTGGCCACCGCCCTATCGGCCAAGGTAGCCGGAGTTCAGGTTACTACGTCGGCGGGTGGTATGTCGGGGGCTTCGCGGGTTATTATCCGGGGCAACTCCTCGCTGTCGGGTAACTCCCAACCCCTGTACGTAGTGGATGGGGTACCCATCGACAACTCCAACCGCCGCAGTCTGGGTTCACAGACCTTCGCCACCGGAGTGGATGGGGGTGATGGAATTTCCAACATCAACCCCAGCGACATCGAGTCGGTAACGGTACTCAAAGGGCCCAACGGGGCCGCGCTCTATGGGCAGTTGGGGGCCAACGGGGTCATTATCGTTACTACCAAATCGGGTTCCCGTAACCGCAAGCCTAACATTCAGTACAACGGTAGCTTTTCGGTGGGCAACGCCCTGATCAAGCCCGACTACCAGAATGAGTACGGGCAGGGATTCAATAACAACTTTACGTTCTACCGGCAGGCCAACGGCTCGGTGGTACCGTACAACGCCAACCTCACGGGCGGCATCCCCAAACTGAGCGGAGGACGTAACCCCACCACGCGCGGTAGTTGGGGGCCTAAAATGGAAGGACAGAAAATAGAGGACATGTGGGGCGATACGGTGAGCTACTCCCCCATTACCGATCCCTACAAGGCATTTTTCCAGCCCGAGAAGCTTTTGATCAATACGGTGAGTGTTGACGGCGGCGGAGAGAAAACCACGTACTATTTTTCGATTTCCAACATGAATAACCAGGGTTTCCAGCCTACCAATACGCTGAAGCGCAACTCGGCTACGGTGAAACTTTCCACCGATATAGCCCCCGGACTCAATCTGGATGTGAAAGCCAACTACGTGCGGCAGGATGTTAACAACCGCCCCTACCTCGGCGACGATGGACAAAACGCGGTGTATCGCTTTCTGTACGTTCCGCGTAGCCTCAGCATGGATGGCTTGATAAACTACGCCTACACCCAGAAAGACATCAAAAATGCCCGGGACCTGAGTGGTAATGGTTTTTTTGTGGGAGGCGAGAAAATCTTCGAGAGCAACTCGGTGACTTCCAACCCCTTCTGGACCATTAACAACAACCACAACGAAGACCAGCGCGACCGCGTGATTGCATACGCCAAGCTCAACTACGAAATCGCCAAGGGCGTGTCGATTCAGGGACGGTACGGCACCGACTTCTACTACGAGCGTCAGTATGGGTGGAATGCCGTGGGAACGCGCGTTGCGCAAACGGGTACCGTATTTGAAAACGTGGCTTTCAATAAAGTGGAGAATGCCGATCTGTTGCTGACGGTATCCAAGGATGTCGGTGAGTTTTCGATTTTTGCCAACGCCGGAGCCAACCACCAGGCCAACCGCTACCGCATTTCGGGCAACGCGGGTTCGCAGCTCAGCATTCCGGGCTTGTACGCCGTAGGGCGCACCATCCTGAACAACCCTACCCTGGGCGTGTCGGAATATGATATCAATTCTCTGTTTGCGGCGGTGAATTTGGGGTACAAAAACATCGTATTCATGGATGTAACGGCCCGCAACGACTGGTCGTCCACGCTGCCCGTTCAAAACAATTCGTTCTTCTACCCCTCCATCGGCGGTAGCCTGATTCTCACCGACGCCCTCAACCTGAAAAGTTCTTTTCTGGATTACGCCAAAGTCCGTGCCTCCTGGGCGCAGGCGGGCCGCTCGGGCGATCCCTACACCACCATTGGGTACTTTGGGTTAAACTCCAATACTTTCCAGAACCAACCTTTGGCGGGGTACACCAGCGTGATTACCGATCCCAACCTCAAAAACGAACTCAAAACGTCGTACGAGGCGGGGGCCGAACTCCGGTTCCTAAAAAACCGTCTGATGGTTGATTTTACCTACTACCATTCGATCACCAGCAACCAGATTCTCCCCATCACCATCGCCGAATCGACCGGGTACAGCACCAAACTGACCAACGCCGGAAAAATACAGAATCAGGGCATCGAGATGCTGCTATCGGGTACGCCGGTACAGCTGTCCAATGGCTTCAAATGGGAGTCGAGTTTCAACCTGGCGGCCAACCGCAATGAGGTACTGGAACTGATTGACGGGGTATCAGAAATTCTGGTGGGCTCCGACCGCAACGTCCGCATCACGGCGGTTCCCGGCAAGCCCTACGGCGTAGTGAATGCGGCCGACTATGCCTACCTCCGCGACGAAAAAGGCAATCGGTTGATCGACCCCAAGGGGCTACCTCTGGTCAAATCGGTCCCCACGCTGGAACTGGGCAACGCCAATCCTAACTGGACGGGCGGATTCTCCAACACCTTCTCGTTTAAGGGGTTGTCGCTCAGCGCGCTGCTCGATATTCGGCAGGGAGGAATCATTTTCTCGCAGGGTCGCGTTCAGGAAGCCGCCTATGGCACCTCTAAGCGTACACTGGAAGGTCGCGAAGGCGGCCTGATTGCCGAAGGGGTCAAGGCTCGTCAGGAAGGTACCAAGTGGGTGAGCACCGGCGAAAAGAACGACGTAGCCACCACCGCCCAGGCCTACTGGAACCGGGTAGCTTCCGACAAGGGATTTGCCGTAGCCGAAGACTTCATCTACGACGCCAGCTATATTGCCCTCCGGCAGGTACGTCTGTCGTACCAGCTACCGGCTTCGCTGCTCGAACGGACGAAGATTTTCCGGGGCGCAACAGTGGCCCTGTACGGCCGGAACCTGGGGTACCTCCAACGCCACACCGACGGTTTTTCTCCCGAAAACTCCTCGGTCAATGTCAACTCCGGTACCATGGGCCTGGAAGGTCACTCGCTGCCCATGATGAAAACCATCGGCGTGGACCTGAGTCTGACCTTTTAAGGTACCCCTCCCTACAAATCTGCGTAGGGTATCTGGTTAAATTAATTAAAAACAAGGTGGATGAATCTCCCTATTTAGTATCGATATACGTATGAAATCAAGAAAAATTCCCCAAATCATAACGGCCACCGCCTTGGCCTGGGGCCTATCGGCCTGTTCCAAAGGATTTGAAGAGCTCAATATTTCGCCTACCCAACCAGCTACGGTACCCGCCGAGTATGTCCTTTCCAACGTACAGCTAAACGGCCTGCTCAACGAAGGCTCCAACTGGTGGCAGGTAGGTTCGTGGGTGCAGCAGTGGGCCAGCGGCTCGTTGTCGGCGCCTTCACAGTACCAGGAAGACCGCGACATTTACGAAACCCGCAACTGGTCCGCCCACTATGGTTACGTCAATAACCTGGCGCAGATACGCAACCGCCTATTGAAAGGTCAAGAGGACGATCCCAACGGACGCACCAAACTAGCCATCGCCCGCATCAACGAGATCTACTTATGGCAGCGCATGACCGATTTCTGGGGCGATATCCCCTACTCCGAATCGGCCCTACCCGAAGCTGACATCATTCTGACGCCCAAGTACGACCTGCAAAAGGACATTTACAATTCATTACTTTCGGAACTGAACACCGCCGCCAACAATCTCCAGACTACGGATGTATCCTACGGTAATGCAGATCTGGTGTACAAGGGCAACGCTACCGCCTGGAAGAAGTTTGCCAACATGCTCAAACTCCGCATGGGTTTCCGGTTGCGCTACGCCGATGAGGCCCTTTCGCGCAAGATTGTGGAGGAAGCCCTGGCCGGCCCTATTTTTGCCAGCAATGCCGACAATGCTGCCATGCCCACCAACCCGCAGGACGGTTTTGCGCTAGGGTACCACCCCACGATTGGGGGCTACAACGGTAGCAAGGAACTCAACCAGTTGGCCGAGCCCTTCATCAGTACCTTACTGGCCAAGAAGGACTCCCGCTTACCCAAAATCGCCGAGCCGACCGACAACTCCAAAAAAGCCGGCAAGCCGATTTATAAAGGACTTGGTGTAGCCTTGGGCCAGAACGTGACGATCAACCGGGACGATTACTCCTACGGTACCATTTCAATTTATAATGACCGCAAAAGTACCTTCCCGTACATTTTCATGGCCTATTCCGATCTGTGCTTCTATAAGGCCGAAGCCGCGCTATTGGGCTGGGCGGGCCTGACTTCCGCGCAGGCCGAAGGCTTCTATCAGGAAGGCATTCGGGCCGCGATGCAGATTCAGCCCTATAGTATTCCTGCGGATCAGATCACCACCTACCTGGCCACCGAAGGCAAGCTGTCGGGCACACCTGAGGCAAGATTGGAGCAAATCATGACCCAAAAGTGGCTCAGCCTATTCATGCGTCACTACGAAGCTTACGCCGAATGGCGGCGCACGGGGTACCCTAAGCTAACTCCCGGCCCTAATCTTGGCACCACCAACGGACAGATCCCGCGCCGGGGCGTGTATTCGGGCAGCGAGCGCTTCCGCAATCCCGATCAGTACAATACCGCCGCCAAACGATTAGCCAACGGTGACACCTATCTGAGCAAGGTGTGGTGGGATCAGAAAAAGTAGCCCTCCGTCGATCCTGTTCTTACAGAGCCGCCCGCTTTCCTTCGTTGGAAGCGGGCGGCTTTTTTAGGGGGTACCCTGGTGCAATACTTGGTTCAAAAAGGTATGTAATTTTAAAGTTGGGGACTGGACAGTTCAGAGTTAATGGCTGGAAATTTCAATATAAACCTACGCAAAGCAAGTTGGGTTCAGTGTTAGTGGTTGGAAGAAATACCAACGCCGACAGAGAACAACCTAGTTCCAGGCAGGTAATGCATGATGGTTTAAAGTGCGCCAAGCTGAGCTTTTTCAGTAGTTGAAAAGGTTCGGCTTCTTTTATGTACCTCGGCTGCAAAATCCGGAATGGACTCTATGAAAACAAAAACAGTATTGGAAAAGAGTGCATGGGTCGCCTTGGCTCTAACCCTCTGCGTAGCTCTGGTCGCCAACCAGAACAAACCCGACACTGACTGGGCGGAATTCAATGGCGACGGTCAGCGCAGCCATTACTCGCCCCTGACCCAGGTTACGGCCGCCAACGTCAAAAAACTCAAAGTAGCCTGGACCTATGCCTCAGGCGGCGCCGACGAAAAAGCCGGACGAACCCAGATCCAGTGCAACCCCATCGCAATCGATGGTACCCTCTACGGCGTATCGGCCCATACCCAGGCCTTTGCCGTGAACGCGGCTACCGGGAAAGAAATCTGGAAAACCGAACTCACTGGTACCGAGGGCACGACAAGCCGGGGCGTCACCTATTGGACCGATGGACAGACCAAAGTCATCTTCTTTGGGGCGGGCCAATGGCTGTATGCCCTCGATGCTCACACCGGACGCCCCATGCCGCGTTTTGGAGAGCAAGGCCGCCTTGACTTGTTACCCGGCCTCGAACGTCCCGGTGCCGATGAGTACGTGCGGCCCAACACCCCCAATACCATTTACAAGGACCTGATCATCGTAGGGGTTCGGGTATCCGAAAACGAAGCCGCTCTGCTGGGTGATGTGCGCGCGTTTGACGTACGCACGGGCAAGCTGGTCTGGACGTTCCGCACCATCCCTGCCCCCGGCGACTATGGCTACGATACCTGGTCGCCCGCGAATCCCCGACAGCGGCTCGGTGGAGCCAATCCCTGGGCGGGTATGGCGATCGACCGCGAACGGGGAATTGTATACGTACCCACGGGTTCGGCCGCTTTTGACTTTTACGGTGGCAACCGCAAGGGCAACAACTTGTTTGCCAATTGTCTCATTGCTCTCGATGCCACGACTGGCAAGCGACTGTGGCATTACCAACTGGTGCATCACGACATTTGGGACCGCGACCCGCCTGCGCCACCCAACCTGTTGACGGTAACCCAGAACGGCCCCGACGGTCGGCCCCGACGTATCGACGCCGTAGCCCAGATCACCAAACAAGGACAGGTTTTCGTTTTTAACCGGGTGACGGGTGAGCCTTTATTCGACATTAAGGAAACCCCCTTCCCGCAGGACGCCATGGCGGGTGACGAAGTGAGTCCTACCCAGCCTATTCCCCAAAAACCCGCGCCCTTTACGCGCCAAACCTTTACCGAGAAAGATATCAATCCCTGGGCGGCAGATCGGGAGGCTATCGTAGCCCGTCTTCGTGGTGCCCGCACTGGTAGTCCCTACATGCCGCTCACGGAACAAATGACCATGTTCTTTCCGGGTACCGATGGTGGGGGGCACTGGGGTGGAGCCGCCACCGATCCCGAAGGTACCCTGTACGTACCGGCTAAGGAAATTCCTTGCTATTCATCGTTGGTACTTCGCAAAAAATCCCCTCAATCCGCCACGGTCAGCAACGCCCAGCTATACTCCTTACACTGTTCATCGTGCCATGGTCCCGACCGCAAGGGCAGTCACGATGGCAGCTACCCTTCGCTTGTGGATGTAAATAAGCGGCTTCCGGAGGCTTCCATCCAACAAGTATTACAAAACGGGCGCGGTATGATGCCCTCCTTCTCGCACCTGTCTCAGGTTGAACACAAGGCCCTGATCGACTACCTCAGGAACGTAGATGCCGATGTAGAGACAAGCAGCCTACCCCATAACGACATGCCCTACCAAAATACCGGCTACAACCGCTGGTACGATACCAACGGCTATCCCGTAGGCACCCCGCCCTGGGGTACCCTCACGGCCATTGACCTGAATACGGGCGAACACCGCTGGCAAATCCCCCTTGGCGAGTACCCCGAACTGACCGCCAAAGGCATCCCGCCCACCGGCACCGACCTGTACGGCGGTCCGCTGGTAACGGGCAGTGGACTCATTTTCATTGCTGCCACCCGCGACGAGCGCATTCGGGCCATTGACAAAAAAACCGGAAAAATTTTGTGGCAGGCCCAGCTTCCCGCTGGTGGCTACGCCAGTCCATCCACCTATTCGGTCAACGGTAAACAGTACCTTGTCATCGCCTGCGGGGGAGGCAAGCTCAAAACAAAATCCGGGGATCAGTATGTAGCGTTTGCTTTGCCGTAGGTAACGCTAGTGGCCCCTCAATGCTATTTTTTTCGTTCAATTAAAAACCCAAGTATACCCTATCCGTATGAAAACCAAACTCTTTCTTCTGTCCTTAGCCCTAACCCTACTGACCGCCTCCGCCTGGGTCACTTCCATACAACCAGAAGCCAAGTCGAAACGCTACCTCTACGCCGTCACCCCCGGCATCCGCAACTACCTCGGCTACGGCGGCCACGGCATTCATGTCTTTGATATTGATAACGGGCACCGCCCTATCAAATTCATCCCGACGCCGGGCGGACTGAAAGCCGACGGGACGGTTTCCAACGTCAAGGGCGTGGACGTGAGTCTGGCCACGAATAGCATTTATATCAGCACGCTGGAAGCCATTCAGTGCTACGATCTTACCACCGAAAAACTCGTGTGGGAAAAGCAATACGAAGGTGGCGTGGACCGTATCTCCATCTCACCCGACGGCAAGACCATCTACGCGCCTTCGCTCGAAAAGGAATTCTGGACCGTGGTGGATGCCAAAACGGGTGATGTCATCACCAAAATCGTGACCAACTCCGGCTCGCACAATACCATCTACGGCCCGGCGGGCCAGTACGTGTACCTGGCCGGACTGAAATCCAACATGCTCAATGTGGCCGATGCCAAAACGCACACGATTGCCAAACAGGTCGGCCCCTTCACCGCCGCTATCCGGCCCTTTACCATCAACGGTGCTGAAACGCTGGTATACGTCAACGTCAATGGGCTTTTGGGCTTTGAGGTAGGTGATTTGAAAACGGGAAAAATGCTGCACCGCGTGACGGTGGAAGGCTTCGACATCGGTGACGTAAAACGCCACGGCTGCCCGAGCCACGGCATCGGCCTTACGCCCGACGAAAAAGAACTATGGGTGTGTGACGGTGCCAATGAACGGCTGCACATTTTCGATAACACCGTAATGCCACCCGTGCAAAAAACGACCATCCAGACCCGCGACATGCCGGGCTGGATTACGTTCAGCGTCGACGGTAAATATGCCTACCCCTGCACTGGTGACGTGATCGATGTCAAGACTCGCAAAATAGTAGCTACCCTCGAAGATGCTGAACACAACGCTGTGCAAAGCGAGAAGATGGTGGAGATTCATTTTCAGAATGGTAAAGCCGTTGCGATGGGGGATCAGTTTGGACTTGGGGCGGTTCGTTAGTGCCTTTTCTTCTGTTTTTCTGTACATCTAGGAATTCGATTCCTAACTATACCCCAAATGATTTCTCGACAACTAGACGGAAAGATTGATGCGTGGCTTACGGTACTGGAAACTTCTTTCGTCGCCTTTCGCTTGCAGCCCTATTACCAGAATTTCAGCAAGCGGGTGGTAAGTACCCCCAAAGTATATTTTTACGACGTTGGTCTGGCGGCCTACCTGCTGGGCATCCGCACCGAAGCCGAACTCGACCTGCACTTTGCCAAAGGTACCCTCTTTGAAAATCTGGTAATCAACGAATTGCAGAAAAACGTACTGAACAAGGGTCAACAACCCCGCTTCTATTTCTGGCGCGATCATAGCCACCACGTAGTAGATTTACTCATTCAGGACGGTATCCAGCTGAAGGCCGTCGAGATCAAATCCGGAAAAACGATCCAACCCGATTTCTTTAAAGGCCTGAACCAGTTTGAGAAGATAGCTCCCGAAGCTCAAAAGATTCTCGTGCACGGTGGGGACGAATTTCAAAGGCGCAGTCAGGCGCTGGTTTTTCCGATGGGGCAGTTGGGGGAGGTGGTCTAAAAAAGTTGGCTTAGTGCTTCTTTGGGCGTTGGGGTTGTTACAAAGGCTGGTTATCTTTGGTACGAAACGAATCGGATTGGTTCAATATACCAGGAACCGCGGTCCTTCATTAGCTTGGCAGCTATCGCGTTGAATACGCTATAATAGTAAGCCCCGATCACAGATCAGGCCCGGCCCGGCTAGGGCTAGCAGGTCATCCATACCCTATGATTTATTGGGAGATTTATGAGTTTAATCTTACCCTTCTATTTTCTTAATCAATGGCCGCAAAGCGACCAGACTACAAAACTGTCCGTGAAGTAGCCTTGGGTGTATCCTACCAGACAGCGTATCAAAATTCGGAGCGTTCGGGCATTGTAAAGGTTCTTATCACTTCCAAAAAAATAAGTGGGGAAACTTACAATTTCCCATTTTCGCTCCACATTGATACCGCTTGATAAATATTTGCATGAATTTTTGGTAAATTAATTGGTAAATAAACACAAAATTATTATTGTTGCCTGACGTTAATTGCCTGATAAACAATCAATAGTCGTTGGGTAACATTGCGTACTTTACCTTGTTGGGTGGAGAGTCAAAGTAGTAAAAAAACGTGTGCTCCATCGCTCCGGCGACAGGCCGCACGTCCCATGACAGGGCGGTTTTAGGTTTCCATTTCCAGCTTTCGGCTGACAGGGCAACCGCCTGAGTTAGCAGGGTCTGACAGGTGGGGCCGCTTCCTTGCGACACGAGAAACGCCCTGCAGGTCAGGCTTTGGGGTTCGTTCGGCGAGTTGCGTTCGACAGGGCAAACGCCCCATTTGGGAAGGCCCGACAAAGCGGATTCAGCACGTTGTGGACTTTCGCGCTTAGCATGAAAGCGGATTGTATGTTATTAGCCTTTCCACATGAGGTGTCATTGACTGATGGTCCTCCTCGGAAGTTAATTTGAAAACCATCAATCTTCATAGGTACAAGCAAAAAGATTAACTAAATATTATGAGGCTAAGTATTTTGTTATTATTTATTTCATTTGTGCTATTCAACTACGAAAATCAATCCATAGTTGGGCACTATGTCCATAAAAAAAAGGGTCGCGGTCTACAGGAGTATAATCATTTATATTTATTAAATGAAGGCAAAGGGACATGTATTGATACAATATCAACTACAAATAACTACCCAACACAATGCATATCAAAATACAAATTTTCTTGGAATGAAATTAAAAAAAATGAACTAGATATTGCAAGGGAAAAAGTAATTTGCGGTTGCATAGATAAATCAGGTCTAAATAGAGATTTAAAAAATATTGAGAATTACTATGAAACAGTGTATTATGGAAAAGAAAGAAAAGGTCAGATAGTCACTGAAGGTAGCAAAATTTTTCTCATTTTCAAAGGAGAAAAATACTTAAAACAAAAAGAATAAAATTATGAAATTCACACAATACGACAAATCGATTGAAATTATAAATAATGAATAAGTATTTATTTAGGCTCAACCATTGAAATAGGCTGATGGTTAAACAAGCTTTTTTTTGAGTAAAAATCATCCATATGCAAATTCAATTACATAAGATTTTGGATGTCGGCCTGTGCTACGACATACT
>JBBRDE010000189.1:0-10766 GCA_038204185.1 Cytophagales bacterium
AGGACGAACTGGATCGGCTCGACCTCAAATTCCACCGTCCCGAAACAGGAGAGCAATTCGCGGACCCACTTCACCCCTACGCTACCGACCTCGATATTTTCGGCAAGCACTCGCTCTACCGACTCCTCAACCGTACCCGTACCGACGAAGGGAGCCGTCGGCTGGCGCAGTGGCTCATGCAACCCGCCGCCCTGGACGAGCTCTTAATGCGGCAGGAAGCCGTGGAGGAATTTAAAACAAAAACCGACTGGCGACAAAGCTGGGAAGCCACCGCACTGCTGCACGAGCATGCTTCGCAGCAGGTAGGTGCCCTGCGCACGTGGGCCAAGGAAACCATGAGCGAATCGCTGCAAAAGTCGCTGAACTGGCGCTGGTTTCCCATCGTGACGGTATCGCTGGGGGTACTTGCTGTGCTGAATTTTATACCGGGTTGGCCCTTTTGGCTGGGGATTATCGGACAGGGAATTATTTTGAAACGCTACAACTCGGGTATCCAGTCGCTCACCCTCCGCACCACCGATCTGGGGCTCACGCTGGTAGCCTACGCCGATCTGCTCGAACTCGCCAATGACGCACCCTTCCAATCGCGCTGGTGGCAAGTGCGGCGAGGGGCCATCAAAAAGGCTCCCGCCGCCATCCGCTCCGTAGGCCAATGGTTTGCCCGGCTCGACTATCGCCTGCATCCTTTTTTTCTTATTCTGGTAGGGGTACCTTTTCTCTGGGATCTGCATTGCCTGACCGCGCTGGAAAAGTGGAAAAAAAACCACGGGGCCGAACTAGCCGCCTGGCTCGATGCCCTGGCCGACACCGAAGCCTTGAACAGCCTGGCGGGCTTTGCTTTTGCTCAGCCTGCGTATGCCATGCCGCAAGTGGCTTGGGTAGACAGCATTCGTATAGAAGCGCGGAACCTGGGACACCCACTCATTACGGCAGAAGCGCGTGTGAGCAATGACTTTTCGCTGGTGGGTACGGGACACACCATGCTGGTGACGGGCTCGAATATGTCGGGCAAGAGTACCTTCCTGCGTACCGTCGGCCTGAATCTTGTACTGGCCCAAACGGGTACCGTCGTCTGCGCCGATAGCCTGGCTTGTGCGCCCGTGCAGGTATTCAGCAGTATGCGCACGCAGGATTCGCTGGTCGAGAATACTTCCTCTTTTTATGCCGAGTTGAAACGCCTGCGACAATTGCTGGAAATGGCGGGGGTACCTGAACTCAGGTTACCCATCTTTTATCTGTTAGACGAAATCCTGAAAGGCACCAACTCCGCCGACCGCCACCGGGGCGCTGAGGCCCTTATCCGGCAACTGCACCCGTTGCCAGCTTCAGGCATGGTATCCACCCACGACCTCGAACTCGGAGAATGGGGCGCGACGCAGCCCTTTGTCGAAAACTTCCATTTTCGCTCCGATGTCCAGGACGGCCAACTCCACTTCGATTATAAACTGCATGAAGGTATCTGCCAAAGCTTTAACGCCAGTGAGTTGATGCGGATGATGGGGATCGCGGTGGAATAATGGAGTACCTGTTGAGTATTGAAAATACCACAAAACATCATTGCAAATGAATCTAAAATCCTACCTTTTTTTACTCCTCGCTTGTGCTTTCTCTTCAACCTCCGCACAAACGCTTGAAAAGACTTTCATCAGTGATACCTCCCAAATGGCCAGCTTTCTGCGGGAGTTTATTGGAGATTGCATCGAGGCCGACCCAATGTACCAGGAAAAAGGAGTAATAGAAGCACGCGTTCATCCCTATGTAGAAGGCCGAAAGAGAATATCCCTCTACCAGCGGCTGGACGATAGTTTCAAATACAATCCTCCCGGAAAATATGCTCATTTTATGGGCAAAGTCATCTTATTTTACGAGTTCAATGAGGCTTATGATTATATTGAAAACCAATTGCCTCCCGAAAAAATAGATTTTCTGCTCGAAGAAGTGGGTGACCGGGTTTTCATTGCCCAAACTAAAAAAGGCCGATGGGTAGAGCGTTACGAAGCTGATGGTACCCTCATATCAAGAAATCATGTGAGGATGATCAGTGCTGGCGGTTCGCCCTTTTCCATTGTGTATGTCATCGACAAAGCAACCGGACAAGTGCAGAAGCTGAAAACCGTGTGAAGGACTTTTCGGGTATTTTTACAAAAATCGGGCTTTTCTACCCAAACGGCCCCCTCATGAAAAGTACCTACCTCCTACCCTTCTTCCTTCTCCTTTCCTTCGTAACCCACGCCCAACCTACCCCCTTCAAATGGCAGCAGGTCGCCCCCGGCGTGTGGAAAGCCACCGTGGGCAAGCCGGAGGCCATTTCACCGCTGGGCGTGGCGGAGATAAAGCCGCGCCTCGAAGGGCTACAAAAACTAGGTACCCCTACCTTTCCCACAGAATTAAAAGAAAGTAAAAACGAACGCACCGACGGCAAGGTGTACTTGCGCTTCCCGCTGGAAATGGGCGAGCAGTTGTTTGGGCTGGGTTTGAATTTCAAATCTGTGCAGCAGCGAGGTACCCTTAAAACCCTGCACGTGGATCATTACGGCGGGAAGGACGACGGCCGTACCCACGCCCCGGTACCCTTCTACGTGTCGGATCGGGGCTACGGAGTACTCATCAACTCGGCGCGGTACGTCACGGTGTACGCGGGTTCAGCGGTGCGAAAAGATAGTAAAAATCCACCCGAGGAAATGAACCGCAACAGTCAGAAAAACTGGGATTCGCAGCCTTACTCCGATGCGGTGGAGGTACTGATACCGGCGGCGGGGGCGGAAGTCTATATTTTTGCGGGTAAAAATGCGATGGAAGTTGTGCAGCGGTATAATTTGTATTGCGGTGGGGGTACCCTGCCGCCCACTTGGGGTCTGGGATTCGTCCACCGGATGCCAACGTTATTTACCGATGCGCAGGTGTTGCAGGAAGTGAACGAGTTCGAAACGAAAGGGTACCCTCTGAGCGTCGTCGGGCTGGAACCGGGCTGGCAGTCATATTCCTATCCCAATAGCTTCGTGTGGGACAGCAGGCGTTACCCGCAACCCAAAGCATTATTGGACAAGCTTTTGGAGAAAAACATCCGGGCAAATCTCTGGATCAACCCCTACGTCTCGTCTCGTTCGCCTATTTACAAAAGTATCCTGCCTTACACCGCTTCGCACACGGTGTGGGTGGGCGTGGTACCTGATTTCAACACAAAGCCCGCCCGCGATCTGTTCAAAAAACTCTTCATTGAACAACACCTTAACATCGGCGTGTCGGGCTACAAGGTGGATGAAACCGATGGGTACGACCGCTGGCTGTGGCCCGACGTGGCCAAATTCCCTTCCGGGTTCAGCGCCGAGCAGATCCGGCAAGCCTACGGCCTGCAGTTCCAGAAAATGTCTACCGACTGGTTTCGAGAGCAGAACACCCGCACCTACGGCCTGACGCGGGCATCCAACGCCGGGGCTTCGAACCTACCCTACGTGATTTATAACGACTACTACAATCACAAAGACTTCATTACCGCGCTCTGCAACAGCAGTTTTATTGGGGTACTCTGGACCCCCGAGGCCCGCTCTTCCAAGACCGCCGAGGAATGGCTGCGCCGGATGCAAGCGGTGTGCCTGTCGCCGATGGCGATGCTCAACGCCTGGGCCGACGGTACCAAGCCCTGGACCTTTCCCGAGGTAGCCGAGCAGGTAAAAGACGTGATGCAGCTACGGATGCAGTTGCTGCCCTACCTATATACGACTTTCGCGCAGTACCATTTTGAGGGTAAGCCGCCCATCCGGGCCATGAATCTGGTGGAGGGTTTTGCCGATGCAGGTACCCTTATCGCCGGAAAACTCGACGCGACGGACAACCCCTACGCCCAGGCCGTGCGAAAGGACGTAAAGGATCAATTCATGGTAGGCGATTATCTGCTGGTTGCGCCGCTATTCGCGGGAGAACCGATTCGGAAGGTAATTTTACCAAAGGGGAAATGGTACGATTTCTACACCGGAAAATTCGTGGGTGAGGGCGAAACCATCGAGGTGAACCAGTCGGGCGGGCTGGACAAAATTCCGCTTTTCGTGAAAGACGGCGGCATCATCCCAATGATCCCACCATCGTTATATTCCCCCACCAAAGATGAAAAACTACCCCTGACCGTACGCTACTACGGTACCCTGCCGGGTAGCTTTACCCTGTATGATGACGACGGCGAAACCTTCAACTACGAGAAAGGCACCTTCGGCTGGACGCTGCTAGAGGTGAACAACAAAGCAGGCAGGCAATTGCCCACACAGGGCCAACCCTCCCGGTACAGCGCGTTGCGATGGGAGTACATGACGCCCTGAGTAGGGTCCCACTGTCTACGTTTTGATGCATGGTAGGGCTTCTCTATACCCAAACTTTACGCGGGCCGGTATTCAGTATTTCTCTGCTATTTTCGATAATTGGTCAATTAATTAAGCAATATATCGCTTAACAAATCCATTTTCTTCAAGATTTCCCTTCATTCTGTATTCATCTTTTAGGCTGATAGTACTTTTTTTCAGTACTATTTTATGCCCTCACGCTCTGTTTTTAAACTTTTTATATTTTATCAAGGATTTTTATAAAAATAACTGGGTAAAAGTTTTGTTGTTTAAACGGTTAAGCATATTTTTGAGCCATTCATTCAAAGCCACCTATTTTCCCATAATAGTGCCGAAATAATAAAGTACCGTAGGTAGGCACCTCCCTATTTCAACCTTAATATAATCGGACTAATTCAATCGAATAATTTATTTCTTTTCTAATTATATCTATTTGAAAATTAAGTAATTAGTCTGCTTTTAAATTTGTTTCAAGCATCCCGAAAATAGGGCATTTACTCATCTTCTCCATACCATTCCTTTTCTTTTTCCCTTGATACCTGAATGCTAATTCAGAGTATTTGCTTAATCGTTAAAGCATTTCCTAAACCCTTATTTAATACTTTAAAAACCTAATACCTGTATGAAAAAAAACCTTACTTCATTATTCCTTGTGTTGCTGCTGGGACTGGGCTGCGTTTTTGCCCAGGCACCGAGTATCACGGGACGGGTCACCGACCAGGCCAGTGAAGGCCTACCCGGCGTGAATGTGCTGGTCAATGGCACCAACCGGGGTACCACAACGGATGCCAACGGGAATTTTACCATTTCCGCCGCTACCGATGCTACCCTGACCTTCTCCTACATTGGCTACGAAAGTCAGTCGATTAAGGTAGGTACCCGTTCGGTGGTCGATGTGCAGATGGCAACCGAGTCGAAAAACCTGAGCGAAGTCATCGTAACCGCCCTGGGTATCAAGCGTGAAGCCAAAACCCTCGGCTACGCCACGGCTACTGTGGATGCCGACCAGATTTCGACCAACCGGACACCCAATTTTGTGAGTGGCTTGCAGGGCAAAATGGCGGGTGTTAACATCACGACCATGGGAACCGGCCCGGCTGGTACGGCTAAAATCCGTATTCGCGGACAATCGTCGTTCAGTGGCAATAACTCCCCGCTCATTGTGGTCAATGGGGTACCCATCGATAACTCCAACTACGCGCTGGGCGGGGATTTTGGGACCCGAGCCGCCAACCGCTCCGATGGTGGCGACGGCCTTAGCAGTATCAACCCCGACGATATCGAAACCATGACCGTATTGAAAGGAGCAACGGCCGCGGCTCTCTACGGCTCACGCGCCAAAGATGGCGTAGTGATGATCACCACCAAAACCAGGGGAACGGGCAAGGGCTTCGGGGTAAGCTACAACGCGAACTTTACCACCGACACGCCCCTTGATTTTACTGATTTTCAGTACGAATACGGTCAGGGGGAAGGCGGTAAGCGTCCCACCACGGCCAATCCTACCTCGGGGGTTTGGAGCTTTGGTGAGAAATTTACACCCGGCATGACACAGACCCTGTTCGCCAACCAAACCTGGCCCTACGAACCCGTGCGCAACCGCGTGAAGCAATTCTACCGCACCGGCACCAACTTTACCAATACAGTGACAGTAGCCAACAACGGTGCCAATGGCGGATTCAGCCTATCGCTTGGCAATACGGACAACAAGGGGATTATGGAAAATAACACCTTTAACCGGAAGGTGGTAAATCTGGGCTTTACCCAGAATATTTCCAGCAAACTCACGGCCTCGGGAAACATCAATTATTCCAAAGAAAAGAATGTCAACCCTCCCCAGCTGGATACGCAGGACTTCTCGGTGTCCACGGTCGTATTCACGCTCGCCAACTCGATGCCTTTTGAAGCCTTAAAGCAGAATCAGACTCTGCCAAACGGTGATGAGTTTGTGTTTTCGCGCTTTCTGGTTCGGAACAATCCGTACTATTCCATGAACTATCACGTCGAAAATATTACCCGCGACCGGCTTTTTGGCAACATTACCCTTAAGTACCAGCTTACCGACTGGTTGTATCTGCAGGGACGGCTTGCGCAGGACACGTACGTACGTAATCAGGACTACAACATCCCGAATGGCTACGCTCCTATTCCAAAGGCACCCGTTGGTTTTGTAAATGGCTCCTTTACGCAGGACGTACGTCAAAACACCGAGCGTAACCTGGACTTCATACTGGGTGCCAATAAGACCTTCGGCGACATCGGCGTAGACCTCACATTGGGGGGAAACCAGCGCTACGCCCGCAATGACTACAATAGCGTTACGGTGCAAGATTTTATCCAACCAGGTTTATACACTGTGATGAACGGACGGGTAAAAAACCCGCTGTATAGCCTGTCGGAGAAGAAAATCAACTCGCTTTTTGGCGCGGCTACTTTTTCCTACAAGGAATTCCTGTATTTGAACGTCACCGCCCGCAACGACTGGTTCTCGACCCTCGCCCCAGCCAACCGGAGCATCTTGTACCCCTCCGTAACGGGTAGCTTCGTATTCTCACAAGCCTTCGACGACCTGCCCGCCTGGCTGTCATTCGGCAAACTCCGGGCTGCGTATGCCCAGGTAGGTTCCGACAACGTGAATCCTTATTCAAATGCCCTCTACTACGCCGTAGACAACAACTCCTTCCCCAACCCTTCGGGACAACTCGTACCCGTGGGGGGGATTAATGCCTCCACGGTACCCAACAAGAATCTGCGTCCACTCCGCATAAAAGAAGCCGAGGTGGGGGTGGAGCTGAAACTGTTCCAGAACAAGGTAGGCTTTGACTTTACCTATTATCACAAAATCACGGAAGACCAGATTCTGGCCGCCCAGATTTCCGATGCTTCCTCGTACACCAGCAAGCTCATTAACGTAGGTCAGAGCAAGAATCAGGGGATTGAAGCCATGCTGACTTTCTCACCCGTGCAAACCAATAATTTTCAGTGGGAGGTTAGCGCCAATGCGTCCTACAATACCTCGGAGGTACTCAAACTGGGACTGTCGGCAAATGATACCGTCATCACCGTCGGCGGCGGCGGCGGGCGTACCCTGAATCAGGTAGTAGGCAAGCCCATCGGCCAGCTGTATACCTTCACCTACCTGCGGGATGCGCAGGGACGCCAGGTATTCGATCAGAAAAGCGGAATGCCCCTGCGGAATAACAAACTCCAAAACGTAGGGAATGCACTACCAAGGTACTTCGGCGGTATCACCAATACCTTCACCTACCGGGGTGTCATCCTCTCTACCCTCATTGATTTCAAGCTGGGCCATAAGCTGATTGCCGGACGTAATATCAATTATGTCCGACACGGCCTCTCGAAGCGGACGCTTCCGGGCCGAGCCGAAGGCTTTGTGATCGGCAACGGGGTTAACCCCAACGGCGAAGTTAACAAGACACAGGTAGCCGTGCAACCTTTCTATGAGTCTATTAACCCGCTGGGAATCAACGAAGACTTTGTGTTCAACGCGGGCTTCTGGAAGCTGCGCCAGATTTCGCTGGGCTATGATTTTGGCAAGATGCTGCCCGAGCGCTCCTTCATCAAAGGATTGAAGATCAACGCCGTGGCCAACAACGTGCTGATCATCAAAAAGTGGACCGAGAACATGGACCCCGAAGAAGCGCTGGTAGCCTCCGACAACGCCGTTGGCCTGGATTTCTGGCCCGGCCTGCCCCCAACCCGCAGCGTGGGCTTTAACCTGAATGTAAGATTCTAGTGTCAATTTTGAATGAGTGAACGATAGAATGATAGAATATTCTGACCTGCATGAAGGTTAAATCTGGTATTCTATCATTCACTCATTCTATCAATCTATCATTAAAAGAAACATGAAAAAGCTACCCCTATTTTTCGCCTTCATGGCTTGCCTTTTCGCTACTTCCTGCGACCAGGGCTTTGACGAGCTCAACACCAACAAGGTAGACCCTACCTCGCTGGCTCCGTCGCTCGTACTGAATAAGGCCATCATCAGTACCACGTACCTGGATGGTGGCTCCACGCTGGGCATGCTGACCTACAACTTCGGGATTGTGCAGCAGATCATTACGCCCTATGGCAGTTCGCTATCGGGCGGCAACTACAACCAGATCAACAATAGCAACACACCACTGGTGTGGGTGAATTTTTACCGCAATGTGGTAAAGCAGTTGATCTCTGTCCTGGATCAGACTAAGAGCGATCCCCTGCAGTCGAATACCTACAATGCGGCGCGGATCTGGAAAGCTTACGCCTTCATGATCCTGACTGATACATATGGCGATGTTCCCTACTTCGAAGCCGGACAGGGTTATACCAGTGAAATCATTACCCCTAAATACGATCCACAGCAGGCCATCTACAAGGATATCCTGAAAGAGCTGGAAGAAGCATCCGGCAAACTCGATCCGGCCCAGGCAGCGGTAGTAACGGATATCCTGTACGGGGGAAATGTGGCTCGTTGGAAAAAACTGGGCTATTCGCTCATGTTACGTGCAGCCATGCGCCTGACTAAGGTTGATCCGGCCACGGCGCAGTCCTACGTTCAGAAGGCCGTAGCGGGTGGGGTGTTTCAGTCCAATGCGGACAATTCGGTGATCCGCCACACGGCCATTTACAACAACTACATTGCCAATCACCTGGCGGCACGGGAAAAGACCAATTTCTATCTGACGGCCCCATTTGTCAACTACCTGAAAGCAAACAACGACCCGCGCCTGCCAGTATTTGCCGTGCGTTACGTGGGTGCCAAGGGCGGCCCCGAGCAGGTAGCGGCGCGGGCTACGTCGGCCCCGAGCGTTCAGATCGGTATGCCAATGGGCTACAATGACGTCACGATCACGTCTACCTTGCAGGCCAATGGCGTGGCCAGCTTGTGGGACTACTCGCAGGTAAACCTGACCACGGTGCTGAAACTGGATGCGCCCGAATTCCACGTCACCTACTCCGAAACGCTACTGTTACTGGCCGAAGCCGCTCAGCGGGGCTGGACAACGGGCTCAGCGGCCGACTTTTACGCCAAGGGGATCCGGGCCAATATGGAGCAAATGGCCTTGTACGACGCCAGTGCCACCATAAAAGAAGCGGATATTGTGGCGTATCTGGCCGCCCACCCGTTTGACACCGCCAAGGCATTGGAGCTGATCAATACGCAGTACTGGGTAGTCACGTTCCTGGATGGCAACGAGACATGGGCCAATTTCCGCCGCAGCGGCTTCCCAACCTTGCAGAGGAACCCTTACCCTGGTTCGGAAATCAAGGGCGACTTCATTCGACGACTGCCCTATCCGGATAGCGAAATCGTGGTCAATTCGGGAAATCTGAACGAAGCCATTACCCGTCAGGGGGCCAATAATCTCGACACCCGCGTCTGGTGGGACAAGTGAAATCAATTTTGAATGAGTGATTGAGTGAATGAGAGAATAGAAAATCTGACCTTCTACCTTTTGTAATCAATCACTCATTCTATCACCGCAGGGGCGGACCCCTCTATTATTTAACTTATATGACAGATAAAGAATTATCACGCCGCGACACGATGAAAATGCTGGGCCTTGGTGGCTCGGCCGGGTTGTTGGGACTTTTTGGCGGTCCAGCTGCCGCACAGGCCCGGGAAGAGAAGGGTACCCCCGCCTACGCCAAGGCTATGAAACCCGTCAAGATAACCAAAGTGCGGGCTATTGCCACGGCCCCGCAGGGTTCTAACCTGATTGTAGTCAAAGTAGAAACCTCCGAGCCTGGGCTCTACGGCCTGGGCTGCGCCACCTTCACCCAACGGGCCGAGGTAGTGCTGGTAGCCATCAACACCTACCTGAATGAATTTTGTGTAGGGAAAGATGTGGACAATATCGAGGACATGTGGCACGGCGCCTACGTAAGCTCGTACTGGCGTAACGGCCCCGTGCTCAACAACGCCCTCAGTGGATTGGACCAGGCTCTTTGGGACATCAAAGGCAAGCGGGCGGGCATGCCGCTGTACCAGTTGCTGGGAGGAAAAGTACGCTTTGCCATACCCTGTTACACACACGCCAACGGCAATACACCCGAAGCCGTGGTCGATAGCGTAAAGAGCATTCAGGAGCGGGGTTTCAAGTTTATCCGCATTCAGCAGGGGGGCTACGGCGCCGTGGGTAGCACAGCCCAGCAGCCCGACTTTAAGGCAGCCGGTTTTGGCGGAGCCACGGACAACTACATGAATGAAAATGTGTATCTGAAAGCCATCCCCGAGCTGTTTGCCGCCGTACGCAAGGCCTGTGGCGAAGAAGTGGAACTACTACACGACATCCATGAGCGGGTGCAGCCCATGAATGCCATCAATATGATCAAAAAACTGGAAGATTACCGTCCGTTCTTCATCGAGGATCCGTTCTCGCCCGAGAACATGAAGTGGTTCAAGCAGTTGCGCATGAATACGTCGGT
>JBBRDE010000190.1:0-10696 GCA_038204185.1 Cytophagales bacterium
ATACACCTATACCGAGAAGAAAGATACGCGTTCCGGCTTTGGGGCCGGGATGCACGAACTGGGCCAGCAGAATCCTAACGTCGTAGCCCTTTGTGCCGACCTCGTCGGCTCACTGAAATTGGACCCTTTCATTAAGGAAAATCCCGAACGGTTCATTCAGTGCGGTATTTCCGAAGCCAATATGATTGGCGTATCAGCCGGACTGACCATCGGCGGCAAAATTCCTTATGCTACTACCTTTGCCAACTTCGCCACCGGACGGGTGTACGATCAAATCAGGCAGAGTGTCGCGTATTCCAATAAGAATGTAAAAATCTGCGCGTCGCACGCGGGCCTGACGCTCGGTGAGGACGGAGCTACCCACCAGATTCTGGAAGACCTGGGCATGATGAAAATGCTGCCCGGTATGACGGTCATCAATCCCTGCGACTATAATCAAACCAAAGCCGCCACCATCGCCATCGCCGACTACGAAGGGCCGGTGTACCTGCGTTTTGGTCGCCCGGTGGTACCTATCTTTACCGATCCCGATCAGAAATTCGAGATTGGCAAAGCCTGGATGGTGAGCGAGGGGAAAGATGTAAGTATTTTCGCCACGGGCCATTTAGTCTGGGAAGCCATTCAGGCGGGTGAAATGTTGGAAAAAGAGGGCATCGATGCCGAAATCATCAATATTCACACGATCAAGCCGCTCGATGAAGCGGCAATTCTGAAATCGGTGAAGAAAACGGGCTGTGCCGTATCCGCTGAGGAACACAACCGTTTGGGTGGACTGGGCGACAGCATCGCACAGGTACTGGTCAAAAATCAACTGGTACCTCAGGAGTACGTAGCCGTCGACGATAGCTTCGGTGAAAGCGGTACCCCTGCCCAATTAATGGAAAAATACGGCCTCACCGCCAATGACATCGTGGCCGCCGCCAAGCGGGCGATCGAGAGGAAGGGTTAATTGACAGTTGACAGTGGTTATTGAAAATACTGTAAACTGTCAACCGTCCACTGTCAACTGTCAACTAATGAACGACGAAGAACTCTTAGCGCTTTACAGGGATCCGGATACCCGCCGGAATGCCTTCAACCAAATTGTGCGTACCTACCAGCAGAAAGTGTACTGGCTAGTGCGCAAAATCGTCATTGACCATGACGACGCCAACGATATTACGCAGGAGGTATTTATTAAGGCGTGGAGCGCCCTGGAAAAGTTTCGGGGCGACTCGAAGCTTTACACATGGCTGTTCCGTATTGCGCACAATGAATCCATCAATTTCCTGAAAAAGAAAAGGCGACGCTACTTCGTGCCTATCAATGACGTAGAGGCCGAACTGGCTGATAAGCTGGAAAGTGACCCGCTGGTTGGGGGGGATGAAATTGAGATGAAACTGCAAAAGGCCATATTAACGTTACCCGAAAAGCAGCGCCTGGTGTTCAACATGCGCTATTTTGAAGAGATGCCCTATGAAGACATGGCCGAAGTGACAGGAACATCCGTGGGCGCTTTGAAAGCCTCTTACCACTGGGCTACTAAGAAAATTGAGGATTATTTGAACGGGACCGATTAAACTTCCCCTCCCTGCGGGTTGTCCTAGAAACAGACCCAGAAGAAAATAAAAACATGAAAGACAATCGAATCCGACTGGACGATCTCAAAAGAAACGTTCCGTTTGAAGTACCCGAGGGGTATTTTGACAAATTACCGGCTATCATACAGGCCCGAATTCCCGTTACACCCGAACGCAGACCACTCGTGAGCTGGTCATGGGAGCGCTCATTGGCTCTGGCGGGCGCATTTAGCTTAATTCTGGCGTTGGTATGGTTTACCTATCCTCAACAGCAGGGCCCCTTGGGCAGCGAACGTCTGAGTCAGGTAAGCGATGAGGCTATCCTGGAATATCTGGCCGACGAAAACATCAGCTACTACGATTTGAGCGAGAATAATGCCGTGCAGGCTGCTTTCGAAACCGATTCGACTGTATTGTATTATCTGGATGGTCTGGACAAGGATTTCCTGCTCAACCAGCTCAACGAAAATATGCTCCTGGATGAAACAATCTAACGTACCTTTTTACCGTTTAAAGCCATTTTACTCATGAACACCACGCACCGCAAATTCTGGATAATTTTCACGCTGCTCCTGTCTGTACTGACTTTTTCGATGTCCGACTCTTACGCCCAACGACGCAATGAGGAGGAGATTCAGAAAATACAGGACGCCAAGATTGCTATTATTACCAATCGCATTAATCTCACGCCTGATCAGTCCAAAGACTTTTGGCCTATTTATAACGAGTTTTCTGAAAAGAAACGTGACATGCATCGCTCTATGCGCCAGCTGATTGGCAACAAAGGAGAAGGTGCTTCGGACGACCAGGCGATGCACAACCTCAAGGAGGTACAGGAATTGAAACAGAAGCAACTGGAACTGGAAAAGGAGTACCAGGCTCGTTTTCTGACGGTGATTTCAGCCAAGCAGCTCGTCGAACTCTATAAAGCCGAACGTACCTTTAATGATATGCTGCTCCAGCGTTTGAAGTAATCCCTGGGCCAGGCTCACTTATTAACCCTGGCGAGAAGCGAAGGTATGCCGGCGTTGCTGGCCAGGATATAATTCTGGATATCGATGGGTTAGTTTCATAAATGTCCAGTTGAAGCTGGGAATTCAGAAAGTAGTAGACTTCTCTATAATAAATGTTTTTGGCTGAGCGGATCACTAATCTTCCGTTGCCCTGAGTCAGGATAATATATTTATGCGAAACGTTTCTGGTTCGGTCGAGCCAGAAACGTTCGTATTCTCCCTTCAAGTGATACACCCTCTTGTCCTCACCTGGCAGGATCTCTTCCGTAGCACCACTTATAATATTCTTCCAAATCCTGATATGCGCTGTCAGGCATTTTTCTTGTGCAACTTTTAGGGATTATTGCTGAATTTCGAAGGCTCGTGCTGGTACTTGGAAAGGTCTGTCACATGCGTCGAAAAATTTGTTTTTTTTGTATTGGCTACATGGGTAACAAGCCTGCCATGAAAGTACCCAATACCATTCAATGGCTGGCCGTGTTTCCGGGTTCCGGGCCGAACAGTATACCCCTCAAACTATAAAATAACCTTATATCTGCATAGCCATTATAGCTTAAATGGGGTAGATTACAGCTATATTCCTGAAAAATTCAAGGCGTTTTCAATTAAAAGAGGTGTAACTAAAAAATCCTTGTGATGGAAGAGGGTGAACAGTTACATGAATAGAGCATAAAAATGGAGTCAGATCTGTTACAGCCATACAAACTTCAAAACCCGTTGCGTATCATTACGGCGGGTAGCCTGTTCGATGGTCACGACGCCGCTATCAACATTATGCGCCGGATTATGCAGGCGTCGGGCGCAGAGGTGATCCATCTGGGGCACAATCGTTCGGCGCAGGAAATCGTTGAAGCGGCTATCCAGGAAGATGTACAGGGCATTGCCATCACCAGCTACCAGGGGGGGCACATCGAGTTTTTTAAATATATATTTGATCTACTGCGGGATCGGGGCGTAGAGTATATCAAGGTACTTGGCGGTGGCGGTGGTACCATTCTCCCCCACGAAATCCAGACCTTGCACGAATACGGCATCACACGCATCTATTCCCCCGACGATGGCCGCCGAATGGGTTTACAGGGCATGATAAATGATCTGCTGGAATCCTGTGATTTTCCACTGAAATGGGAAGGTACTCAATTGCCCATCTTCCCACCCGGTACTGCTGGTATCAATACAGGTACCCTGGCGCGTTTAATAACGGTCGCCGAAAACGATCCCAGTTATTATAAGCAACTGATTGAGAATCACCCTATACACCCACCAGGGCGCATGGCCAGTACCCCGGTGCTGGGAATAACAGGGCCCGGAGGAGCGGGGAAGTCGTCGGTCGTGGATGAGCTGGTACGCCGGTACCTGCTGAATGACGCCCAAAAAAAGGTGGCGATTATTTCGGTAGATCCCAGTAAGCGCAAATCGGGCGGGGCTTTACTCGGCGACCGGATCCGCATGAATTCCCTGAATCCCGAGTTCCATAACGGTAGGCTGTACATGCGGTCACTAGCCACCCGTGGAGGTAATCGGAGTCTGAGTCTATACGTCCAGGATGCGATAGCCTTGTGTCAATGGGCAGGTTATGATCTTATTATCCTTGAATCGTCGGGTATTGGTCAATCGGATACGGAGATCACCGAATTTGCCGATCTGTGCCTGTATGTTATGACTGCCGAATACGGAGCCGCCACGCAGTTGGAAAAAATTGACATGCTGGATTTCGCAGATGCCATCGCCGTTAATAAGTTCGATAAGCGCGGTTCGTTGGATGCCATGCGCGAAGTCCGCAAGCAGTACCGGCGCAACCATATCCTATGGGAAACGCCCGAGGGAACTTTACCGATTTTCGGCACTAATGCTTCGCAGTATAACGATGCGGGGATGGAAACGCTTTTTGCGTGGCTGCTTAATCATCTTGAAAACAGCGGACGAGAAGTAAGAGAAAAGATAGTGGGCAGGGAATTATCAAGCGAAGACTCAGCCAAAATTTCTACGATCATTCCAGCGGAGCGGATGCGATATCTGGCTGAAATCGTAGAATCGGCGCGCAGGTATGCCGAATTTGTACAGGAGCAGAGCCAACTGGCCACGTATCTCTATCAATTGACGGGAACGCGGGAGTTGCTAAAGGCAAACCATAATTTCCAGGGAGAGAGGCAATTGGATTTTATCGAAAAAGCGATTTCAGAGCTGGAAATAAAATTGGATCCTGATTGTAAAAAGAAGCTCGATGAATGGCCGGAATTAAAGCACCGCTACGCCCAGCCCGTATATCAATTTCGAGTACGGGATAAGGTTATTGAACAACCCCTGTTTACAGAATCGCTTTCGGGATTAAATATAGCCAGAGTAGCACTGCCGAAGTACGCTGACTGGGGCGATATTCTGCGCTGGCAGCTGGTAGAGAATGTGCCGGGCGAATTCCCGTTTACAGCCGGGGTATTCCCGCTTAAGCGTGAGGGCGAAGATCCCACCCGCATGTTTGCCGGGGAGGGAGGTCCTGAACGTACCAACCACCGCTTTCACTACCTTTCACGGAGTATGGTTGCCAAGCGGCTTTCCACGGCTTTTGACTCCGTTACGCTATACGGTGAAGATCCCGATCTGCGGCCCGACATCTACGGGAAGGTAGGCAACTCGGGCGTGAACGTCTGCAAGCTGGACGATGCCAAAATTCTGTATTCGGGCTTTAACCTCTGCGATCCCGCCACGTCAGTTTCCATGACCATCAACGGCCCGGCTCCCATGATGCTGGGATTTTTCCTGAATGCCGCCATTGACCAGCAATGTGAACTATATATTCGGGAAAGGGGAGGAGCAGAAAAGGGAATAGCCGAAGGATGGCTGCAACCCTTTGAGGGTACCTTGTCGGCTCGCTACCTCGAAACCTCACCGGAAGGCCACGACGGATTGGGCCTGCTATTGCTGGGTACCACAGGCGACCGGGTACTGCCCCCCGATGTGTACGCGCGGATAAAGGCAGGTACCTTACAAAAGGTACGGGGTACGGTGCAGGCCGACATTCTGAAAGAGGATCAGGCGCAGAATACATGCATTTTTTCTACCGAATTCGCCCTTCGGATGATGGGTGACATGCAGGAATACTTCGTGCAAAATCAGGTAAGAAATTTCTATTCGGTGTCTATTTCGGGCTACCATATTGCTGAGGCGGGTGCCAATCCCATTTCCCAGTTGGCGTTTACACTATCGAACGGCTTCACCTACGTGGAATATTATCTGGCTCGAGGTATGGCAATCGATGCTTTTGCCCCCAACCTCTCGTTCTTTTTCTCCAATGGTATGGATCCCGAATATACTGTAATGGGACGGGTGGCCCGACGGATTTGGGCCAAAGCAATGAAATTCAAGTACAACGCCAACGAGCGCAGCCAAAAACTCAAATACCACATCCAGACATCCGGCCGCAGCCTACACGCGCAGGAAATCGCCTTCAATGATATTCGTACGACCTTACAGGCACTGCTGGCCGTATACGATAACTGCAACTCCCTGCACACCAATGCCTATGACGAGGCCATTACAACCCCTACGGAGGAAAGCGTACGTAGGGCAGTAGCCATTCAACTTATCATTAATCAGGAATTTGGCTTGACAAAAAATGAAAACCCGCTCCAAGGTTCTTTCATTGTTGAAGAATTGACGGATTTAGTTGAGGAAGCCGTATATCAGGAGTTTCTTAATCTGAATGAGCGCGGAGGGGTACTGGGTGCGATGGAGCGGATGTACCAACGGGGCAAAATTCAGGACGAATCCATGCAGTATGAAATGAAAAAGCACACAGGCGAACTACCCATCGTGGGCGTCAATACCTTCCTCGATCCCCAGGGCTCGCCAACGGTGCAGCCCGATGAGGTGATCCGGGCTCATGAGGACGAAAAACAATATGCCGTGCAATCGAGAGCGCAGTTTCAGAAAAGCAATCAGGAAGCCGCCCAGGCCGCCCAGGTTACATTGTTTGAAGCGGCCCGACTGGGAGGAAACATTTTTGAACAGCTGATGGAAGCCACCAAGGTATGTACCCTGGGCCAGCTTTCTTCGGTACTGTACCGCGCTGGGGGACAGTACCGAAGAAACATGTAGGCTACCTCCCACAATCCTTCTTTTGCCTTTGGCCGTATATGGGGTAAGGTACCCGGTCGGCATGACTTTTTTGTGTGATAGGCTCAGCCTTTCCTGGGGAATAATTCAGATGTTACGGGCCTGTAAAGGATTGTTTATAAAGAACTTCCGTCGATACTCACTTTTTAGTTCAGCCAACATAATCCGCTAAAAAGGCTTCATTTATGGCAAAAATGTACCCATTCCATTGTTTCTATAATAAAAAGAACGCCCTGACAGCGTTCTTTTTATTCATCGCTTTTCACGTATTTGCCCATACCGGAGCGGTGAACGGTTTCGTGTACGACCACGATACGAAGGTACCTTTGAAGGGAGCGACCGTTATAATTGAAAGT
The DNA here is from genome assembly GCA_038204185.1 of Cytophagales bacterium. GTDB lineage: Bacteria > Bacteroidota > Bacteroidia > Cytophagales > Spirosomataceae > Salmonirosea. The sequence continues at coordinate 7,042 of JBBRDE010000190.1, forward strand.
TTAGGGATTTCTACGATTACCAATACATTAGGCGAATTCAAAATACGAAACCTCAATCCTGGTACGTATTCGCTGAGCGTTAGCTACGTGGGGTTTGAATTGGTGCGAAGGCCTTTTACGATTCGCGACGGGGAGAGTACCCTGCTGGATATACTCCTGAAATCGGGGGCGGTGGAACTAGCTGAAGTAAGTGTCCAGGCTCCGATGGCCCACGCGCAGCAGACGATCAGCCAGATAGACATTAACGTTCGGCCTATCCAGAATTCCCAGGAGGTACTTCGGATCGTGCCGGGGCTTTTCATCGGGCAACATGCCGGAGGCGGCAAGGCCGAGCAGATATTCCTGCGAGGCTTCGACATCGATCACGGTACCGACATCAACATCTCTGCCGATGGTATGCCCGTCAACATGGTGTCGCACGCGCACGGCCAGGGATATGCCGACCTGCACTTCATCATCCCGGAACTCATCGACCGGGTTGATTTTAAAAAAGGACCTTATACTGTCGACAAAGGCGACTTCGCCACTGCTGGCTGGGTAGATTTTCGTACCCGGGACGTGCTGGACCGGAGTTTCGTCAAAGCCGAAGTCGGACAATTCGATACCTACCGAGCGTTGGGTGCTTTTGATTTGTTGAGTGCAGCCAAAAAAGAGAAAGGAGAGTCGGCTTATGTAGCTGGTGAATATAATTTCAGCAATAGCTATTTCGATTCACCCCAGCGCTTCAAGCGCATCAACGGCCTGGCCAAATACAATGTCAGGATTCGGGAACGCTCCTATCTGACGGTTTCACTTTCCCATTTCTGGTCCAGGTGGAATCACTCCGGACAAATACCCGACCGGGCCGTGGAGGCTGGTCTTGTTTCCCATTTCGGCGCCATCGACGATACCGAAGGCGGATTGACATCCCGTAGTAATGCCAACCTTCAACTGACTACACAAACGCCGGGTGGGGGATTACTGAAAAATCAGCTTTACTATTCCCACTACCAGTTTGAGCTATATTCAAACTTTAGTTTTTTTCTGAATAATCCCATCAATGGAGATCAGATTCGGCAAAAGGAAAATCGCAATCTGTTCGGCTACAACGGTAGCTATACCAAAACATCTTACTGGGGCAATACGCCCGCCGAGTTCAGTATAGGCGTGAATTACCGGCACGACCTGACAGACAACACCGAACTGTCGCGGACGATTAACCGGACCATCGTGACTGATCCTTTACAGTTGGGCGATATCAACGAAGCCAGTGTGGGTGCCTACGTCAGCGAAACCTTTACCCTCAGCAACCGACTGAGTATGAATCTTGGAGTACGGTACGATTACTTTCAAAACAAATACAAGAATTTGCTGACTGATACCAACGGGTCAGTAGGATCAGGTATTTTTTCACCCAAAGTAAACCTATATTTCTCACCTGGCCGGAACGTGCAACTCTATGTGAATACGGGAAAAGGTTTTCATTCTAACGACACCCGCGTGGTGGTACAGCAAGGAGGAAAAAATATATTGCCCCCTGGCTATGGTGCTGATTTGGGTATTAACTGGAAACCGTTTCCCAAGCTTTACCTGAACGCAGCGGCTTGGTATCTTTGGCTGAAGCAGGAATTTGTGTACGTAGGTGACGAGGGAGTGGTGGAGCCCAGTGGCCGCACCGTACGCCAGGGTATCGACCTTTCGGTACGCTACCAATTGTCGAAGTACCTGTATTTCGATACGGATATCAATGTAACCACTCCACGGTCAGTAGACGAGGAAGGGGGCAAAAACTACATTCCGCTTGCTCCCCGGAGTACTTCTTCCGGCGGATTGGCTTTTCGAAAACCAACCGGACTAAATGGCTCCCTGCGGTACCGCTACATGGGTGATCGTCCCGCCAACGAAGACAAGAGCCTTGTGGCCAAGGGGTACTTTATCACCGATGCGCAACTGAATTATACCCAAAAACGATATAATGTAGGGCTGTCTATCCTCAACCTATTCAATACTAAATGGAAAGAAACGCAGTTTGCTACCGAAAGCCTTCTTAAGGATGAACTTAAGCCCATCGAGGAAATCCACTTCACCGCCGGAAGTCCATTCTTTGCGCGGCTGACATTGACCTATTTTTTTTAATAAGCCCGGTTGCGTTTATTAAAAAAAAAGGGTTCGATCCAACTGGATCGAACCCTTTTTTGTGTTGATGGTATGGACGGTTCCGCGCCCGGCACTTCTTGCTCCGAAGTATCAGTGCCCACCTACTACTTCCACTCCTTTGATGTTCTTCGTTTTGACAGTAATGTTTCGCAAAGGAGCCGTGTGATTCTTGAAATCCTGAATGATTTCAAGCACGTCATAATCAATATTCATCGACTTCGATCCATCGATGATCACCGTAACATTGGGAGGTAGCTCCTGCAAGGTATGGCCGATGCTACCCTTGTTCAAAAAAGTCACCTCTTCGGATAGCTGCAGGGTAATTACTTCACCGTGCTGGTACTCCTCTTTTTTGTAGTGGTACGAGTGCTTGTAATTTTTCCGGAGAATGAAATAAATCGCTACTACCATCCCAATCGCAATTCCCTTCAACAGATCGGTCACCAGAATAGCTATAATCGTGACCATGAAGGGAATAAACTGATCCCAGCCAAGACTATACATCTTCTGGTAGAGCGCCACTTTTGAAAGCTTGTAGCCCACCAAAAGCAAAATGGCCGCCAGAGAGGCCAAAGGGATCATATTCATATAGAAGGGAATGAAAATGACCGTAACGAGCAGGATGATTCCGTGAAAGATCGTGGACATTTGGGTTTTTCCGCCTGAATCGATATTGGCCGAGCTTCGGACGATTACCTGAGTTATGGGTAGTCCGCCAATAAGCCCTGAAATCATATTTCCGACTCCCTGGGCCTTTAATTCACGATTGGTGGGTGTGTTTCGTTTGTAAGGATCGAGCTTATCGGTCGCCTCAACGGAAAGCAGTGTTTCCAGGCTGGCCACAATCGCCAGTGTAAAGGCTACGGTATACACATTCGGATCCGCAATGGCCGAAAAGTCAGGGAAAGTAAAAAAACTGAAAAATTCCTGCACATTGGAAGCTACCGGGAGTTGTACAAGGTGCTCACCGCCCATAGCCCATTCGGGCTTCACCGCCTGGAAGGTCAGGTTAATAATAACGCCCAGCAGCACGACAAAAAGCGCGCCGGGCAGGAATTTGAATAGCTGAAACTTTTTCATGAAGGGCCGTTCAAATAAAAGCAGTAACCCTATGGAAATCAGGGAGATAATAATAGCTCCCGTGCTGCTATACCGGACGGAGTAATATAGTTCGGTAAACGTATTGTGACCATCGGACTGAGAGAAAGCATCATCCCCAAAGAAATCCTTATCGTAGCCAAAGATATGGGGTATCTCCTTTAAAATCAGGGTTATGCCAATGGCAGCTAACATTCCCTTAATAACCGATGAGGGGAAATAGTAGCCGATAATGCCCGCATTAAGAAAACCCGCCACAAGTTGAATCAGGCCTGCCAGTACTACAGCCAGAAGGAAAGCTTCAAAACTCCCCAGCGTTTCAAGGGCACCGAGTACTATGACCACTAGTCCCGCCGCGGGACCGGCAACTCCCAGAGATGACCCGCTTAGTGAGCCAACTACTATGCCTCCCACAACCCCG
>JBBRDE010000191.1:0-10586 GCA_038204185.1 Cytophagales bacterium
AACGCTGACAGGGTTTGAAATCCTGTCAGCGTTATTTTTGTGCGTATATTTTATCCTGCACTTCTAGATTTTGTAAATAATCCAACCCCGAAGTTTCGAAGGGCTTACCTGTCAGAAAGCTTCCCGTAAAGTGCCGCTGACAAAAGTACACGCAGTCACCGGCAAAGTTCCTGTCCTGATGCTCGTAGGTATACGCGTAAGCGGTTATCCCCAAAGGCTTTACCCAAATCGTACCGTCGCCCTTCAGTTCTATGCTTCCCCCGTTCAGATCCAGCAATATACTATCCGCAAACGTATAGCGGGGATTAGGGTAGCGGCTTTCGTTGTAGCGACTCATGTCCAGGGTGGCACTGCAGCCATTCTCCATCCTAAGTACCACCAACCCACTGTCTTCACCCTTGATATCCGGGTTCCGGCGGGCCAGATCAGCCCGAACGGTGGCTATTTTGCAACCAGTCAGAAATCGCACTACATCAATCAGGTGCACGCCTGTTTCGTAAATCAGCAGTTGCGGTTAGGTACGGAAATACGGCTGCCGCGCCAGGTAGGCATCGGATTGCCAGCCATCGCTCATGCGCATACGCCAGTAGATACTGTACAGTTGGTCACCGACAATCCCTTCTTCCAGGAGCGTTTTGATGGCCCGGTGCCAGGGCTGAAACCGGAAATTTTCGTGTACCATCAGCCGGACGCCCCGCTCTTCGGCGAGGGCTACCAGCGCACGGGCCTCTTCCAGGGTAGGTGCCAGGGGCTTTTGACACATGATCGCCTTGCCGTGGCGGGAAGCCACCTCAACCAGTTCCAGATGCGAAGCGGGCGGCGTGGCAATATCCACAAAGTCAACGGCGGGGAGAGCGTTCAAGGCTACTTTTAGCGAAGGAAATACTAGACTAGTAAAATTCCATTTTTGGGCGAAGTCCCGGGCTTTTTCCTCATCAGAGTCACAAATACCCACGAGTTCTACCTCCGGTAGGCGTTGCCAGGCTTCGATGTGAAACTGACTAAAATACCCGCATCCGACCAGAACTCCCTTTAATTTCATGGTAAGACCGTACTTAGTTGGGAGTATACTCCCGGTCCATGGTCAGCAGAAATGCATCCATTTTAAAACCGTCTTCGCGCATCGAGAAAGTCACGTCGTGCTTACCGGCTTTGGAGATATCCAGGTAAATCAAGTGGGGTACCCCGCAATGCACTTCCACCGTGCGTTGACTTCCCGACCATGTCCACTTGTTTTTGCCTTCGCACCATTGCATCCGCTGTCCGCTTTCGGGCCAGGCACCATTCAGTCCGACGTGAACCCCGTTATCTTCCGAGCCCGTCGAGTAGGCTTTGACCCACACGTAGTAGCGGCCCGGTTTTTTGAATTTCATGGAGTAGGTCAGGACGGCTATTTGACCGGCTTTGTCCGAAAAATTGGTACCCTTGATCAGCTTATCATCATGGGTGACTCGGGTATCCGGTACGCAGTGCACATAGGCATTGCCTCCGGCACTCTGAACGGCTTTTTCGGTAGAGGTTTTATCAATCACCACCCATTTCCGGACTTCATCGCTGGTTTGCGAACGGAAGTCCTCGGCTTCCTGATAGACCGCCTCGCGAGGTAGGGTTAGGGGCTTTTGCGCCAGGCAGTAAAGGTTGTTTTCTATTTCGTCATCTTTTTCAGCAATCCGAAAAAGCCCTTCTTGCGCTCGCTGTTAATCCCCCAGTCGGCGGGCATGCTTTGATAGCCCTCGGCAAATTCTTCGTCCTTCATGCGGTAGTCGAAGTACCCCCAGGATGCCCCGGCCTTGGTAGCAGCAATGAAATTGTTGTAGGCCTTGTCGAAATCAAAGTGGTCGTCTTCGTTAAATACAATGGGTTGACCCTTGTAGTCGGGCTTGGCCTTGATGATCCGCACCATTTCTTCGATCCGGGCGGGATCCTTCACCCCATTGCCGTGTACCAGTACAAAATCATTCACTTTCAGCACATTGTCTACGGGAATAAAGCCACCACCAAAACTCGTCGACACCAGCAACCTGCGCCCGTCCCGATTCATGGACTTGACCAGGCTGATTAGCTCATCCACCCGTTCCGGTTGTAGGATGGCATGATCGTAACGTACATTGCTTTCGTTATTCACCTCTACCAGAATATTACGGTAGTTCTTATCCAACAGCCAGTTGGTCACGTTTTTCACTCCATTCACTACGGCGGCCCCGTCTTTCAGGCGTTCGTCCTGCCCGAAGTAGAAGTACCCCAGCATCACCACCATGCCCAGTTGATCGGCTTTATCCAAAATTCTCTCCAATCGTTTCATAAAAGCGTCATCCAGCGAACCATCGGGTCTGATCGCCGAGTTGATCCAGGGTTGGCCTTTGGAATAGCCCTGCGGGCTACCTCCCTGCAAATTGAGCGTGATAGCCAACAGACCATGCTTTTTCCACTCAGGCATGGCCTTGATAAATTCGTTGGTGTTGCGGTCGGCATCCCACTTTCCGGTATCCGCGTACTTCCACATGTCACGGGTTTCGGGGTTCAGGTCGTCGTAAATACCCTGTACCATACGCGAGTTGGGCAGCAGGCCTTCCAGCTTCATGCCCTCGTAGGTTTTGCCTTTCAGGGTAATTTTGTTGTTGATATAAAAATCTCCGTCCTTGATGGATACCTCGGTTTTGCGTTTCTGCGCCTGCACCAGGGCACTTACGAATAGTAAAACAATGAGTACTTTTTTCATAAAAAGATAAGGTTGTTGGTCTATTAAAATTTTGATTTAAAAGGGGTATACTGTTTATAATCTCACTCTACTTTCTAAATCCGAAAAGCTTGTTGTCGACTGCCGTAAGCCGACCGCCTACTCAATTTTCCAGCGCATCCGCAGTCACATCACCACGGCAGCTACGTTGAGAATAGCGCCCGTAAAGAAAAAGGGCCTCCCGCTCCACGCAAACAGGTACGGAAACGCCAGGCTCGTCAGGAAAGCCCCAGGTTTCCGGCCATGTTCATGGTACCCGAAATCAGCCCTGACTGTGCCTTACCAATATCCACGCAGAGGGCCCAGGAGGGCGGCAACGGCATGTCAGCCCCCAGCAGTGCCACCGACAAAAACAGCACGGCTCCCATGACCTCTTGCTGATAGATACTGCCCACCAGTCCAGCGGCGGCCAGCGCAAAACCCACGGCGGCCGGCACAATCCTCGACCAGCGTTGGTGGCCCTGCCGATACAGCCAATCGATCCAGGCACCGGAAAGCCAGCTGATAGGTGCGCTGCAGGTGCGGATACAGCCAGGTCAGGGCAAAGAAAAAGGTGAAGTTGGAGCAAAAGTACTGCCCAATCACCGGCCAGATAATCCGGCGACGGAGTACCCCTCGTAACCCGGTACTCTCGGTGGCCACGACCGTGGCCGACTGCTTCTTCGTCAAAATCAATTCTTTTTCCCGGACTGATAGCAAGGGATGTTCTTCGGGCAAATCGCGGAATAAAAACCACCAGGCCGTGGCCCACAAAACCCCTACCACGCCCAGTAAGGCAAAAGACACCCGCCACCCAAACGCCTGAATGAGAATAGCGATGAACGGCAGGGCCAGTGTTGCCCCTAACCGGGAACCCGAAAAGTTGATGCCCGTAATGAGCCCCCGCTCCCGCACCGGAAACCACGAAAACGTAGCCCGGGCGATGCCCGGAAAGGCACCTGCCTCCCCCGCCCCGAACAGAAATCGCACGGTAAGCAGGGAAATAAAGTTCCAGCTAAGTCCCGTCAGGGCGGTCAAAAGCGACCAGAACGAAACAATGCCGGTTAACATTTTTCGCGGTCCGAGCCGGTCAACCCAGTAGCCGGAAGGAGTTTGCAACAGGGCATAGCCTAAGGAAAAGGCCGCCAGCACCCACCCCATTTGCTGATCATTGAGCTCCAGCTCCTCGGCAATGGGACTTTTGGCCACCGAGATGCACACGCGATCGACGTACAGGAGTAGAGCTAGTAAAAAGGTACCTAGTACGATCAGATAGCGAAACATGAAGTGAATTAGGAATTGTACAAAGGATCAAATACTAGTTCTAATGCGCCCCCTGCGGGGGCAAACCTTAGTAGAGTATCCCTTTTTCAGCGATCCAAGCCCCGGTGGGGCGACACCATTCACCACGTGTGACGCCCCACCTGCGCTTGCATTCGTTTCCAAATAAGTTTCTTCTAAGCTTTCGCCCCGATGGGGCTATTTTACAACCAAAATCATATTCTTTACAGGCTTCTAATGCCGAATTCGAGATTATGCAGATATTAGAAGGATGTTTTCTTGTTTATCCCTAAGCAATTTCTGTCTTAGCTTCCAAAAACGCCTTCACCACTTCATAGAGTGTCTGTTCAGTACCCACGTTGCCGGGAAACACTACGTAGGGAAAACCGCTCAGGCGGCTGTCTGCGCCCGGTTCCCATACGGACACCCCGGCGGTGATCTGTCCCTTCACCATGGCTTTTTTGATCCCTAATCCTTTCGTAGCGATGTCGCTGGATGTGATCCCGCCTTTGGCTATTACAAAGGCGGGCACTACCTTGATTTGATTAACAATACTTACTAACAAGTCAGAGTACTGTTTGCCAATCTCGATATTCTCCTCCCGGCTGGTACCGGTTTGCAACGTCCGCTGGGTGTAGATCAGGGCCGTTTCGCCTTCCCGGATATGCTCCTCAATTTTTCGGGCCAAAGAACCCAGGTAATCCGCTGGTTTTGCCTTGGCTTGTTTGGCGCTCAGGATATAAGCGGGCAGTGAAATATGATCCATCAGATAGGCTACCTGGCGGGTACTGATTGGAACGAAGGAGCCCACGATCACCAGTCCGCCTCGCTTGGTTTCTGGTTCAAGCAAATCCACTGCTCGTAACAACGGGGCAGCTTCCAAATTCCCCAGCGTCTTGACAATGGAAGCCGCCGAGCGGATAAGTACCTGGCGGCCCAGTGCCATTACCCGGCGAATGAGATCCGCTACCTGAGCAAGATCCTCATAGGTTTCGGCATCGGCCACAACTACCTTGCAACTGGTATCCGAAACTTCTGCGGCGACTTTTTCAAGAAGCGAGTCTGACAAATCGGCCCGACTGACTTTTCGGATTTGCTCCGGCTGAATCTTGCCTCCTGATTTTTCAACTACCCATTGGGTCAGGTCTGAATTCGTGTAGCCAAACACCGGGTCTTGCGCAAAGGGAGTTTTCGCAACCGGTACATTGACTCCTTCCTGCACCAGATAATGTACCCCGTCGATGGTAAATCGCCCCCCCTCAATGAAAGCCGGAACTAGGAAAATCAGCGGATTCTGATACCCTATCCCCCTGTTCAACGCCTCTACTTCGGACGGAAAATGTCCCCGCAGGGTAGAGTCCGACCGGCTGATGAGAAGTACCCTGCGCTGGTACTTATCACCCAGTTTTTTTAAAATACTCCCGATCTTCTCATTGATGGCCACCGCTTCCTTTTCCGAAAACGCCCGTGAATTGGTCAGGATGTAAAATAGCGGCGTACCTGCCCTGAACATTTCTTCCAGCGTGGCTTCCTCCCAGGTGGTCAGCACGGGTATGTTGTGTACCGTTTGGGTACCAGTGGGATCATCGTCCAGTACTACAATTACCAAATTCTCTGAAAATGCACTCATGAATCAAATGATTGTTTTGTTTTACCTGATTGGTCTGTTTCTTCCAACCGGCTAACCTGCGTATTGTTAGGGTATTCTTTTAAGCCGATAGTCCTTCCACCGCAATGACCCGGGCGGGGGCACCGTCGCCCCCGGCGTACTTGGTCGGCAAGGCAAAGAGTAACACCTTTTCCTGACCCAGCTGATCCAGATTGCACAAACCCTCCACAATAGTGATCCCTCCAACCTACAGAATCTGATAAATCAGCGTCACCTCAGCCAGGTTGTTCACGTCTGCCACCGAAGGCGGCTCCACGCCCACCCTCTTCACCTGCTTCTCCACCAGCCACCGCGCCAATCCCTCACTGATGCGGGGCAACGCCTCACGGTAGTCGGTGGTACCGTTGCCAGCCGTCTTTCCCTACTTCCCGCGCTGACTCCCAGCTCACGCCGGGGGTGGTACTGTGGTAGGTTTGAGTCAGGCCAATTAGTTTCATATACAGTTAAAGCCTCGATAATAGCTTTTACTACTTCGCTGGCAGTGGCTTTGCCGCTTACATCAGCCGTACGCAGAACACTTACGGTAGCCGAATTGATGGCTTTGAATATAGCCTCGGCGGCGGCAGTTTCGCCCAGGTGTTCCAGTAGCAGCGCCCCCGACCAGATTTGTCTGATGGGATTGGCAATGCCTTTGCCGGCAATATCGGGAGCCGAACCGTGGATGGGCTCAAACATGGACGGGAACTCCCGTTCGGGGTTGATATAACCGCTTGGCCCTTAGCCAAACCGTTTCGAAGCTGAAGCTGCTCAACGGTTCAAACCCGCCCGACGCCCTGCTTACGTACAGCGATCAGATTGCCCAACGGGCGCTGGTTCTGGCCCGGCAACTGGGTTTCCTGATTCCGCAGGATCTGGCCTTGATCGGCTTCAACGATGAGCCCGTCGATGAGCTACTGGAACCTTCCCTGAGCTCGGTCAGGCAGCCTGCCTTTGAAATGGGTACCGAAGCCGCCCGACTTATTTTCAAGGAATTGAACAGCGCAAAATTTGCCTACGAAAAGATTGTGCTGGAAAGCCGGTTGATTCCGCGAGGGTCAACGGTGGGGTGAATCTGATTTTTGGAAAGAGCAGCGAAATACGTGCGTAGAGGGGCATTTTGGTACTTTTCGAGTAGATAGTATAAAAAATATATCGAAAAGCGCGGTTAGGATTCGATATAAATCAACTCATCCTACCAAATCCCCTATCCTATGGCGCGACGGCTGGCTTCTGAGGAAGCCCAACAACTATGGCAGGAATACCGGACGGGCGACATCTACGCCCTGGCTAACCTGATGGAACGTTCCTACGCTGATCTGTTCAATTGGGGGATGCGCCTTCACCCCGACCGTGAGTTCGTCAAAGACTGCATTCAGGAAATATTCCTGAGTTTGTGGAAAATGCAGGAAACCATCGCTTCGGTGGAAAATGTCCGTTCGTACCTACTGGTGGTATTAAAAAGTCGGATTCTGCGCGAGCTGTCGAAAAAAGAGTACAAACTCCACACTTCACTCACGGACGACTACGCATTCAGCCTCGAATTCTCGGCCGACCTGAGGTTCATCGACGAAGAACATGAGGTGTACCAGTTGCGCAAGCTGGAACAGGTAATGAATCATCTTCCGGCTCGCCAGAAAGAACTGATCTACTTACGGTTTTACCAGAATCTAAGCTTCGAGCAGATCGCCGAAACCATGCAGCTCGGCCGACAGTCGGTTTATAATCTTTTGCAAAAATCATTACTGAGTTTACGTCGGCATTGGGCCGCCCCGCTACTGGGATTTTTGTTTTCTCAGGGTATAATGTAAGTCGGGCGGTATCATGCTTTAAACCGATGGTTCGAGATCCATGAAAAATTATGAAGAATATAGTGTAGAGGATTTTATCCAGGACGAATCCTTCCGGGATTGGGTCCAGGGCCGCAGCCAGCAAGAAAACTTCTGGCTGTCATTTCTCCAACAATACCCCAAAAAAAGGGAAGCCTTCCAGCAGGCCGAACGCTTCGTTCGGGCCGCTACGGTGGCCAATGAGCCCCTGGGCGAACGTGAAATCCGCACCGAGGTGGAGCACTTCCTCGAACGGGCCGCCGACAGTCAGCCCTCATCTACCTACCCGTCAGATTCCGAAGAAGACTCCCCAGCGCCACGGACTCTTTATCAACATCAGGCATGGAGGTACTTTGTGGCGATCGCTGCCGCTCTGGCTGTAGCTATGGGGTTGGGCTGGTATTGGCAAAGTACCCAGAGCGGCCCGACTCACGCCATCGCCCAGGCCGATGCTACCGCCAACCTCCTGGTTGAGACTAGCAATCCTACCCGGCAGCCTCTACGGGTTCTGCTTGGCGATGGGTCCGAAGTAATTCTAAGCCCCAAGAGTAGTTTAAGGTACCCCTCCCAGTTTACCGATTCGGCGCGGGTAGTATATCTGTCGGGCGAGGCGGTTTTTTCGGTCAATCGGCAGAACCGGCCTTTTCTGGTAGTGACCGGCGAGATGATTACGAAGGTACTGGGTACCCGCTTTGTAGTGAGCGCCTACGACCATAATCCCAAAATTACGGTACAGGTTCAGTCGGGTAAGGTCTCCGTCTACCGCGCCGAACCCAACCGGACCGTCGGCAATAAGGAGGTTAATGGGGTGATTCTGACGGCCAACCAGGCAGCTATTTTTGAGAAAAAGCTCCATTATATATCTAAAACGCTGGTGGTCAATCCAATCCCTATTCATAAGAAAATAGCGGAGCTAGAGGCTCGCTACGACGAGGTACCCCTGCCCGACATTCTGAACGAGTTGGCAACCAGCTACGGCATCATGATTCAATTTGATGAGCAGAATTTCAAATTCTGCCGCATTACCGCGACCCTTTCGAACGAAACCTTGTACGAAAAGCTGGATCTGCTCTGTAAAACAGTCTCCGCCAGCTACGAAATTGTGGACGGGCAGATCGTGGTGAGCGGGGAAGGGTGTAGGTAGTTATGAGTTATGAGTTATGAGTTATGAGTTATGAGTTATGAGTTAAAATACTCACTGGCGGATCATTAAACACTATTTTGGCAGATTATTTATCCTTTTTTCTTTATCAAAACAGTTTTTATTATCTGAGTTTTTTATTATAAAAATGTAGATAAACGCACAAAAAATCGGCAGTAGCGGGGCTACTGCCGATAGGCTGCACCACGGAGCGTTCGCTCGCCAAAGTAAAGACTCCGTGTGGCGCGATTCCCTTGAAAAAGAACCTTTAACCTAAAACAAAACTATGAAAAAACACGCTACCAGACAATTCTGGGTTACGCTCATGAAATTCTCCTTTGCGCAAAGTGTCATGATGCTTCTGTTGGTCGGTGTTTCGTACGCCTACCCATCGAAAGCCCAGGAGTACCTCAACCGTCGCCTGACCCTGCGGGCCGATAATCAGGAAATTAAAAAAGTCTTGTCCGATATTGAAAAATCGACCGAGGTACGCTTCGTGTACAGTTCTCAGGTGATCAGTCCGTCGCTCAAAGTATCGATCCAGAAAACCGATGTAACGCTGGGGGAAGTCCTGGATAATCTGTTGAAGCCCCTGAAAATCGACTACGAACTGGTAGGGCGCAAAATTATCCTGTCGTCCAAGCCTACCACCTCCGACCGATCCTCCTCCTGGCTGAACACGATTCCGGTTCTGGTCCCCAAGCAACTCGTGCGGGGCACCGTGGTGGACGAAACCGGCGGTGGGCTACCCGGCGTGAGCGTGGTGATCCGGGGTACCACGCGGGGTACCACCACCAACACGGATGGGAAATTCGAACTGGATACGCCCGATGGCGAAACGACCCTGGTGTTCAGTTTTGTGGGCTATAAAAGTCAGGAAGTAGCGCTCGGTAGCCGGGTCAGCCTCAAAATCACGATGGAACCCGAAAGCAAAGCCCTCAATGAAATCGTAGTGATAGGCTATGGTACCCAGAAAGCCAAAGACGTGACCGGCGCCGTGGCGACGATCAATCAGGATATTATCAAAGACCTACCCGTTGCTACCCTGGATCAGAAAATGATCGGTCAGGTAGCGGGGGTCCAAATCACCCAGCCTTCGGGCTCACCCGGTGGGGGTACCTCCGTCCGGATTCGCGGCAGTGGCTCGCTGGGTGCCGGTAATGAACCGCTGTATGTGGTGGACGGGATGCCCTACTCGGCGGGTCTGAACCAAAACCTGAACCCGTTGATTCTCATTAACCCCAACGACATCGAGAGCATAAACGTGCTGAAAGATGCCTCCTCCACGGCTATTTACGGATCGCGAGGCGCGAACGGCGTTATCATTATCACCACCAAAAAAGGGGCATTTAACAAAACGAATGTGACGATCTCAGCCATGACGGGCGTGCAAACCGTACCCCAGAAAGGCCGCCCTGATTTGATGGGAGCCCGCGATTTTGCGGAGTACCAGCGCAACAAAATCGACATCGCCGTGTTCCGGTCCGAAAAGCGGGCCTCGACACAGGACGACTATCCGGTGGAGTACCGCGACCTGGACAAATTGCAGGGCAAGGGCACCGACTGGTACGACCTGCTGCTGCGCGACGCCGCCATCCACGACTACAACGTGAGCGTGCAGAAAGGCTCGGAGGACTCGCGCATGGATTTCAGCCTGGGGTACTTCAAGCAGGACGGCGTGCTGAAGTACACCGGCGTGGAGCGGTACAGCAGCAAGCTCAGCATGGAAACCGGCATCGGGAAGCATGTCACCATCGGCGGGACGATCCAGCCCACCTTCATCACCCAGGACCGCACCAACACCAACTCCAACCGCGAGGACGTGATCGGCGTGGCCAACTGGGCCAACCCGCTGGCGTCCCCTTATGATAGCGACGGGAATTTGCTACCCTACGTGCGCTCCCCGCAGAGCAAGTACCACTCGGCGTGGAGTTTTGCCAATCCCCTTTTTGTGCTGCGCGAGACATCCCAGAT
>JBBRDE010000192.1:0-10571 GCA_038204185.1 Cytophagales bacterium
GGCATAGATAAAGTTAGTGCGCCACGAGCGGTAGCCGGGGTCGCCGCCTTCACCCGTAATGAGCAGGGTAGACTGGGCCAGCAGGTAGTCCAGCGGCACTGCCGCCGGTGCGTTGGGGTTCACATTGATTTCCTCGAAGTCCTTGGTGCAGGAACCCAGCGAGAAAGCAAGCAAGGTTACGAATGCTATTTTACGTATCATATTCTGTTTTGTAATTAATGGGGAATTGGATAAGACCGACTTCCGCCGGAGCTTTCATTAGAATTTAAGGTTGATGTTCACACCCAGCGAACGGGTCGGGGGGACGCCGGCCAGTTCAAGGCCCTGCGCGTTGGAGTTGTTGTAGGTCGCCTCCGGGTCGACATTCGGCGTATGCTTCATCAGAATGAGCAGGTTACGACCCACCAGCGACACCGATGCACCTTTGAAGGGCATCTTGGTCAACATCCGGCTGGGGATGGTATAGTCCAGAATCATCTGACGCAATTTCAGGAAATCAGAACTGTACACATAAGGCGTGGCGATGTTGTTGGCCAGGCGATTGTAGTAATCCCAAACCGCCACGTTCACCGTGTTGGGTTCGCCCTTCTCGTTTACACCTTCTCCTACGACGCCCGTTTCGCGTCCTTCCAGAGTAGCTTTGGTCAATCCCCGGCGCTCAGCGTAGGAGTTGGTACCCGTGAAAATATGGCCTCCGAATTTGCCATCGATCAGGAAGCTCAACCCGACGCCTTTGTAGCGGAACGAGTTGTTCAGACCTAATGTAAGCGGTGCAACGCCCGTACCAAAGGAAGTCAAGGTGCCTTGGAGCGGGTAGCCTTGAGCGTCGTACACGATACGGCCCTGCGCGTCTCTCTTATAATCGAATCCTTTGACCTGGCTATAAGGCAGCCCCACATCGTGATGGATGTAGGCCGTGCGGGTACGGCTTTCGTCCACTCGGAGTGTCTGTAGCCCCTGGTACAGGTTTACGACTTTATTGATGTTGTAGCCCATGTTGAATGAGGCGTCCCAGCTAAAATCCTTCGCCTTGACCAACTGGTAGTTGACCAGCAATTCTACGCCTTTATTGGAGATTTCACCCACGTTGAAAAGCGCATTGTTGTAGCCCGAAGTCGCTGAAATAGTGGCACCTACGATGTCGTTGGTCGTTTTACGGGTATAGTAGGCAAAGTCGATCGCCATGCGGTTGTTGAACAAGCGCGTGTCCAGACCCACTTCAAAAGTCGTGGAGGTAAGCGGTTGCAGGTTGGCGTTAGGAACGCGTCCGCCGTTGATCTGAGCCAGCGGAGCGCCCAGGTGCGAACCCGAAAGGCTATACAGCAGCGATAGATTGTAAGGATCGGTATCGCCCCCCGCCTGCGCCCACGACGAGCGCAGCTTCAGGTAATTAATGGCCGATGGCATCTTGATGGCTTCCGAGACCACAAAGCTACCCCCCACCGATGGGTAAAGTATGCTATTGTTGCCCGGGGCCAGCGTCGAGAACCAGTCGTTACGCGCGGTAGCGGTCAAAAACAGGTAGTTGTTGTACGAAAATTCCGCCGAGCCGTAAAGCGCGTTGATTCTCTTTTGAATAAAGGCTTCGCTGGTATTGCGTGCCGCCGGATCGATGTTCGAGATGTCGTAGAAGAAGGGAATGTTCAGGTTGTTTCCTCCCAAGTTGGTAATCCGGTTGGTTTGGCGCATCATGTTACCGCCCACCAGCAGATTCAACCCGAATCGCTCGGACAGCTTTTTGTCCACCCCGACCATCAAGTCCGTGTTGCGCTCCATAAAGGTGCGATTGTTCACGTTGTACGAACCCCGGATTTTGAAGGGGGTACCGTAGGGTTCGATTCCCTGGTAGCGGTAGTTGAAGTAGTCCATCCCAATCCGACCTTTCACAAACAGCCAGTCGGTAATGTCGAAGCGGGGTTCGAAGGCAGCAATGACCCGGTTCTTCTTGTCGCTGTTGGCCCAGTCGTACGCAGCGTAGTATGGGTTGGTCACGTAGATATTGTCATTCCAGAGCCTTTCGTAGTTATTGTCGTCGTACTTGTTTTCTTCCAGCGTTTTTACGCTCAGGGAAGTAGGGAGCATGAACAGCGCGTAGGTAGGGCTACCCGGCGAATCCGATAGTCGAGAGCGGTTTTGCCCGGTTTCGTTGACGTACTTGGCATTGGCGATGAAGGTGGTACGCTTACCCAGGTTCCCATTGAGGTTCATGGCAAAGTTATTACGCTTCAAACCGCTGTTAGGTACGATGTCCTTATTATCGAGGTTGTTCATCGAAAAACGGTAGGTAACGGCCTCGGTAGCACCGGAGAGGGCCACTGAATTGTTCAGCGTGCGGCCTGTGCGGTAGAAATTACTCAGGTTGTCCTGCACCGCCGAATAGGGGTGTTGCTCACCATCGAAGCCGATTACGCTCGATCCGTCCAACTTGGCCCCCCAGCTATTGCCCGTCAGGGTTTCCTGCACGTTGGTGGGCTTCTTGCCGTTGTTGCCCAGGCCGTACTGATACTGATAATCCTTCCACTCTTTGATGAGCAGGTCTTCTATCACGACGTTACTGTTGACTTCGACACCGATACCTCTGCCAGACTTACCTCCTTTGGTCGTGACCAGAATAGCGCCGTTAGAGGCCCGCGAACCGTAAAGAGCGGCCGCCGTTGCGCCTTTCAGAACGCTGATGTTGTCGATTTCATCCGGGTTCAGGCTGGAAATACCATCGCCACGATCGTTACCACCCCACATACCCGCACCGCCCAGATTGTCATTGCTGATGGGAATACCATCCACCACGATAAGCGGCTGGTTGTTGCCGGAAATAGAACCGTTGCCCCGAATCACAATGCGGGAAGATCCGCCTGCGCCCGTGGCAGGTGCCGAAATATTGAGACCTGCCACCTTGCCTTGCAGCGAGTTGGCCACGTTGACCGTCCGTGCTTGGGTAAGTTCATCTCCTTTCACCTCGGTGACAGCGTAGCCCAACGCTTTTTTCTCTTTCTTGATACCTAAGGCCGTGACCACCACCTCATTGAGTACCGTAGATTCGGGTGCCAGCGATACATTAATGACCGAGTTGTTGCCAACGGTGCGTTCGGTGGCGGTGTAGCCAATGTAGCTATACACCAGCGTGGCCCCTTTCTTGACGTTGATCCGGTAGTCACCTTTGTCGTCGGTGATCGTACCCTGGTTGGTACCTTTGACCGTTACGTTTACCCCGTAGATCGGGCCGCCGCCCTCTTCCTTCACGCTTCCGGTGGTGGTCATGTCCTGGGCAAAGCCAGTCAGGGCCAGCAAGGCGAGAAACATGGTTTTCAGTAGTAGATTTCTTTTTTTCATAGATGATAAAGTTTGAAATAATTTATTATTTTATTAAAATCCTTCAAAAGTAAGAAAATACTGACTAACAATTGGGAATGCTTTTTAATTTTTTTAATTTTGCTAAGAAAATAGAATACATTTCCATGTTTCGTTGATATAAGGAAAGTCGACACATTGCTTGAATTCGATTGATTTAAACTAACTATGAAACTTACAGGTGGAATAGTCCTGCTGTTGATAGGTATGCTGCCCGTGATAAGTTTGCGGGAACTCGATGAAGTGCGTTTTACGAAGCAAATCACGGAGCCATCGGCTTCCTTTATCTCGCTTGATTCGGGTAAATTGCTGGCGCAAAAATATTGTCAGGGATGCCACCTACTGCCCGATCCCTCCTTACTAGACAAAAAGACCTGGGTTAATAGCGTACTGCCCAACATGGCCCTGCGCCTGGGAATCAGGGAAGCAGGAACCGATCCTTACGCCGACCTGCCCGATGCGGAAGTAAAAGCCATCCGGACATTGGATATCTACCCGGAAACTGCCCTCTTATCCGAATCAGACTGGCAACGACTCGTAGCTTATTACGAAAAGGCAGCACCCAACGAGCCACTCCTGCCCAAAAAGTCAATGGCTGTCACCAATCAATTGCCTCTGTTCAAGGTACAGACCCTGACATTGGGCGACGAAGCTGTCCCCAAAACCACCCTACTTAAGTACGATGAGGCAAGCGCCCAGCTATACGTGGGCGACGACCATCATACCCTGTTTGTACTGGACAGTAATATCAATTTAGCCAATAAATGGTGGATTGACACCGCGCCGACCGATATTGATTTCCCTAAAAACGCCGCACCTCGATTACTGACGATTGGGGTATTCAATCCATCGGATCAAAAATTGGGCAGGTTATTGTCCGTCGAGAAAGTTAGTCTTCCCGGCGCAGTCAATATGCCGGGCCTGGCCAGGCCCGTGCAATTTGCCACCGCCGATCTCGACGCCGACGGGAAGGAAGATGTAGTCATTTGCGAATTTGGCAATCATGCCGGAAAGCTGAGTTGGTACGAGAATTTCGATCCTCGGAAAGAGCATATTCTGAGCCAACTACCCGGTGCAAGAAAGGTGGAAATCAGGGATTTGAACCACGACCAAAAACCCGATTTGGTTGTACTGATGGCTCAGGCCAGAGAGGGCGTTTCCATCTACTACAATCTGGGAAAGGGGCAGTTCAAGGAAAAGTCGGCTTTGCAATTTCAGCCTGCTTTTGGCGCGAGTTATTTTGAAATGGTCGATTTCAACGGGGATGGGTACCTCGATTTATTGCTGACCAACGGCGATAACTGGGACTACTCCCCAATTGATAAAAACTACCACGGCGTCCGCATTTATTTGAACGATCGGAAAGACAATTTTAAGGAAGCCTACTTTTTCCCGTTGTTCGGTGCCAGCAAGGCGTTGGCGCGGGATTTTGACGGCGATGGCGATTTGGACATTGCCGTCACTTCGTTTTACGCCGACCTGGCCCAACCCGAGCAGGGATTCATCTATCTTGAAAACGAGGGAAAATTAAATTTTAAGGCATTTTCCACGCCGGAAACAGCCGCCGGAAAATGGCTCACGATGGAAGCCGCCGACTTTGACCAGGATGGGGATATCGACTTGGTTTTGGGTTCTTACTTCCAGTCCTTGGGCGAATTGACCCAGTTATTTTCAAAGGGCATTCAGGAATTCCCGCAGTTGCTGATTCTTACGAATGAATCCGGGAAAGAACCTTGAACCGGGATCGACTTCTCAAGAACTAAAAAAGAGGCAAGCCAAACGGCCTGCCTCTTTTAATTATTACTAAATCGAATTTTTTCAACCAGCCCAACTACTGATCCCAGAAAATTTTAGTAGTGAGCTTATCCTGAGCACTCACTGCATTGTAGTTGTTCGTGTTGTACGTCACCTCGTTACCGGGGTAGTTCCAGCGGAAAGGCGGTTCAGTCTGATTGTTGGCATTATCAACCTGGAAGATAAACTTCGGCATATCGAGCCTTCTTACCTCCGCCCAGTTTTCGTAGGGTTGCACTACGTTAAAATGCAGCCACTTCTGGTTCGCGATGAGAGCCAGTTTATCGGCGTTGGTGGCTGCCTTATCCCAGTTCACACCATCGACAGCGAGGTAAGCGGTAATCTGGGCATCGGTAGCGGCCTTGGGGGCCACTATACCAATGGCGTTGCTTAGAGCCATCACGCTGTTGTAGAATTTCACCGACTGATCGATGGCTTTTTCATAGGCCGTTTTGGCACCCGCCAGATTATTAGTCCGCAAATAATATTCGGCCTTGATCAGGCTCACCTCGGCAGCGTTGACAATGACACCGGGGAAAAACTGGTTACGGCTGAGGGTGTAGCGGTGGTAAATCGCCACGAGTCCGTCGTTGAACAACTGCGTTTGTACTGTATTGGAGGCCATTTGATCGATACCGATGTACTTGCCCTTGGCATTCTCACCGGGTTCAAAAAGAACGGGCAGCCGTGGGTCGTTCGTCGTGCTCATTACATCGATCATTTTCTTGCCGGCCGTGTTGCCGTACCATCCCGCCGAGGCCAGTCCCTGGTCAAACCCCTTGGAGTTGATGTTGGTATTAATGTCGAAAACATTGACTTGGATATTCTCCGTATTGCTCTCGACAACGGGGAAAGTGGCGGCATTGCCCAGAATATCGGCCATTTCAGCATTGGCGCGGGTTCGGAAGCTCTCCACGCCCGACACCCGGTTGAGCATACGCAGCCGCAGGGAGTTGGTGTAGCGTCTCCAGGCGGGCAAGCTGCCCTTGTTGATGAAATCCTGGGTTTGGAATGACCTTTGGAAACCAGCGTTTAGGGTGATGCCATTCAATTCCGTGGCGATGCTTTTCAAATCATCCAGCATGGTCGTGTAGATGCTTTCGGGGGTATCGTACTTGGGGTTCGAGACGGCGTAGTCGCCAACATTCTTACTTAGCATACCCGCCTCCGAGAAAGGGATGGCCCCGAAAAGATCCACCATCCGATGCGTGTAGTCGTAAAGGTAAACCGTGGCGGTGAGCATGAAGACTCTTCGGCCAGCCTGTTGCTCAGGAGCCAGGGTGGCGTGTACCTTTTGCAACTCACGATACTGCGCCAGGAAGTTGTAGTAGTTGAACCAAACGTCCTCCACCCCGGCAGAACCCGGTACGAACTGACCCGACTCGTCGGGCCAGCCCGTATTTTGGACAAAGCGGTTGATACTAGTCCGTAGCGTTACGAAGTAGTTCCTATAAGCGGGCAGGACATAGTCCATGTTTGAGTTAAGAAAGCCCGTGTACTGCTTTTCAACAGTAGTTTGGGCAATTTTGGCGGGGTCGGCGTAGCGCTCGGTGAATGCCGACTCCTCGCAGGCTTGCGTACCTAGTAGTAAACCTGCTGCGACTAAGATAATGGATGTTCTTTTCATTTTGTATCTGAGATTTAATTTTTAGAAACTTGCTCGTATCATGCCACCGAAGGTGCGGAAGGAAGGGTTGGTACCCGCGTTGCTCACGTTGTCGAACCAGCGCGAACCAGCATTGGCCTGCTCGGCGTCCATATCCTTGATCGTCCGGTAGAAGAAGAACAGATTCCGCCCGAAAACAGACAGGGAAACGTTCTGGGCGCGGAGTTTGTTGGCGATTGCCTGTGGCAGACGGTAGGCCAGCGAAAGTTCACGCATCTTGATGAAGTTATTTTCCTTCACGTAAAGCTCGTAGCGCGAGCTGCTGTACTGCGGGCCACCCCAGTTATAGGTACTGTTGTAGTACACCGCCTGGGAAATCACGTTCGTGTTCACTTCGCCCGAAGGGGTCACACCTTGCATCAGCATTCCATCGTTGAAAACCATCTCCCCGTTGGGGCCGCTCGTGCCGGTGGTCTGGATCCCCTTACCGTTGGCATCCCTATAGTATGTCAACCCACCGCTTTCTGTATCCATGTTGTTAAGGCTTTCTTTGGTCAGTCCGCGCGAGGTCATCCAGTTGATGCCCGTGGGCATGATATGTCCACCGTATCGGAAGTCAGCGATTACATCAAGGGTAAAGTTCCGGTAGCTGACGCTGTTGAGGAATCCGCCTGTGAGTTTCGGCATGGCGTTACCCACCCGAATCCAGTTGGCAGCGTCCAATTGGTAGAGTCCGTTCGGGCCTACTATCTTCTGATCCTGATCGTTGGTCAGAATACCACGGGCGTAGATGTCACCCATCGGGCGCCCCACCACCGACCGCAACTGAGCAGCGTTGCCGTCGTAGTCGGCATGCAGGAGTTCGGTTGAGTTGTTAGCTAGCTTCTCGACTTTGTTGCTGTTTCTAGCCAGGTTCAGGGTCAAATCCCAGTTCAAGGAATTAGCGGTGATGCCTTTGATAGGGTTAGCGTTCAAAGCCAGCTCGACGCCCTGATTACGCAGGGTTCCTATGTTGGCCAATATCGACCTGGCACCAGTAGTGGCCGCAATGGTCAACGGCAGGATCTGATCTACGATCTGAGCATTGTAGTACGAGATGTCTAATCCTAGGCGGTTGTTGTAAAACTTGGTTTCCAACCCAAACTCGAACTCGTGCTTCTGTTCGGGGCGAATACGGTCGTTACCGAGGGAAGCACTAATATTGGTAAATAGCACCGGCTGCCCGCCCGTCTGCTGGACGGCCAGTGATCCCTGGTTGTAGGCGATGTTGGCCCCATAAATAGGCGGATAGTTGCCCACGATGCCCCAGGAGGCCCGCAACTTGCCGAAGGAGAAGAACGAGGGTAAAGCGAAGGCATCACTAAATACGAAGCTGGCGTTCAGAGAAGGATAAACAAAGGCGTTGCTGCCAGGAGCCAGCGTAGAGGTGCGGTCGCGCCGGACGGTGCCTTCGAGATAAATGATGTTCTTATAATCGAAATTCACCGTACCCAGGTACGCATCCCGAACGAATCGCTCCCGCCTTTGTCCACCACCGGCGACGTTCACCGTAGCGGATATGTCAAAGAAATTCTCCGTACTCAGGCCACCACTGGTTCCCCGGCTCAGGAAGGTATTCAACTGGCGATTGGCTGTATAGCCCGCCATAGCCGACATCGAAATATCCGGGGTAAGTTCGCGCTTGTAAGTCAGGAACACATCGCCGTACACGTTGTTGTACAGGTTGTTGCTCATGCCAAAACCACCAGAATACCCAAAGGCCAGCGGATTAGTGCTAAAATTCCTGGATTCCATTCTTTCGCTGGTCATGTCTGCGGCAATACGGCCCCGTAGATCGAGATAGTCGGTAATCTGCCAACGCTGGGTGATGCTGGCGATGACCCGGTCACTGTACTCGTCGGCCTGGTTTTTCCGCGAATTCCACAGGTAATTAGCTATGTCAGTCTTAAAACCGTTATAGCGGATGTTCTCCTGCGGGGTCAGGCTTTGGGTATTGGCTCCGTTCACAAATCGGTACCCCAGGCTAGTCTGGTAAACGTTTTCGTACCACTCTGCTGCCTCGAAGCGGTTCATCATCCCCGTAAAGTTGTTGATCAGCCGATCCACCATGAAGGGGCGGTTGTGCGTGAACTGGTTCACGTAGTTGACCATCAAATCCGTTTTCAGTTTGCTTCCCAAATTGAAGCTGGCGTTCAAGTTGGCGATGTTCTTATTGTTCTTGGCACCATAGCTGATCATGCCGTTGTCCTGCCGAGTGAACGAAAAGCGTATGGAAGCGTTATCCGTGGCTTTCGAGACTGACAGGTTGATGTTAGAGCTGGAAGCATTTTCGAATAAGTTCGCATAGCTGTTGTTAGCAGACTGATAAGGCCGAACAATGCCATCGAACGCCATTACTGGTTGACCATCGAATTTGGGGCCAAAGTTCAGGTTGGTATTGAGCAATCCTCGAGTATCTTTAGTACCATCGCCGTTGGTGTCGTAAGAAATAAACCCATTGGCATCCTGACCTCCTCCGTTGTTGATTGCCATCGGATATCCAGGACCCCGCACATCCTGATAACGGGGCAGGTAAGCGATTTTATCCACGTTATAGCTGGCGCTGAAATCCACACCAAGTCCTTTGCGCCCCTTGCCACTTTTGGTAGTGACCAAAAGCACTCCGTTGACTGCTTCGGAGCCATATAGGGCAGCGGCCGAGGCACCTTTCAGAACGGAGATATTCTCAATGTCTGCCGGGTTCAAGTCCAGCAGGCCGTTGCCCCGTATACGCTGGTCGCCCCAGTAGTTGGTGTTGCGGGCTTCACCGTTACGAATCGGGATACCATCCAGTACGATGAGCGGCTGGGTGTTACCGGAGATAGAACTAAATCCCCTAATGCTGATGCTCACGCCACTGGTGGCACCGCCGGGGGTGGAGCTGATCGAAACACCGGGAACTTTGCCATACAGCGCATTAGCAAAGTTGGGAGAAGCCGTCAGCGTAATCTGATCGGCGTTTACTGTCGAGGTGGCGTATCCCACCGCGCGCTGCTCCTTGCTCATACCAAAGGCCGTGACCACCACCTCGTTCAACTGCGAGGCGTCTTCAGTCATCCCGATGTCGATGGTCGTGCGGTTACCTACCTCCATTTCCGTGGTCTTATAGCCAATGTACGAAAACACCAGTGTATTGCTGGGAGATGCCGCCACGGCGTAGTTGCCGTTCGCATCCGTCGTGGTTCCCTTCATCGTGCCTTTCACGAGGATGGAAACGCCCGGTAACGATTCTCCGCCGGGTGCAGAGGTGACTCGCCCTGTAACCGATTGGGCCAGGGAAAGGGTGCTGGTCACCAAAATAATGGTGATAAGCTTACATAGATTTCCTACCATAAAAGTATTTGGTTAGTTATTTTGAAATAAAAGATAGTACAATAGTAATACATTTTTGGAATTATGGTGCCTCATTTATTAATTATTTTTAATAAATGCTTAAAATTTTATATTCACACACAAAAAGGGCCGGAAATTCCGGCCCTTTTTGTGTGTGAATACAGGAATAGTGACTGCAACGAGAGAATATTGCCTCTGGGATTTTTGTTGTTACCGAAAAGCCGACAGCCAGGTAACCCTGTGCCGATCGCCAACCTACACCCGAGTCGAGGTCAGCTTCGCTCCCAAATACTCCCGGTTCATGCGGGCAATATTCTCCATCGAAATTTCTTTCGGACACTCAGCGGAACAGGCCCCGGTATTGGTGCAGGCCCCAAAACCTTCGGAATCCATTTGAGCTACCATCTTCTCGGCGCGTAGTTTTCGCTCGGCCTGGCCCTGAGGCAAAAGG
>JBBRDE010000193.1:0-10559 GCA_038204185.1 Cytophagales bacterium
TACCAAAGATGAGTACAGCGATTTTGTGTATCGCTTCGAGTTTCAGCTTACGCCGGGCGCCAATAATGGTCTGGGAATCCGCACTCCGCTGGAAGGCGACGCAGCTTATGTGGGCACCGAATTGCAGATCCTGGACAACGACGCCGAGGTTTACAAAAACCTGCAACCCTACCAGTACCATGGCTCGGCCTACGGCATAATTCCCGCTAAGCGGGGGTACCTCAAACCCCTGGGCGAATGGAATACCGAGGAAGTGTATTTGAAAGGCTCTAAAATCAAAGTCACCCTGAATGGTACCGTGATTCTGGATGGCGACCTGGCCGAGGCCAGCAAAAACGGCACCGCCGACCATAAAGAACACCCCGGCCTAAGCCGTACCTCGGGCCACATTGGGTACCTGGGCCACGGCAATCCGCTGCGGTTTAGGAATATCCGGGTGCTTGATCTTTCAAAAGTACAGGAAACGCCCGCTCCCGCAGCGAGTGCTCCAACCGGAAAGAAAAAAGCTAAACGGAAGAAATAAGCATTCGACGAGCCCTGACAGAGTTTCAAAAATCTGTCAGGGCTAAATTTCCTTAAAGTCCTGCATCATCCGAGGCCCCCTGCGCCAGGGCAGTCCAATCCAGATTCTCACGGCCTTTGGCTAACGCCGAAATGAAGCGGTCGTGGAGCATACTGGCCAATGGCATGGGCGCTTGCACCTCCGCCGCATTATCCAGCACCAGGTTGATGTCCTTCAGACCCAGGGGTAGTTTAAAGCCCACCGGCTCGTAGGTATTGCTTTGAATCATCTGTCCGTAACCCTGAAATATAGGCGCGGCGAAGAGCGTCTGCGTCAGCATACTGTACATAGCCTGCCGGGATACCCCGCTTTTCTCGCCCATCGTAAAGGCTTCGGCCATCATCTCTATGCTGGCGGCTATCATAAAATTACCGGCCAGTTTTACCACATTAGCTGCTCCCACTTCATCCCCAAAGTCAAAGTAGCCCTTCACGGAAGGGCCAATAATGCTTTTGGCCCGTTCCTTAGCACTTGCCTCGCCCGATACACAAAGGTTGCCGATGCGATCGGTTACGGCCTGGGGGCGGGCGAAGATCGGAGCCGCCACATAGGCTACCCCATAGCGCTCGTGCATCTCGGCCAGGCGGCGCGCCGTAGCCGGGGCAATGGTACTCATGGAAATGTGCAGGCCTCCTTCGCCTAGTTTTTCCAAGACCTCTTTCGTAACAGTTTCTTCCACAGCAGCGTCGTCGGCCAGTACCGACACGATCACGCCACCGGGCGTAACGGCATCCTGGGTACTACCGGCCTCTTTCGCACCCTGATCCAGCAGCGACTGCGCTTTGCCGGAAGTGCGGTTCCATACTGTGACATCGTGGCCATCCCGAATCAGGTTGGCGGCAATGGGGGTACCCAGGGTACCCAAGCCCATGAAGGCTATTTTTTCGGACATGGATAGGTGGTTTGGTTTTAGGGTTGGACACCCGTGGCACGGTTTTGAACCGTGCAACAGATAAACGTATAAACTATACCTGAATAGCCCCCACATTAAACCGCTGCGTGATGGGAGCCTGATTAGCCGCTTCGATTCCCAAAGAGATAATCCGGCGGGTTTCGCGGGGGTCAATGATCCCGTCAACCCACAGGCGGGCGGCAGCGTAGTAGGGTGAAAGCTGTGCGTCGTAGCGGTCGGTGATTTCTTTCAGAAGTTCGTTTTCGGCTTCCTCGGTGATCTCCTTGCCCTTTGATTTAAGCGAAGCGGCTTCGATTTGCACCAGCGTCTTGGCAGCAGCAGCCCCGCTCATCACCGCCATTTGGGCGGTAGGCCAGGAAAAAATCAGGCGTGGATCGTAGGCTTTACCGCACATGGCGTAGTTGCCGGCTCCATAGGAATTACCCACAATGAACGTAAACTTCGGCACCACCGAATTGGCCACGGCGTTCACCATCTTGGCTCCATCCTTAATAATCCCTCCCTGCTCGGCCCGGCTCCCTACCATGAAGCCCGTGACGTCGTGGAAGAACACCAGCGGTATCTTTTTTTGGTTGCAATTCATGATAAAGCGGGCGGCCTTATCGGCGGATTCACCGTAGATCACGCCCCCCATCTGCATTTCGCCTTTACCCGACTTGACCACCTTTCGCTGATTGGCTACGATCCCCACGGCCCAGCCGTCTATTCGGGCGTAGGTGCAAAGGAGCGTTTTACCGTAGTCGGGTTTGTATTCATCTAACTCTGAATTATCCACGATACATTCCAGTAAGTGACCCATGTCATAGGGTTTGAAGCGCTCAGCGGGCAGAATTTCAAATAGCTCATCCGGTTGACGTTTGGGTAGTACCGCATCAATACGGCTGAAGCCGGCTTTTTCGGGTGCCCCCAATTTGCTCATGGATTTCCGGATAGCATCCAGGCAGCTTTTATCGTCGGGGTACTTGTTGTCGGTCACGCCCGAAATCTCACAGTGCATAGTAGCCCCGCCCAGCGTTTCGGCGTCTACCTCTTCGCCCACCGATGATTTGACCAGGTACGGTCCAGCCAGAAACACCGAGCCGGTACCTTCCACAATTAGGGCTTCGTCGGACATGATGGGTAGGTAGGCACCTCCCGCCACGCAGCTACCCATAATGGCCGCAATCTGGGGGATTCCCATCGCAGACATCTGCGCGTTATTCCTGAAAATTCGCCCGAAATGCTCTTTATCGGCAAACACTTCCGCCTGCATGGGTAGGTACACCCCGGCGCTGTCGACCAGGTAGATGATCGGCAGGCGATTTTCCATCGCGATTTCCTGCGCGCGCAAATTTTTCTTAGCCGCAATCGGAAACCAGGCTCCCGCTTTTACGGTAGCGTCGTTGGCCACCACCACACACAATCGGTCCGATACATAGCCCAGGCCTACCACTACCCCACCCGCCGGGCAACCGCCTTCCTCCTCGTACATACCATCACCTGCAAAGGCGCCTACTTCCAAAAAGTAGGTACCTTCATCGAGCAGGTAACTGAG
The DNA here is from genome assembly GCA_038204185.1 of Cytophagales bacterium. GTDB lineage: Bacteria > Bacteroidota > Bacteroidia > Cytophagales > Spirosomataceae > Salmonirosea. Next base: position 3,010 of record JBBRDE010000193.1, read on the forward strand.
GCGTTCACGGGCGGTAAGTTTGCCTTTTTTGTGCTGACTTTCTATTTTTTTAAAACCTCCCCCCAACTGGATTTCACCGTGGCGCTGGTGCAGTTCGTGCAGGAGTTGCTGTAAGGATTCAGTATTAGTCATAGCAGTTGATGAAGTAGATTGGGCCTGATAGGTAGGTACTTTCGCCTAAAAATAAAAAGTCGCCCGCCCGGAAGCAAACGACTTTTGAAAGTGGGGTATAAAAAGCAGGTGCATTTACTCCAACTCGATTCCTTCCTCAGCCTGATGTGGGTCAGTATTGTTATTGCTAATTTTCAGGAATTGAGTCGGTTTTTGGTTTTTTAAATTCCAGGGTCGTATCCACGGGCGATTCAGTAGGGCCTTTATCCTTTTTACCGAAAATGGATACGTTCACGTACCGCTTGGGATTCTCGCGCAGATTGGCCAGCAGTTGGTTCAGGCTAATCATCGTATAATTGAGGTTGTCGTACAGTCTGTCGTCGTTGATCAGCTTGCTGGCGGTACCCTGCCCCGTTTTCACCGAAGCCACGAGCTGCTCCATTTGGTACACCAACTGATTGGCGCGGTTCACGGTTTCACCCAGACGCAGGGCTTTCAACGAATCGGCAAAGGTGTCGGCTTTGGCCAGCAGCGGGGCTACTTTTTTTTCGGTTTCGACCAGCGAGCCCGATAGTTGGCTGAGATTGGTAATCAGGGCTGATAAATCCTTTTGATTGCTTTGCAGGGTGCTTCTTAGCACCGTTCCGGTTTCGTCATAGTTGCGCAGTACCTGATTCAGGATAGCGCCCGTTTCGCGAAATCCCTGCGTGACGACATTGAGGTTACGCACCAGCGAATCCGCCTTGTCCATCACAGGTAAGGTTCTGGCTTGTAAAAGAGCCGAAATTCCTGCTTCCTTCGTACCTCGTAAGGTATCTCCGTTTGCCAGTTGCGCTCCCGTGGGGCTTATCTGCAGGCGAATGACTTTGTCGCCCAGCAGTCCTCCATCGGCCAGGATCGCCTGTGTTCCCTGCCGGAGTAGGATATCCTTCCTGACCTCCATCGCAACCAGCAACTGGTTATTTTTATCCTGCTGAATCTTGATGCCCTGTACGCGCCCTACCGACAATCCGTTTAAGGTCACAGGATTGGAGGAAGTAAGCCCGTCCACGTTATCGTACACCACAAAGTACGTATTAGTATCGGAAAATAGATCGGAGCCTTTTAGGAAATTGAAGCCGAAATAGAGCATCGCTACCGTAACAACCGACAAGATGCCTACTTTCAACTCTTTAGAAACTTTCATGAATAGAAATCGTGATGAAGAAATCGTTCAGTGGGGTTACGAAAATACCACTAATATCGTTCCATATCCTTCCGGTATTGCTTAAACGCACTGTACACGGCCTGGGCCACGTCGTCCTGTCCGTCGCTCGAATTGAGGTAGGCTTCTTCAGTCGGATTGCTCAGGAAACCCGTTTCGACCAGCACGCTGGGCATGGTGGTGCGCCAAAGCACTAGGAATCCCGCCTGCTTCACGCCCCGGCTTTTGCGTTGTGAGAAGGACTTGAACTGCCGCTCGACGTGCCCGGCAAACCGCAGGCTGCTGGACATAAAGGCGCTTTGATAGTTGGCCAGCATGATGTGGGCCAGCGGGGAGGCGGGGTCAAACCCCTTGTACGTTTCCTTATAGTCTTTCTCTTTCAAAATAACCGAGTTTTCGCGCCGGGCCACTTCCAGATTCCCCTCGGACTTGTGTAGTCCCATGACGTAGGTTTCGGTGCCCAGCGCCCGGCTCGAACCGGGACTGGAATTGCAGTGAATGGAAATAAAAAGGTCGGCCCGGTTGCGGTTGGCGTAGGCAGAACGCTCCGCCAGTTCCACAAACACGTCCGAAGTACGCGTATAGAGTACCTTGACTTCGGGCATTTCGGCTTTGATTTTCTTACCCAGTGCCAGGGCAATTTTGAGGGTCGTGCGTGATTCGCGGGCGGTTTTGCCCCGGGTGCCCGAATCGTGCCCGCCGTGCCCGGCGTCGATAACCACCACGTCGATAAGGCCTGGGTTATTTTCTGATACGGGTTCTTGTTGAAAAGCAAGGGCCAGGCTTGCTGCCAGGCAACCCGCTGCACCTGCGATTTTAAGAACTTTTAACATTATTTTTGGGTTCGTGCGTTACTCCATAGTGGTTTCTCCACTAATTTTGACATCCTTATATTTGCAAAAATAGTCTATTTGTTACAACTGAAAAAAAATCGGTTTAGTATATGGCTGTGCTTCTGGGCATTTCTGGTGGCAGGATGCGTAACCACACAGCAACAATCGGGCCGATCGGGCCGCCAGGGCCGCAATGGGGCGAAGGCGGATACCCTGGCCGCGATTCAGCCCGTTAGTACCCCTGGCTCCGTTGCCACCGACACACTGGCTCCCACCGATTCCACCACGCTGCGCAATGGCGTACGCGTGGCGCTTGGTGATTCGCTGGGTATGGTGCGTGATTCGCTGGTACGCGATTCTTTGGCGAAGGAAAGTGATCTCCAATCCACGGTCGAGTATCAGTCCCAGGACTCCACCATTATGGATGTGGACGGCAAGCAGGTACACCTGTACGGCGATGCTGAAGTGAAATACGGTACCATCCAGCTCAAAGCCGACTACATCCGCATCGACTGGACCACCAACGAACTCTTTGCCAAAGGCACCTACGACTCCACCACCAAGAAAACCATCGGCGAGCCTGTTTTTCAGGATGGCCCCGAAAGCTATACCACCCGCGAGCTCCGCTACAATTATAAAACCAAAAAAGGCTTTATCCGGGGTGTAGTCACCCAGCAGGGAGATGGTAACATCCGGGGTGACAAGGTCAAAAAAGACGACGAAGGAAATCTGTATATTAAGGGGGCTATCTACACAACCTGTAACCTGACTCACCCGCACTTTTACATCAATGCGCCCAAGATCAAGCTGATCGACAACAAGCAGGTGGTCTCGGGGCCATTTAACCTGGTGATCGCTGACGTACCCCTGCCTGTGGGGCTACCCTTTGGTTTCTTTCCTTTTCCCAAGAAAAAAGAGATCGGTACCTCAGGGATCATTTTCCCGGCCTACGGCGAAGAGCCCAACGGACGCGGATTCTTCCTCCGCGATGGTGGTTATTACTTTGCCGTAAGCGAATATTTCAATGCCACCATAACCGGGCAGATTTATTCCACTGGCAGCTGGGGTTTGGGCACAAGTTCCATATACACCAAACGTTACCGTTACAATGGAAACGTGGCCCTGCGTTTCAACCGCAACAAATCAGGCGACGAGCTCGACAAACTCCTTAACAAACCAGGTCGGAACGATTTCAGCGTGATCTGGTCGCACGCGCCGGTACCTCGGGGCAATTCCACGTTTTCGGCCAACGTGAATGTGACCAGCAACAGCTTCAACCAGTTCAATGCCCAAGACAACCAGCGCTACATTTCTAACGTGGCCAGTTCGTCGGTGCAGTACAACCGTACCTTCGGGCAGTACGGGCGTGCCGGGGCGAGCCTGCGGGTCAACCAGAACTTTGGCCAGGTGAATACCATCACCGGGCGCCGCGATGGCGGCAAGACCGATGTGTCGACGCAATTTAACTTCGGCGTGAACCAGATCGCCCCCTTCGCGCTCAATGGCGGCCGGGGTCGCTGGTACGAGAGCTTCCGCCTAGGTCTGGATTTTAACGGCGACTACAGCGTCAACAATTCCCTTTCAGCTATTGATACGTCCTACACGCGGCTGGGTTTTGTGATCGTTAATAAGGTCGATAGCTCGCGGTTAGGCTCCGAAACGGTACTCCCTTTCAACCTCGAGAATCTACCTTCGCTGCTGCGCGATGCCCAGTTCACCGGCCGCTATTCACTGCCTATTTCGTTGCCCAACTTCAAGTTGCTGCGCTTTGTCAACTTCACGCCCAGCCTGTCTTTACAGGGGGAAGTGTTCACCCAGCAGTACCGCTACAATTATCTGGGTAACAATCGGATTCGTATCGACACGATCAATCAGGTAGGTAGTGAATACAGCTATTCGTTCGGGGCGGGAATGAACACGCGTTTTTACGGCACCTTCCAGCTCCAGGGTAAGCGGCTGGAAGCCATTCGGCACACGGTGATCCCAGCGGTTTCGTTCAGTTATACGCCCGATTTTTCGGGAGATAGTTTTGGGTTTTATCAGAAAATCCAGATCAACGAAGTAGGTGAAACACGCTTCCTGTCACGCTATCGGGGTATTGGTAGCAACAGCAGCAACGGGCGAGCCTCGAGCATTGTTTCGTACAGTCTCAACAACTCCTTCGAAATGAAGCTGAAGTCGAAAAGTGATACTGCCGAAAAGCAATTTGAGAAAGTCATGCTGCTGGACAACCTTAGCTTTGGGGGTAGCTATGACTTGATAGCTGACTCCTTGAAGCTTTCAAATATATCCGTCAACGCCAACACGCAGATCGCCAAGAACCTGAACATGAACTTTAACCTGACGCTTGATCCGTATGCGTATGTACTTGACCCGAGGAGTCCGGGTAATACGGCGGGGGTCAAGATCAACGAGTTTGCGATCAAGCGCGGACAAGGACTCGCGCGCCTCCAAAACCTGAATTTTGCGTTAAGTACCAGTTTCAATCCCAAGAGTAAAGATCCCAAAACCAAGCCGGTACCCCCCAACCCCCAGAATCCGCAGGCGACCCCGGAACAGCTCGAATTCATTCAGCGTAACCCCGACCTGTACGTGGATTTCGATATTCCCTGGAATGTTTCGCTCAGCTACAACTTTGGATTGAGTCGGTTTGGTTTACAGAAGTCCAGCATTATTCAGACACTCAGCGCCACGGGCGACCTGAGCCTGACGCCGAAATGGAAAATCAGTCTTCAAACGGGCTTCGACTTTGCGGCGCTGAGTCCGTCCATCACCACGGTGTCGCTCTACCGCGACCTGCATTGCTGGGATATGTCATTCAACTGGACGCCTTACGCCGGTAGTCAGTTCCGGGCCAGTAACTATTCCTTCACGCTCAAAGCCAAGTCGTCCATCTTGCAGGACTTGAAGCTCACCCGCCGTCGCTCGTTCTACGACCAGAGCGGGTATTGATAAATGTGTGGCCCAGTCGAAAAGACGTTTCACGGCGCACCCATAAGGGTACCTAGTCTCTTACTACTTCAAGTATTAGGACAGTTTGTACCCCCTCGCCCGGAAGGAGAGGGGCAGGGGCGGTCGGCCGCTGCCGGTGAGGTCAATTCGAAGACAAGACCTATTCAGACATAGAAAGACTCCGCCCCAACCGAATCCAGTACGTTTCGGTTGGGGCGGAGTCTTTTGTAAAACTACCCCTACCAGAAATAGGCGTACAAGAAGGTAATGGTAGCGATCACGATCACTGCACCAATCGTAAACGAACGGTGCGTCCTGAACATGGATGCGTCAATTTCAAGGCCTTTGTTCTGCGTGGGCGCCAGGAAGCCAAGTGCTACCATCACCACCACGCAAATCAGAAACACAACGCCCATCCGGTCGAGGAAGGGTACCGTCTCCCAACCCGTGAAGGGCGGGAATCCGTTGTGCATGGCCAGGGCAATCAGGAAGCCTCCCACGATGGCGAACAATGCCCCGGCGGAGTTGGTACGTTTCCAGAAAAAGCCCATCACGAAGGCCGCGAAGATACCGGGCGACAGCAGGCCGGTCATTTCCTGGATGAACTGGAAACCACCCTTTTTGTCGATACCCATGAAAGGAGCCACGACGATAGCCATCACCATCGCCACCACCACCACGATCCGACCCGTCTGGACAAGCTGTGCTTCGGACTTGTTTTTGCCAATGTAGTTTTTGAAAATATCGAGCGTAAAGATCGTGGAAATACTATTGGCTTTACCGGCCAATGAAGCCACTACCGCCGCCGTCAAGGCTGCAAAAGATAGCCCTTTGAGGCCTACGGGCAGCAAGTTTAGCAATACGGGGTAGGCTTTGTCGGGCAGTAGCATCCCATCGGGTCCGAGCATTTCGGCCTGGAACATACCCCGGCTGTACAAAGAATAAGCCGCGATACCAGGTAGCACCACGATGACGGGCATAAGCAGTTTCAGGAATGCGGCAAACAGGATGCCGTTTCGGGCGGTTTTGAGGTCGGCACCGAGAGCACGCTGCGTAATGTACTGATTGCACCCCCAATAGTTGAGGTTCACGATCCACATGCCGCCGATCAGAACCGTCAGACCGGGTAGCTGCGAGTAGAAGGCATTGCCTTTCTCAAAAATCATGTGAAAATGGTCGTCATGATTCTGGGTCATAGCCTTAAAACCTTCCAGCATCCCCTGCCGTCCGGCATCGTCCGACACCAGATTCAAGGCCAGGTAGGTCGTGGCCAATCCGCCCAGAACCAAAAAGAATACCTGAATTACATCGGTGTAGCCGATTACTTTCATACCACCCAGCGTAATGATGATGGCGAAAATAGCCAGTGCCCACATGCAGAAGTCAAAATCAAGGCCAGAGATACCGGAAACGGCCAACGCGCCAAGGTACAGGATGGACGTCAGGTTGACCAGAATGTAGAGCGCTAGCCAGAATATTGCCATGATCAGGCTCACGCTTTTATTGTACCGCTGCTCGAGGAACTGCGGCATGGTGAAAATGCGATTTTTGAGGTAGATAGGCATAAAAAATACCGCCACTATAATCAGGGTAGCGGCGGCCATCCATTCGTAGGTAGATATGGCAAGACCCATCGAAAAGCCATTGCCCGACATCCCAATGAACTGCTCAGCCGAGATATTGGAAGCAATAAGCGAGGCTCCGATGGCCCACCAGGTGAGGGAGCCCTCAGCCAGAAAAAAGTCCTTCGTGGAAGCAGCGGCGGATTTCTTGCGGTTGTAGATCCAGACCCCGTAGCCCGCTACGACCAGGAAATAAAAGAAAAAGACAACGTAATCCAGCGTTTGTAATTGTTGCATCATCAGGCAGGGTTAAAGTGGTAGCAAAGGGTTGGTTTTTTATGCGAAGGCGAAAGTACGTTTTTTGTGAAAATAATGCATGATTTTACGTTAATCCTACAAAATCAGCGCAAAGGATAGACCGAAGGGGGTACCCTATGCTTTATTTCCCCGGCTTTTTTCATGCGTTCGTAGGTACCTGCAAAGTCGCGCCCCTGTGCTATGGCGTCCAATAGGACCCGAACATTCCCGGGACCAGTCAGCATGAGCCAGTACGACACTTCCATGCCGGCTGTCATATAGGCCAGCATGACGCGCCGCTGGTTGCCGCCGAAGAATCCCTTCATGGATTTCAGATCGTCCAGTTCCAGTACTTCCTGCGCCCCGTGGGTGAGGTACAACCACTCGTCTTTGTAGCTGAGGGAGCGGGGGAGCGGGTCGGTTTCGGGTACAAAGCGACGATCCAGCATTAGGGCCAGGCCCTCGTTGAACCACTGCGGAATCTGAGTAGTGGTTTTCCACCAGCCCAGGCGGGTGAACAACTCATCGTGGCACATTTCATGGCTGATCACATCCTCATTCAGACCATACGGGTTGAGAACAATGTAGGAG